>NZ_ATHL01000060.1 GCF_000445125.1 Novosphingobium lindaniclasticum LE124
GTCGAAGGGTTTCGGGCGCCGGCAGGCGTACGCAAACCCGGACATGTACGACCCGCGGATCGGCAAGAAATGCGCTATGGGGATTTCAGTTTCGGCGCCGTCTGGAGCTTGATGTGCTTCGTTGCGGACGCAGACATGGGTTGGCCATAAGCCCGCCGCCGTCATGGTCGGCGATACCGATGGAGCATCGTCGGACCCGCAGCAGGCGTTCTTGCGCCATGAAGATGGCGATAGGCGCGACGAAGGTCCGGTCCCGCGAGCGAAGTGTTGCGGGAGGGATGACGGTCGGGCCATGCCGGGTCATGACGCGGTTTCCCGGGTAGACAAGAGCATTTCCGGTGGGGCACGCGGTTGCCGCCAGCGCTCAAAGGTTTCGACGATTATCATGGGGCCGCCGCAGCAGGGGCATGGCGGGCGCAGGTCCGTCGGCTTTTCGGTGTCGGGCGCTTCAGGTTCGGGTGCGACTTGGAGCAGGTCGCGGGCAAGCCCGAGGCTGGCCTGGCGACGAGAGCCCGCCAGCAGGCCGTAATGCCGGATGCGGTGGAAGCCGCGCGGCAGGACATGGGTAAGGAACCGCCGGATGAACTCGTCGGCGGGGATCGTCATGATGCGCTGGCGATCTGCCCCATCCCGGCGGTAATCCTTGTAGCGCAAGGTCACGTCAGCGCCATCGAAGGCCAGGATCCGCCGGTTCGATATGGCGACCCGGTGCGTATAGCGCGACAGGTAGGCCAGCACCGCTTCGGGGCCAGCGAACGGCGGCTTGGCATAGACCACCCAGCGCTTCTTACGGACCGGAGCGATATGACGCAGGAACGCGCGGCGTTCGCTCAGTGGCGCGAGCGATCCGAAGAAGGCGAGCTTACCGCTATCGTGGAACTGGATCAGCCGGGTCAGGAATAGCCGGCGGAACAGCTTGCCCAGGACACGGACCGGCAGGAGGAAGGCGGGACGCGAGGATATCCATCGCGTCCCGCCCGGGCCGATGCCGCCGCCCGGCACGACCATGTGCACATGCGGGTGGTGCGTCATCGACGAACCCCATGTATGCAGCACGGCAGTGATGCCGATGCGCGCGCCGAGGTGCCTGGGATCCGCCGCGATCGTCAGCATGGTCTCGGACGCCGCGCGGAACAGCAGGTCGTAGAGCAGCGCCTTGTTGTGGAAGGCGATCCCGGCGATCTGCGCTGGCAGCGTGAAGACGACGTGGAAGTACCCCACCGGCAACAGATCGGCCTCGCGTTCCGCCAGCCAGGTACGCGCCGCCGCACCCTGGCACTTGGGGCAGTGCCGGTTGCGGCAACTGTTATAGGCAATCCGCCAATGCCCGCAGTCCTCGCAGGCCTCGACATGACCGCCCAGGGCAGCGGTGCGGCAGTTCTCGATCGCCGTCATGACCTTGAGCTGTGTCAGGCTCAGATGTCCGGTGTGGGCCGCGCGGTAGGCCGGCCCGGCAGCGCGGAATATGTCGGCGACCTCATGGCCGGCGCGCACGCCTCAACCGTCTGGCGATGCCTGCGATCGAGGAGCCGGGAGCACAGCCAGCTTGTCGAGCGGACTGACCACGTTCCTCAAGGTGCGGGTTGCCACCTGGGTGTAGAGCGCCGTGGTGTTCAACTTCGCGTGCCCGAGCAGCGCCTGGATGATGCGGATGTCGATCCCATCTTCGAGTAGATGCGTGGCAAAGCTGTGGCGCAAGGTATGGGGTCCGACCCGCTTCGTGATGCCGGCAGCGCGTGCTGCCTCGGCCGCGATGCGATGTATCTGTCGATAGCAGATGGGCTTGAGATAATGCTGCCCCGGGAACAGCCAGCCATCGCGGTGCATGACGCCCTGATCTCGTCCCTCCTTCCACCATGCGCGCAGAAGATGCAGCAGGTCATTCGGGAGCATGGCGTTGCGATGCCCGCCACCCTTGCCGCATTCCACTCGGAGCAGCATGCGCTCGCCATCGACATCGCTGACCCTGAGTTTGGACACTTCCGAAGCGCGCAGGCCCGCGCCATAGGCGACGGACAGGATGGCCTGATGCTTGAGGCTGGTCGTCGCGCCCAGCATCCGCGTCACTTCCTCGCGGCTGAGCACCGTGGGCAAGGACCGGGGATGCTTCACCCGGTAGAGCTTGCGGGTCAGGTCCGGGCGGTCGATCGTATGCGTGTAGAAGAAGCGCAGCGCGGACACGATGCTGTTCAGCGTAGGTCCGCCGAGCCCCGCCTCGCGCTGGTCGAGCTGGAACTGGCGCAGATCTTCACCCGTCGCGGTATCAGGAGGACGGCCCAGCCAGGTGGCGAACCGCGCCACATCCCGCAGATAGTTGCGCTGCGTGGCGCGTGACAGGTGGCGCAGGTCCATGTCTTCGGCCATGCGCTCGCGCAACGTCCGGACGGGCATCATAACGGTGGTGGTGTTCATCGTTCGACTCCTTGGTTGAAGGAGTCGATAGGGTCTGCCCCCGCTCGAACCGGCTCAAGCCAGACGCGTCGACGGCGAGGTCAGCACGACATCAGACCCGGCCGCCAATCCCGCGCCAGCGGGTTCGTACAAGGAATTAATAACGGCTGATGGCAAGGTCCGCCGTTTCGATAGCCGCTTTGCGTCCTGCGATAATATCGGCGATCACATGGGCCGAACCGCATGCCATCGTCCAGCCAAGCGTCCCGTGACCGGTGTTGAGAAACAGGTTCGGAACTTTAGTGGCGCCGATCACCGGCGTGCTGTCCGGCGTCATCGGCCTGAGGCCGCACCAGAAACTGCCCTGCGCCATATCGCCCGCGCCGGGAAACAGGGTGGCGGCCGAATGCTCCAGCGTGGCACGGCGGGCGGGCGACAGATCGCGGGAGTAGCCGGAGATTTCGGCCATCCCGCCGATGCGGATGCGGTCGCCAAGCCGAGTGATAGCCACCTTATAGCTCTCGTCCAGCAGCGTGGAAACCGGAGCGCGGGGCTCATCGACGATGGGCACGGTCAGCGAGTATCCCTTGACCGGGTAGACCGGCAGGCGGATGCCCAATGGCGCTACCAGTTGCGGCGAGAAGCTGCCCATGGCGACGAGAAAGGCGTCAGCCATCAACTTGCCTTGATCGGTCTCGACATGGCTGATCCGACCGCTTTCCTCGACAAGCCGGTGGATGGAGGTGCCGTTGAGGAAACGCACGCCGTTGTTGGCAGCCATCGCGGCAAGGGCATTGGTAAATTTGAAGCAGTCGCCCGTTTCGTCGTTGGGCAGGCGCAAGCCGCCGGAGATCGGCGCTGCGCTGGCGGCAAGCCCCGGCTCTGCGCCGATACAGCCGGCCTTGTCGAGCACTTCGAAGGGTATGCCGTCTGCCTTGAGGACTTCGATATCCTTGCCGATGCCGTCCAGCTGCTTCTGCTCACGGAACAGCTGTAGAGTGCCCTGCATGCGCTCGTCATATGCGATGCCGGTATCTTGGCGCAGCGCGATAAGGCAGTCGCGGCTGAATTCGGCAAGGCGTACCATGCGGCTCTTGTTGATCGCATAGTCACGGGCGTTGCAGTTGCCAAGCATCGCGAAAAGCCAGCGCAGCATCGCCGGGTCGGCATGGAGGCGTAGGATCAGGGGCGCATGCTTCATCGTCAACCAGCGCAGAGCCTTCATCGGAATGCCAGGTGCAGCCCAGGGCGAGGCATAACCCGGCGAAATTTCGCCGGCGTTGGCGAAACTGGTTTCCAGCGCCGGGCCGTTCTGACGGTCGATCACGACGACCTCGTGCCCGGCTTCCGCCAGATACCAGGCGGATGTAACGCCGATGACGCCGCTGCCGAGAATGGCGATCTTCATGGGGTGATGCTCCTGATGCGTGCGCGGGTCCCGGCGGGCAGATAGGCCCGTTCGTAGCGGCGGCTGAGTTGGGTGAGGATTTCATAGGAAATGGTGTCTGCGTCGGCAGCGACCTGATCGATGTTCTGATGCGGGCCGAGCAGTTCTACCGGCGCCCCGGGATAGAGATGTTCGTCAGGAACATCGGTCACATCCAGCGTAATGCTGTCCATCGATACGCGCCCGGCAATCGGCACGCGAATGCCGGAGATGTAAGCTGCGCCCTTGTTACCCAGACAGCGCGGCCAGCCATCCGCATAGCCCACTGGAATGGTGGCGATGCGGCTTTCACGCGTGGTCTTGAAGGTAAGTCCGTAGCCGACACCGGTTTCCGCCGGGATCGTTCGCAACTGGGCGATGTGGGCTTCGAGTGCGACGGTTGCCTGCATCGGGTTCGGTGCGTTGCCATGCGGCGCACCGCCGTAAAGTGCGATGCCTGCGCGCACGAGATCGAAACGGCTGCGCGCCTGGAAAATGCCGCCGCTATTGTCGAGCGCAAGCGGGACACCTGGGAAATGCGCCGCGATTGCGCGGAAGCGGGTCTCCTGCGCGCCGTTGATGGCGTTGCCGGGTTCGTCCGCACATGCAAGGTGGCTGATGATGAAGTGCAGATCGATTGACCGGAGCAGTTCGGGCCGCACGAGGAGATGCTCGATCTCGTCCGCGGGCAGGCCCATGCGCGACATTCCGCTATCGACTTGCAACACAGCTGGCAGCCGCGCATGTCGCGCAGACGCCTCGGCGGACCAGCGTTCGATCTGATCCAGCGAATTGAGCACTGGGACCGCGCCCACTGCCGCGCAGGCCGCGTCTCCTCCCGGCAGCAGGCCGTTGAGGATGTAGACTGGAATGCCATGGGGAAGCTCCGGGACGAGCGCCTCCGCCTCGCCCTGCAAGGCTACGAACAGATGGCGGCACCCTTCGCCGATCAGGGTAAGGGCGACTTCCACTGCGCCAAGGCCATAGCCGTTCGCCTTGACTACACCGCCAACGGCAGCAGGCGCCGCGCGATCTCGGATAAGCCGGTAATTCGCGGCCAATGCCTCCAGATCGATGGTCAGGTGTGCTCCGGCAATCAATGATTTTCCTTTCCGCGAGGGGTGATGATGATGATGAAAACCGCATCACCTAACGAATTGTGGCGGTCCCCAGGCGCGCCGCGAAATGATGACCCTCAGGCGCCCGCTCGTCAGCGAAGCGCCGCTACAAGGCTCATGAGTGCGATCAGGCCCAGCGCCGCGAATGCGGCTTTGCGGAACAGGCTGTCCGGGGCACGCGTGAACAGACTGCTCCCCAGCCACGTCCCAACTATCATTGAGGGAGCGAGCAAGGCCGCCTCGACGCCAATCGCCATCGTAAACAGTCCGGTTGTCGCACCCGTTAAAAGTCCGATGATGCCTGTCATGAGGAAAATCAGGATCATCGATGCCCTTGCCTGTATCGAGGGCGTAGGGCGCGACAGGAAATAGGCGATCACCGGGGGACCAGACATGGCACATAACCCCCCCAAGAGCCCGGCGATAAGCCCGGTCGCCATGGCCAACCGGCGGTTTGGCTCGCGGTCCAGCCGAAAGCCGGCGCGAAGGGAGGCTATCCCGGCAAGGGAGACCAGAGCGATTATCACGCGGGCAAGATCGGCTGGAATGATGCCGAGCAGGGCAACGCCGAATGGCGTCGCGATGCAGGCGGCGACCCCTATCCGCCAGGTAGAAGCGCGGTCTTGGTGTTCCAGCGTCTTTCTCAGCCCGATCAGGCTTGAGCCGACCTGTAGCAGAAGCACTGTCGGTACGACCTGGGCAGGTGGAAGCAGGAGTGCCAGCAACGGCGTTGCCGCTAGGGCAAAACCGAAGCCAGTGAACCCGCGTAGGATGGCGGCCACGAAAACCATCGCGCTCGTGGCGAAAAGGGTGGAGAGGTCGAGGCCGCCCATTGCTTCTTCAGTAGCCTTAGCCGGCGAACACGATGGTTTTCTTGCGGCTGAAATGCTCCAGCATGGCTTCCAGCGAAGCCTCCTTGCCGAGTCCCGACTTGCCGAACCCGCCATAACTAAGGTTGGGTTGGATCGTTAGGTTCTGGTTGACTTGAACATAGCCCGCATCGAGCCGACGAGTGGCGTCAAGTGCTTTGGCGAGGTCATTGGTCCAGACGCTTGCAGCAAGGCCGAAGTCAGTGTCGTTGGCGGCTTCCAATACGTCTTCATAATCGCTCCAGGGCACCACGCAGGCGACCGGGCCGAAGATCTCCTCTCGCATCAGCGGACTCTCGTCGGGAATGTCGGCGAACAGCGTGGGCAGGGCGAAGAGGGCGGGATCGAGGTTTGCGTCGTCGGGTGCCGTGCCGCAGACGATCATGCGTACGTTAGGCGTCTCGCGGCCGATGGCGATGAAATGGGTGATGCGTTCCATCTGATCCTGTGAGATGATGGTGCCGATATCGGTGGTTTCGTCGAGAGGGTCGCCGATCTTCAGTTTGCGCGTCTCCGCGGCGAGGCGGGTGAGGAAGTCCTCGTAGATCGTCTCGTGGACGTAGATGCGGCTGGCGGCGGTGCAACTCTGGCCCTGCCGGGTGAAGCGCATGCCGGCGATTGCGCCTGCGACCGCCTTGGGAAGATCGGCATCGGCCATGACGATCATCGGGCTTTTGCCGCCCAGTTCCAGCGATACCGGGATCAGCTTGCGGGCAGCGCTCGCGTAGATCGTCTCGCCCACCGGCTGCGAGCCGGTGAACGTCACCTTGGCGACCAGCGGATGCTCAACCAGCGGCTGACCGCATTCGGGGCCGAAGCCGTGGATCACATTGAGCACGCCGGCAGGTAGTTCCTCCGCCAAAATCCGAGCTGCCATAAGCGTTGCGAGCGGTGCTTCCTCAGCGGTTTTCACGACCACCGTGTTGCCGGCGACAAGGGCCGGCGCGATCTTGAGCATCATCAGCACCAGCGGAACGTTCCACGGCAGGATCGCGGCCACTACGCCCAGCGGCTCGCGGATGGTTACCGAGAGCAGGTCGGGCCGGAAGGGCAGCGTCTCGCCCTTCAGTTCGGAGCCAAGCCCGGCGTAGAACGTGCCGATATCGGCAGCGGTCAGGACTTCTGGACGGCATTCCGTACGGATCGCCTTGCCGGTTTCCAGCGCGAGCAACCGGGCGATCTCCTCGGCTTGCTCGAGCAGGCGCGTGGCACCACGGGCGAGCTTCGCGCCGCGCTCGCGGACGGGGACGGCGGCCCATTGCTGGCGAGCCTTGGCCGCTGCGGCGACGGCCTTTTCGACATCGCGCGCATTGCCCAGCGCGGCACGACCAACTTCGCGTCCAGTTGCCGGATTAGTGACCACAAACGTCTCGTCACTTGCCGCCGCAACTAACTGACCGGCGATGAAGTGGCCGCCCGCATAACTATCGTTGGAGCAAGTGGGCTGGATCAGGTCTGTATTGTCGGCGAGCATGGCGTAACCTCCTGTTGGTTACGTCTCACTGCCTCGTGGTGGCGCCAGTGGCGTAGGGCCAGTTAGCGCATTCCGGTGAGCCACACCGCTTGCGGGCGTTCAGCCGCCGATGGCCTGTGCAAGCAGCCGTACGCCGGGTTCAATCCGGGCTTCGGGGATGACTGAATAACCGAGGCGAATGTGCGAGCGGCCTGCGCTGCGGTCGTCGAAGAAGACATCGCCCGGTTCGAACAGCAGCCCCTCGCTGCGCCACTGGCGGGCGGATTCGGTAGCGTTGAACCCCTGTGGCGATTCGAGCCAGATGCACGAACCGCCGGTTGCCGGGCGGAACTTCGCGGAGGGAATATGATGGCTGAGGGCATCGCCGAGAACCCGCGCGCGTTGGCGGTAGAGCCCGGTCAATCGGCGGATCAGCGGTTCGTAGTGTCCAAGCGACAGGAACAGCGCGATGGCGCGCTGGTTGTTGAGCGGTGGGTGCCGCACCATCAGGCGGCGCAGGGCGCGCAGTTCGCGTATCAGCCGCGCGTCGGCAACCACGAAGCCAAGTCGCAGTCCCGGTGCGAGGATCTTCGACAGGCTGCTCACGTAAATCACCCGGCCGCTGTCATCGAGGCCCTTGAGCGCAGGCTGTGGTGCGTTGTCGAAGCTGGTCTCGCTGTCGTAATCGTCCTCGATCAGCACTGCCCCGCTCTGGCGGGCATAGTCCAGCAATTCGCGCCGCCTCGTTTGCGGCATCGTTACTGTAGTCGGGCACTGGTGGCTCGGTGTGACGTGAACATAGTCGCAGGCGGCGAGGCCGGGCTGCGGGATCAGTCCGTGTTCGTCCACCGGCAGCGGCTGCACGCGCGCGCCCTTGATCCGGGCGATATTGCGCATGTCGGGATAGCCGGGATCTTCGAGGCCGATGACGGTCTTTTCGCAAAACAGCGCTTCGGACAGCAGGAACAGGGCCTGCTGCGCGCCAAGCGTGATCATGATCTCGGACTTGTCCGCCCAGATGCCGCGCCGGGGCAGGATGCGCGTCCTGATCTGCTCGATCAGCAGGGGATCGTCCTCGTCGATGGTGTCGCGTCCCCAGTCGCTCAGTTCCAGCACGCCCAGCGCCTGACGGCAGCACTGGCGCCAGGCGTTGATCGGGAAAACGGAGGAATCGAACTGGCCGTAAAGGAACGGATATTTGTAGGCCTGCCAGTTGGTGGGCTTCTCGATGCTGCGATAGCGAGAGGACTGTGAACGCAGCCGGGCTTCCCAGTTCAGGTCTTCGACCAGCGGCGGTAGCTGCCGTGGTTCGACTGGTGGGACGACCCTCCGTTCCTGTGTCTGAGAGGATACCACGAAGCCGCTGCGCTCGCGCGCGTGGAGAAACCCGTCGTCCACCAGCTGTTGGTAAGAAAGGATGACGGTGTTTCGCGAAACCTTCAACTCCGTAGCCAGTTTCCGGCTGGATGGCAGCGGCGTGCCGGCGGGCAACGTGCCGTCGAGAATGGAATCGACGATCCGGCTGCGGATCTGGAATTGCAGGGTGCGGACGCTGTCGTCCTGGATGCCGAACAGCGGCGCCCACATCAGCGGGTCGGATCGTTGGCGTCGTCTTCTGGCCGGTTGGTCAAGCACGTTGATGCGTCCCCTGTCACATCTGTACCCATCGTTTTGTCGGCGACTGGAACTACAAATGCTGCGTTGCACAACCAATCATGATTGTCATGGATACGCAAGCACCGCTTTCCGGAAACCGGCCGGACCTTTCGCACCACTGGATGCCGTTCACGGCGAACAGGGATTTTCATCTCGAACCCAAGATGCTTTGCCGCGCCGAGGGTTGTTATTACTACGGCGAGCGGGGCCAGCAGATCCTCGATGGCTGTTCGGGTCTGTTCACCACGCCCGCCGGGCACGGACGCACCGAGATCGCCGATGCCGTTCGCGACCAGTTGCTGACGCTCGACTATGCGCCCAGCTTCACGCGCGGCCATCCGCAATCGTTCCGGCTGGCATCGCGTATCGCGGCGCTGACGCCGGAAAGCATGGACCGCATCTTCTTCGGCAATTCCGGTTCTGAAGCGGTAGAGACGGCGCTCAAGATCGCGCTGGCCTATCACCGGGCGCGGGGCGAGGGCGGGCGCGACCTGTTCGTCTCGCGCGAGCGTGCCTACCACGGCGTGAACTTCGGCGGCGTGGCACTGTCGGGCATGGTGCCAAACCGGCGCGCTTTCGGTCCAGCAGGGCCTCGCGTCGTGCATATGCGGCACACCTTCCTGGAGCAGAACCGCGGTACGATAGGCCAGCCTATGTACGGCGCTGAACTGGCCGACGATCTCGAACGTCTGGTTGCGCTTCACGGCGCCGAGAACATCGCGGCCTGCGTGGTGGAGCCGATTGCCGGTTCGACCGGGGTGCTGGTGCCGCCGCAGGGCTATCTCGAACGGCTGCGCGAACTCTGCACGCGCCACGGCATCCTGCTTATCTTTGACGAAGTGATCACCGGCTTCGGACGTCTCGGCCATAACTATGCGGCGCAGGCTTTTGGCGTCGTGCCGGACATCATCACCATGGCCAAAGCGATCACCAACGGGGCCCAGCCGATGGCGGCGGTGGCAGTCTCGCGGGAGATCCACGACACTATCGTGGACAAGGCGCCGGACGGGCAGGTGGAGTTCTTCCACGGCTATACCTTCTCCGCCCATCCGGCGAGCTGCGCCGCCAGTCTTGCCGCTCTCGACATCTACCGCGACGAGGGGCTGTTCGACCGCGCGCGGCAGGCATCTGCCTATTTCCTCGATCGGATCGAAGCCTTGCAGGACCTCGCGCTGGTCACCGACGTGCGTGGTTACGGCATGCTCGCAGGCGTCGATCTGGCACCATCGGAGCGGCCGGGGCTGTGCGGCCATATCGTCCAGAAGCGTCTGTTCGATGCAGGCCTGCACCTCAAGACCACAGGTGATGCTGCGATCATCGCGCCGGCCTTCGTGATGGAGACCGGCCAGATCGACACGCTGGTGGATACCTTGCGCGACGTGCTGACCGAACTCGCCGATTGATCGTCATGCAGGCGCGGGCCGCGCAGATGGGGGTTGCCTTGATACACGATGTACCTGTTCTGGAGGCGCAGCCCGACCTGCGCCACACGCTCAAGCAAAGGCACATGACGATGATCGCGCTGGGGGGCGTGATCGGAGCGGGGCTGTTCGTTGGTAGCCGGGTAGTGATCCAGTCGGCCGGGCCGGCGGCCAGCATTTCGTTTCTGCTGACCGGGCTACTGGTCATTCTGGTCATGCGCATGCTGGGCGAACTGGCGACGGCGATGCCGACGATCGGTTCGTTCTACGAATATGCGCGGATCGCGTTGGGCGACATGGCGGGTTTCCTGACCGGCTGGATGTACTGGTATTTCTGGGTCATCGTCGTCGCGCTGGAGGCGATCGCGGGGGCGGACCTCATCCGCTTCTGGCTGCCCGAAGTGCCGCAATGGCTGCTGGCTCTGACGCTGATGCTGGCCCTGACCGTGAGCAACCTGTTCTCGGTCCGCTCGTATGGCGAGTTCGAGTTCTGGTTCGCCTCGATCAAGGTGGCCGCTATTGTCGTCTTTCTGGTGCTGGGCGGACTGTTCGTTGCGGGCATGTGGTTCACGCCGGGGCCGGGACTGGCCAATTTGACCGGACATGGCGGTTTTGCACCGAACGGCATCTTGCCGGTGCTGACCGGCGCGGTGGCTGCGACCGGGTTTTACTTCGGCGCTGAGATTGTCACCATCGCGGCCGCTGAAGCCGACGAGCCGGCCCGTGCGGTTGCCAAGGCGACCAATTCAGTGATCAGCCGGGTGCTACTGTTCTATGTCGGCTCCATCGTGCTGGTCGTGGCGATCATCCCGTGGAACTCGGCGACGATCGTCACGCCTTATGTCAGCGCCCTTTCCGCCATGAAAATCCCTGCGGCGGCGCAGATCATGAATGCGATCATCCTGACGGCCGTGCTCTCCGCGCTCAATTCCGGGCTCTATGCCTCCTCGCGCATGCTCTTCGCGCTGACCCGCAACGGCCATGCCCCGGCACTTCTGGCGCGGGTGAGCGGGAACGGCGTGCCGGTGGCGGCGACGCTGGCGGGGAGCGGCTTCGGCTTCGTCGCGGTGTTCATGTCCTATGTTTCGCCGGACACGGTCTTCGCGTTTCTGGTCAATTCCTATGGGACGGTTGCGCTCTTCGTCTATCTGCTGGTTGCCTTCTCGCAATTGCGCCTGCGTCGGCGGCTGGAGGCTGAAAACCCCGAGCGACTTGTCGTGCGGATGTGGCTGTTCCCTTGGCTGACTTACGTGGCGATTGCAGGGATGCTCGCGATCCTGGCCGCGATGGCGTTCATTCCCGATCAGCAGCTGCCGCTC
>NZ_ATHL01000061.1 GCF_000445125.1 Novosphingobium lindaniclasticum LE124
GCACCATCGAGGTTTGAGGCAAAATGGTTCAGCGCAAGGAAGGAAGCCGCAGGAATACGTCCGTATTTCCAGGTTTCCTGACGAAGCGATGGACCATTTTGCCTCAAATCCGAAGGACGCCCAAATGGCTTCCATCTCGCGCCAAAGCGACCTTGGACGGGCAACCAGCCCGCCCGGCGGCCCCTTCGGCCCGAGCTGTTCGCCATTTGGACGCCTCGATGGTGCCATTTATGCGTTTACGCCCTAGAGCGGCTTCTGAGCCGATTGCATGGCATCAACCACTCTAAGTTTCTGGTTTGACGCATTTTCCAAGTCATCCGGTGATTCCACCTGATTAGAAAATGCTCTAAGCGATCTTCAGCACCAACTTGCCGGTATTCGCGCCCGAGAACAGCCGCATAAACGCCGCATAGGCATTCTCCAGCCCCTCCTGAACATCCTCGTCGGCGCGCAGCCGGCCTTCCCCCAGCCACTGCGCCATCTGCGCCCCGCCCTCGGCGAAGCGATGCGCATAGTCGGCGATCAGGAAGCCATGCACGGTCGCGCGCCGGGTCAGCACTTGCCAGAGGTTGCGCAGACCCAGCTTCTCGGGCGCATTGTATTCACTGATCAGCCCGCAGAGCACGACCCGCGCGTGAAGCGCCAGGTTGAACACTTCCGCCTCCAGCACCGGACCACCCACGTTCTCGAACACCACGTTCGCGCCGTCCGGCGCCGCCTCCGCGATGGCGGCGACCAGCGCGGCGTGATCCTTGCCCTTGTAGTCGACGGCCGCGTCGAAGCCGTAGTTCTCGATCAGACGTCGGCACTTCTCCGCTCCGCCCGCGATGCCGACCACGCGGCATCCGGCGATCTTGCCGAGTTGACCCACCGCCGATCCCACTGCACCCGCCGCCCCCGACACCAGCAGCGTCTCGCCGGGCTGCGGACGCGCCACTTCCAGCAAGCCGAAGTAAGCAGTCAGCCCCACGGCCCCGAGCGCGGAAAGATAGTTCGAAGGCGAAGCCACCGCAGCGACATCGATCGGCATGGTGAAGCCGCCCGGCGCGGCGACCGAATAGTCCTCCAGTGCATTGAGGCCCATCACCCATTGCCCCTCGTGGAAATCCGGATTGTCCGAAGCATGCACGACGCCTACCGTCGTGGCGCGAACCGGATCGCCCAAGCGGATCGGCGGCATATAGCTCGGCGCATCGTCCATCCAGCCCCGCTGCGCCGGGTCCAGAGAAGCAAAGTGGTTGCGCACGACGATCCCTCCCGCAGATGGGCTGGGCACGGGCGCCTCCACCAGGGCGAAGTCTTCCTCTACGGGTTCGCCCGCAGGTCTACGCACGAGCAGGAAGCGGCGATTGACAGTCATGATACAGTTCTCCTCAAGCCCGGACCTTGACTCTCCATTCGCCCATCCCATCGCACCTGTGCAAATTGTCAGTTCGGCTATCACTCCATTTCGTAGCATAGTGAATCAGTAAAGCAGGCTATACGAATAGCCGGGGAGAGGGAGGAAACCATGGCATCCGCACGTCGTCGCGGAGCGATGCTTGTCGCACTTTCGACAAGCGCGCTCACTTGCATCATTTCTCCGACTAGCGCGCAAGAGGCATCGGTGGCCGAACCGCCGGCTCCAGCCCCAATCGCGGCCCCGGCCTCGCAGCAGGCCAGTATCGACAATACGGAAATCATCGTCACCGCGCGGCGTCGCTCGGAAACGCTGCAGTCCACGCCGGTCGCGATTACCGCCATCAACACCGCCATGCTGGAGAACAAGGCGGCCGTGAACATCGGCGACCTGCAAGGCACCGCACCCGGCCTGCTTATCACCCAGCAGAACTCCGGCGCGCAGGCCGCCAATATCTCGATCCGCGGCCTGACCTATGCCGACATCGAGAAGTCCCAGACGCCCACCGTAGGCGTCGTGGTGGACGGCGTGACCATCGGCACCAATACCGGCCAGCTTCAGGACGCCTTCGACATCGCCCAGATCGAAGTGCTGCGCGGTCCGCAAGGCACGCTGTTCGGCGCCAACACGATCGGCGGCGTCATCAACATCACCCGAACCAAGCCGACGATGGAGCCCGGCGTGAAGGCCGAACTCACTTATGGGCGGTGGAACACCTGGGCGGCCAAGGCGATCGTCAATTATGGCGACGGCGAAACCTGGGGCATCAAGGGCTGGTACTTCCACAACGAGTCCGATGGCTTCTACCGCAACGTCATCCGCGATACCCGCGCGGGCGGCAGCAAGGGCGACAGCTACGGCGCCAGTGTGCTGTTCGAACCCACCGGCACCGGCTTCGACGCACAGCTCAGCGTAGAGAACGTGGTCCAGAGCTTCGAGCCGGTGGTCAGCAACCTCACTAACAGCACCGAGACCTTCTGCGGCCTGATCCCCGCGAACGAGTGCAATCGCAACAATACGACCGATCTCTACACGGTGTTCACGCTTCCGGCGAGGAGCAAGTACCGCGCACCGAACGCCACCTTGCAGATGAACTACGATCTGGGCGCAGTAAAGCTCAGCTCGATCACCGGCTGGCGCCACAGCAAGGAGAACCAGACCCAGGACTTCGACGGTTCTTCCTCCGACCTCTACTATGTCGATCGCCGGCAGAAGTATACGCAGTGGAGCCAGGAACTGCGCGCTGCGGGGAACCTGTTCACGGGCTTCGACTATGTCGTGGGCGCCTACTATTTCCATTCGAAATACGACCTTACCCAGTGGACTCGCTTCTTTGGCTTCAATCCGTCGATTCCGCCGACGGAGTTCGACCGTAACCCGCAGACCAATGTCGGCAAGACCACCAGTTATGCTTTCTTCGGAGACTTCAACTGGGCCTTCGCGGACAAGTGGCGCCTCTCGTTCGGCGGCCGCTGGTCGCACGATAACAAGAAGCTGACCAACAGCTTCGCCCAGACCGGCCTGATCGGCTCGGGTGATGCCAACTTCACCAAGTTCACGCCGAAAGTCGGCATCGACTATCGGCCCAACAACGACGTCATGCTCTACGCCAGCTGGTCGCGCGGCTACCGCTCCGGCGGCTTCAGCCCGCGCGCGGCGACGGCGCTGACGGCCAGCACGCCTTTCCAGCCCGAAACCGTTGACGCTTACGAAATCGGCGCCAAGCTCGCCGCGTTCAACCGCAAGCTGGAAGTGAACCTGGCCGGCTACATTTCCGACTACAAGGACATGCAGCAGAACCTGACCGTTCCCGGCGGACCGCTCGGCAACCAGACCATCACCGGCAACGTGCCCGGCGGTGCCATGATCAAGGGCATCGAGATGGACGCCACTGTGCGCATCACTCCGCAACTGACGATCACCGCCTCCACCGCCTACATGAAATCGCACTTCCGCAACTTCGTGACCAATGGCGCCTTCGGCACGCAGATCGTGCCTTTCGACTATTCCGCCAACCGGCTGATCTATGCGCCGAAGTTCACCAGTTCGCTCAATGCCGACTACACGGTCCCGACCAGCTTCGGCAAAGTGGTGGCGACGGCGGGATGGCGGCATATCAGCCCTTACGACGAGCAGATCTCGCAAGCCTCGCTGACGCCGGTGACCGATCCGTCCGGCACCGTCACTGGAGTCATCGTCGGTGGCAACGATCCGCGCGTGCGCACCACGACGCAGGATCTCGTCGACGCCAGCCTGACCGTCAACTTCGATATCGGCGACAAGGAAGCCTATGTGCGCCTGTTCGGCCGCAATCTGCTCAACGAGAAGACGACCACGCACGCCTTCACCGTTGCCGGGCTGTTCTCGTTCGGCATGGCGCTCGAACCGCGCACTTACGGCGCCACCGTTGGCGTGAAATTCTGACATCGCATCTCGAAAGGTTGAACGCATGGGCCGTCTGGAAGGCAAGATCACGCTGGTTACCGGCGCCGGAAACGAACGCGGGCTAGGCGCGGCCACCGCGCGGCGCTTTGCAGAAGAAGGCGCCTTCGTCTATCTGACCGACCTCGACGCTAAGGGCGCTGAAAGCGTCGCGGCGGCAATCCGCGACGCTGGCGGCCAGGCCGAGGCGTTGGCGCAGGACGTGACCAGCGAGGCTGGCTGGGAAGAGCTGTTCCAGGCGATCGAGAAAGGCCACGGCCGGATCGACGTGCTGGTGAACAACGCCGGGATCGCCGTACTCAAGCCGCTGACGGTGCTTTCGCTGGCCGACTGGGAAAAGCAGAACAAGGTCAACCTCGACAGCGTGTTCCTCGGCACGCGCCGGGCGGTCGAGCTGATGCGCAAGACCGGGGGCGGCGGCTCGATCGTCAACCTTTCGTCGATCGGCGGCTTGGTCGGCGTGCCGATGTGCGGCGCCTATGGCGCGGCCAAGGGCGGCGTGCGGATCTTCTCCAAGGTCGTGGCGATGGAGTGCGCGGCGGAGGGCATCCGCTGCAATTCCGTCCACCCCGGCATGATCGAGACGGCCATGCAGGACGTCGCCCGCAGCGACAACCCGCAAGGGTTCAAGGAGATCGTCGCCTCGATCCCGATGAAGCGCATGGGCAGCCCGCTCGACATCGCCAACATGATCCTGTTCCTCGCCAGCGACGAGGCGAACTACATCACCGGCGGGGAGTTCGTGGTCGACGGCGGCGTCACCGCTATGTGATCGCCAGCGGGACTGAGAAATACGTCGTCCCGGATCAGGTCCGGGACGACGTTCCGGCCTGGCCTCATCCAGCCTCTAGCCTACCCGCACCACGACTTTGCCGATGTTCTTCCCCGTCAGCATCCGCTCGTAAGCAACGAGCACATTCTCGATCCCCTGCGTTTCGTCAAACCGCACCATGAGCTTACCCTCATCGAGCCACTCGCGCAGCACCGGCGCGAACTCGGCCCCGCGTTCGAGGAAGTCGGGAATGAAGAACCCCTCTACCCGCAGCCGCCGCATCAGGATCTGGTCGAAGCGCGCCGGTCCCGGCATCGACGCGTCGTTGTCATAACCCGCCACCATGCCGCAGATCGCGACGCGGCCGTAATGCGCCATGTTGGGCAGCACCGCATCGAGGATCGGCCCGCCGACATTGTCGAAGAACGCCCCGATCCCGCCCTCGCACATGGCCAGACGCGCCTCCACGTTCTCGCTGCGGTAGTCGATCGCCATGTCCACGCCGAGTTCCTCGCGCAGCCAGCGACACTTTTCCGCACCGCCCGCGATCCCGACGACTTTCGCGCCGAGATTGCGCCCGACCTGACAGGCCAGGCTCCCCGTAGCCCCTGCCGCCGCCGAAACCGCCAGCCACTCACCCGGCTTCACTGCCGCCACGTCCTTCACGCCGACATAAGCCGTCCAGGCGTTCATTCCCAGCGCACCGAAATGCTGGCGCGGATCGGCTACTGTTTCGTCCACCGCCTCCAGCCCGGCAAGCGCAGGCACGACGACCGCCTGCTCGGCCCATTGCCCGAAGCCGCGCACCAGAGTGCCGACCGGAAAGGCCGCATCGCGCGTTTCGCTGATCCGGCCGAGCACCAACCCGACCATC
This sequence comes from Novosphingobium lindaniclasticum LE124, assembly GCF_000445125.1. Lineage (GTDB taxonomy): Bacteria > Pseudomonadota > Alphaproteobacteria > Sphingomonadales > Sphingomonadaceae > Novosphingobium > Novosphingobium lindaniclasticum. The sequence continues at coordinate 5,488 of NZ_ATHL01000061.1, forward strand.
TTCGCGCCGAGCGGCAGCGGCGGCTGATAGCCGTCGGTGCGCGGGCTCATCCACATGCGGGTGCCGGCGTCCATCGAGAGCCACTTGGCGGCGATGCGCACTTCGCCCTCGTCCAGCGGCGCCGGAGCTTCCTCGCAGAGGCTGAGAAAGCGGGAAAAATCGGTGTTGCCTTCGGGATGGCGATCAAGCCGCCAGAAACGGTTGCGGGTCAAATGAGGTCTCCCATTGAAGGGACAACGTCACCTGCGCGGCCCCGCGCGCCACCTGATCAAACGGCTAGGGCTATTCGTTTGCACAGGCCCTCGTCTGCCCGCGTGGTTCTACCAAGGACGGGACAAAGAAAACATGCGGGAGGCCCTGAAATGCGATTCTCGAAATCCGCCCTGCTCACATCGACCACACCGACGTTGCTGCTCCTCGCCCTGCCCGCCGAAGCGCAGGAAGCGGCGCCACAAGATCAGGCACCCCAGGATCAGGCGACAACCGGCGGCATCAAGGAAATCATCGTCACGGCCCGCAAGCGACAGGAAACCGCGCAGGACGTGCCGGTGGCGGTCACCGCCATCTCCGCCGAGCAGATCGCCTCGCGCGACATCACCAGCGTCGAGAAGATCGCCGCCATCGCCCCGCAGTTCAACGTCGGCCGCGCCTCCAACGGCTCCGGCGCCCAGCTTACCTTGCGCGGCATCGGATCGTCCTCCACCTCGATCGGCATCGAGCAGTCGGTGGCGGTCGTGGTGGACGGCGCCTATTACGGCCAGGGCCGCGTGATCCAGGAGGGCTTCTTCGACCTCGCCCGCGTGGAAGTGCTGAAAGGACCGCAAGCGCTGTTCTTCGGGAAGAACGCCACGGCCGGCGTCATCTCCATTACCACCGCCGATCCCACGAACACCCCCGAGTTTCAGGTGAAGGGCGGCTACGAGTTCCGCAGCCAGCAATGGCGCGTCGAAGGCTATGCCTCGATGCCGCTGACCGACACGCTCGGCATCCGCCTGGCCGCGCGCTATTCGAAAATGGAGGGCGGCTACTACCGCAACGTCGCCGACGACATCGTCTATACCGAGATAGACTCCGCCAGCATCCTCGCGGGCGGCAACGGCGATCCCACCTCGCATGTGGCCGCACCCGCCGCGCACAAGGCGCCGGGCGAGGAGGAATTCCTCGCGCGCGGCACGCTGAAGTGGGAGCCGACCAGCCGCCTTACCGTCAGCCTCAAGGGAAACGTCGATTTCAACACCGTCAACAATTCCTCGTGGAACTACGTCGCCTTCGCCTGCGGCAACGGCAGTACCTCGCAGCTCAACGGCTATGCCTGCGGCAAGAATTTCGTGACGCACCAGAACAACATGCCGGTAGACGTCGCCGCCGGATTCCCGTTCGCCAAGCAGAACGGCGCGCTCTACAACCGCTATCGCTCGGCAGGCGGCACGCTCAACGTGACCTACGATGCCGACCAGCTCCAGCTGTCCTCGGTCACCAACTACCAGTGGAACAACAACCGCTGGGCCTGCGCCTGTGATTTTCAGTCCAGCAACAGCGCGGGCGGCCCCGGAAGCAATTGGGCCACAGAGAACTCGTCCTGGAAGGCCTTCAGCCAGGAGCTGCGCGCGCTGACCCAGTTCGATGGTCCGTTCAACATGATGCTCGGCATGCTCTACCAGAAGACCAAGCGCGACTTCGAACAATACGTGCTGACGGGCGGCGTCTCCAACTCCGCGGCGCCCCCGGGCCTCGAGCACGTCGCCACGGCCAAGACCAGCTTCACCAAGGGGGAGACGATGGCCGTCTTCGGCCAGCTCACGTACAAGATCCTGCCGACGCTCGAGCTGGCAGGCGGTGCGCGCTATTCGGACGAGACCAAGAACAGCTACTTCACCCAGTTCTACAACAACCCGCTGGTCACCACCATCTTCCGCGACCAGTTCGATCCCGACGGCCTGGGTCAAGTCACTGCGCGCCAGCACTTCACCAACTGGTCGCCCGAAGCCACGCTGACCTGGAAGCCCACCGATGACCTCATGGTCTATGGCGCCTACAAGACGGCCTACAAGTCCGGCGGGTTCTCCAACGGCGGCATCAACTCGAAGTTCTCCACCGACCCCACCGCCGATCTCACTTTCGATCCCGAGAAGGCGGAAGGCTTCGAAGTGGGCTTCAAGTCCACCCTGCTTGACCGTCAGCTCCGCTTCAACGTCACGGCGTTCAACTACAAATACAAGAACCTGCAGGTCGACTTCTTCAACTCGCCGATCTTCGCCTTCCAGACCCTGACCGCCGATGCCCGGACGAAGGGCGTGGAGGCCGAATTCCAGTTCGCACCGAACGGCGTTCCGGGCCTCGATCTGCACGGCTCGGTCAACTACAACAAGGCGCGCTACACCGATTTCCCGCTCGCCCCGTGCTATGCCGGACAGACTCCGGCGCAAGGCTGCAACCTTGCCGGAAACACCCGCCAGGATCTCGGTGGCCAGACGCTTTCCGTCGCACCGCGCTGGACCGGCAACTTAGGCGTGAACTACGAGATGGCCGTCGGCGCCTCGATGAAGCTCGGCATGAACGTGGATGCCCGTTATTCGGGCAGCTATCTCGCCTCGGCCTTCGGCAATCCGCTTTCCCGGCAAGGCAAGTACGTGACGCTCGATGCCGGTCTGCGCTTCGGTGCCGAGGACGACAACTGGCAGCTCGCCGTCATCGGCAAGAACCTGACCAACCGCTTCTACGTCACCGGCGTGGTCGATGGTCCCTCGACCGGGAGCGGAACCGGGACGCCTGCGGGCATCAAGGCCGACCAGCTCGGCTTCGGCACGCTGCCGCGCACGGTGATGGTCGAAGTCACCAAGAAGTTCTGAGGCCCCCTGCAAGGAAAAGGCCCGGACCTCCAGGAGGCCGGGCCTTTTTCCGTTGCCGTTGCAGCTGCCGATCAGCCGTCGAAGCGCCAGCGCACCGTTTCCCCGGCATGGAACGGAACCACGCGGATCTCGCCCTCGACGATAACCTCGGGCACGACCACGTCTTCGCGGGTCAGCGTGACGGTGCCTTCGTTCAGCGGCAAGCCGTAGAAGTTCGGGCCATGCTCGGAAGCGAAACCTTCCAACCGGTCCAGCACGCCTTCCTCCTCGAAGACCTGCGCGTAGCTTTCCAGCGCATAGGGCGCGTTGAAAATCCCGGCGCAGCCGCAGGCCGCTTCCTTGCGGCCGATCATGTGCGGCGCGCTGTCGGTGCCGAGGAAGAACTTCGGCGATCCCGACACACCCGCCTTGCGCACGGCCAGGCGGTGCTGTTCGCGCTTGGCAATGGGCAGACAATAGGCGTGCGGGCGAATGCCGCCGTCGAAGATCGCGTTGCGGTTGATGATCATGTGCTGGGGCGTGATCGTGGCAGCGATCTGCGGCCCGCTACCCGCCACGAAATCCACCGCTTCGGACGTGGTGATATGTTCGAGCACGATCTTGAGCGCCGGATAGTCGCGGACGAGCGGCGCCAGCACCCGCTCGATGAACACCGCTTCCCGGTCGAAGATATCGACATCACGGTCCGTGACTTCGCCGTGGATAAGCAGCGGCATGCCGATCCGCTGCATGGTTTCCAGGACGCCGGTGAGCTTGCGGATGTCAGTGACGCCATGCGCGGAATTGGTGGTGGCATGGGCCGGGTAGAGCTTGCAGGCGGTGAACACGCCTTGTTCGTGGCCCCGTGCGATTTCCGCCGGATCGGCATCGTCGGTCAGATAGCCGACCATCAGCGGCGTGAAGTCCGCACCGGCCGGAAGCGCCTTCAGGATCCGTTTGCGATAGTCCTCTCCTGCGGCAACGGTGATGACCGGCGGCGTCAGGTTTGGCATGACGATGGCGCGGGCGAACTGGCGCGCGGTGTAGCCGACCACGGCCTCCAGCATCTCGCCATCGCGGAGATGGACATGCCAGTCGTCAGGGCGGCGGATGGTGATCTGTGTGGTCATGCCCGGCGCTCTACGCGCTTGCGGGCACGACGTCGATTCCGGATTTTGTCTCCGCCCAAGAGCCCTTGGGTCAGCAGCCCTTGGGTCAGCAGCCCTTGGGCGCCTGCTGCCGGTGGATGTTGCGGAACGAGCGGCTCTTGAACAGCCACTCGCCGCCGATCTTCACGCAAGTGTCCTCGTAGACGCCCCGATCGCGCAAGGTCACGCCGTCCTGGTCATAGACTTCGGCGGTATAGCTGCGCATCGTCGCGGTGTTGCCGGACACTTCGATCGATCCCGGCCAGGCTTCGAACATGATGCCGGGGTAGGCCTTCATCGCCTCGGTCCACATCGCGACTATGGCCGCGCGGCCCTTGGTGGTGCCGATCTCGGGATAGTCCGGCAGCGACCATTCGGCGTCTTCCGCCCAGGTGTCACCCCAATCCTGCGGATCCCGGCGCGTAACCGCGTCGGCATAAGTCTCCAGCAGTTCGCGCAAGGCGAGACGGTCTTCGCAAGGTCCGGTGTACGGCATCGTCATCTCCTTCTCAGGCTTCCACCGGACGCTCGTCCGGCCCGGGGGGCGTTTCAGGCACGGCGACCTCGATCATCCCGCGCTCGATGCGAAGTTCGAAGCGGCGCAAGTCGGCATAGGCGCCGCCGATGCAGCGCCCGGTCGCCGCCTCGAAGCGCGCTCCGTGCAGCGGGCACATGATCGCCCCGCGCCGCACCTTGCCGCCGGAGAGCAGCGCCGCCTGGTGCGTGCAGCGGTCGTTGACGGCATTGAAGCCCTCGTCCGTGCGCACGACCAGCACGCTCCAGCCGGCGATACGCGCCGCCAGCTTGCCTTCTTCCGGGAAATCGGCCTCAGCGACCAGCGGGTGCCAGAGATCGGTCATCAGTTCATATCCGGACAAGAGTCTTTCCTATGGTACGGCCGGACATCAGGTCGATGAAGGCCTCCGGGAGTTTCTCGAAACCGTCCCGGACATTGGCGAGCGGCTTCAGCTTGCCTTGCGCGACCCAGGCATCGAGTTCGGCCTGGGCCTGGGACAGCACTTCGGGATAGTCGTAAGTGATGAAGCCCTGCATGCGGATGCGGTTGACCACCAGTTGCCAGAGCGTCCTGACGCCGTGGGGGTGATCGGCATCGTTGTATTGGCCGACCATGCCGCAGACCGCGACGCGGCCGTGAAGGCGCATCAGCGGCAGCACCGCCTCCAGCACCTCGCCGCCGACGTTGTCGAAATAGACGTCCACGCCCTCGGGTGCGGCCCGGGCGATTTCGGCTGCGATGTCCGGCGTGGCGCGATAGTCGATCGCGGCATCGAAGCCGAGGTCGCGGATCACCGCCGCCTTCTCCGCCGATCCGACCAAGCCGATCACCCTGCACCCCCGGGCCTTGGCGATCTGTCCCACCGTAGAACCGGTCGCCCCCGCCGCTGCGCTGACCACCACGGTCTCGCCCGGCTTCGCCTCACCCACGGCGAAGAGGCCGACCCAGGCCGTCAGCCCGACCGGCCCGAGCGCGCCCATGTAGTGATGCAGTTCCGTGTCGGCTTGCCGGTGGACCTTCTCCAGCCCCCAGGCATCGCCGGACAGCACGTAGTGATCGGACCATGTCGCGAAAGCGCGCACCAGCGTGCCCACCGGATAGTCCGCGTGGTTGGAGACGATCACCTCGCCCAGCGACATGCCCTTGATCGGGGCGCCGATCGCCACGGGTTCGACATAGCTCGGCCTGTCGTCCAGGAAGCCCCGGATCGCGGGGTCGACCGAACCGACGCGCATCGCCACCAGGAATTCCCCCTGGCCGAGATCTGCCGCCTCGGTCTCCTGAAGTGCGAAGTCTTCCGGCACCGGCACCCCGTGAGGCCGCCTTGCCAGAACGATCTGTCTGACCTTTCCCATCCCGCCAGCTTAACCGCGCGGCGGCCGCCGGTACTGCTAGTCGAAACGCTAGGTTCGGTGATTTCACGCCTTTGTCACAGTCCGGCGCGGGAGAAGGAGTGACCATGACCATGAGCCCCGAGCAGATGATCGATTTCGTCGACCGCCTCTATGCCGCCACCGGCGCGGGCGATTGGGAAGCGGCGGCTGACATGCTCACCGACGATTTCGTCGCCCATGAAGCGGACAGCCTGCCGATGGCCGGCGCCTATCGCGGCCGGAACGCCCTGCAGGAACTCTACGCCAAAGTCATGGGAATGTGCGACGTCGTCGCGCTGGACCGAATCGAGACGACGGTCGGCGGAGACTACGCCGTCACCATCCTCTCTCTGCGCTTTGCCGATCCGGCGCTCGCCCCCGCCGAGATTTGCGAGCGGTTCCGTTTTCGCGGTGACAAATGCTGCGAGATCAAGCCCTTCTACTATGACCCGGCACCCTTCATCGCCGCCTGCAAGGCCAAGGCGGCAGCGATCTGACGCAATTCCCGCACTTTCGCATCGTCGTTGCGACCGGGGCGAAAGGCGCAGCCCGCCCCGCACGAGTTCTCGCATGAAATCAACGCAAAAAGGGCCCGGTGCGTCCCGTTCGCCAACCTTGGCAGCGGCCTAAATGGCAGGAATCGGTGCTTCGGCGCGAGAGAAATGCACAGGAAGCCTCGCCGGAGCGTTCTTTATCGACGCTGAAATGTTATGCTCGTCTCGCCAGCTATCGGCAAAACACTCAGGACGGGATTACGAATGCCGAAGGACGCAACGGTTTACTCCATCGATTCCACGACTGCCCGGACTGCCTCATCCAGACCGAGCTTAAACGATCAACTCTCCAGCGTGCTGGACGATCTGCGCGCGCGGATCGTGGAGGCGGACGAGATCACGCTGGAGTTCGACGGCAAGCTCCACGTCCACCTCGACGTCAAGGCGGGCGAGGATCTTCCCCTCGTGGAGGCCAAGCTGGCCGAACTCGGCAACGGCATGTTCTCGCAGATCGGCAGGGGTGCAACGCCCAACCACCCCTTCTCGCACCGCGTTAGTGCGCTGGTGACAATCTGATCTACACAACCGCCGCGCGCCGGATCTCCGTGCGATCCGGCGGTTCGATGTCTCAGGCCAGCTTGGCCGCGTAGATCAGCCGGCCTTCGCCCAAGTGGTCGAACGCCTTGGAGAGCAGGCTGTCTCCCACCGCAAGGCAGCCCTGGCTGCGGCCGAGCTTGCCGTGAGCACCGATCATGTTCGGCTCGGCATACCAGGCACCATGGATGACGATGGCGCGTTCCAGCGCGTTGCTGTTGGTGGCATCCAGCCCGACCAGGCGCTGCGACCGACCATGCGCGCCGTAATAGTAATCGGTAGTGAGATAAGCGCCCTCGCTGCTGGCGTTGGAGCCCGGCCGGTTCGAGAAGCGCTGCAACCACCCCGTATGACCCGGATCCGACCCGCTGCCGTGGGCGACCGGAAGCGAGGTGATCTTCCGGTTTTCCAGGTCCACGAGGTGGAAGCGCGGCTGCGAGGAGGATGCGGAGAAATCCACGACGCCGATCCGGTCGCGCTTGACCCGCCGGCCATGGCGGTCCAACGCCTGCATCGCGGCGTCGAACAGCCCCGGCCGGATGCCCAGCGGCTGAAACGGCGCGGGAACCTGCGGCAGGGCAGCCGGCGCCACGGGCGCGACGGTGCCCGGCTTGGGCAGGACGAGCGACGGCGCGCGCGGACGCTCCGGCAAGGCGGAGGAAATCGCACGGGCTGCGGAGGATGATGTCGCTGCGAACGCGGTGGCGGCAACGATCAGATTGCGACGGCTGAATTTCATATCCGCGACGCCATATAGCGATTCCGTCGGCAAAGTCTTGGCCCTATTTGTCGCGTTCGCCACAAGCTCTTGTCCCTGCTACGAAAGACGAAAAGGACTATACACCATGACGTCAGGCCGATCCGCTGCACTTTCGAGCGAGGACTATCGCCTGGCAGTCGCCTCGATCATCCGTAACCTGCAGAAGAACGAGGATTTGTCGGACGCCCAACTGGCTACCCGGCTGGATTGCTCCATCGGGACGATCCGCAATGCCCGCAATCGCGCCACCAGCATCGACGCGCTGATCCTGGTGCGAATCGAACGGGAGTTCGGGCCGGGCGCGATCGACCCTTTCCTTGCGCTGGGACAGGTTCGCGCGGTGCCGCTGGCCAAGGCCGTCCTGCCGATGGATCCGGTCCTGGCCATCGTGGAAGCGCTGCACCGGATCGTCGAAGTGCAGTCGGTGGACAGCGAAGGCGGCGCAAGGATCACGCCGACGGAGCTGCGCAAGATCATCGAGGAACTGCGTCACGGCCGCACCGCTCTCGACGCGCTGATCGCCCGGGCGGAAGCTATCCGCTGACCGTTTGCAAACGTCCGAAAACGAGACGCGATTAGACGAAAAGGGTTGAAAACGACAGGTTTATCGGCACGGAAGACGTGACGGCCTCCGTCTCCCACCCGCTTGAGCGTCCGGAAGCGAAAAGCTAGGCTGACGATCGGAGGAGGGTTTACGAAGCGGCATGATCTCAGACGAACGCCGGTTGGATGGCTGGAAAGCGATAGCGGCTTATTTCGGCAGAGACCGTACCACGGTCGCGCGCTGGGCGCGGGAGCGAGGCCTGCCGATCCACCAGCTTCCCGGCGGCAAGCAAAAGACCGTCTTCGCCTATTGCCACGAACTTGCCGAATGGGAGCGCCGCAATCGCAGCGGTGACGCGGGTGCTGCCGCGCCGCCGCCATGCGTGGTCGATGAGGCTCCCCTCCCCTTGGCGCTTGCACCCACGCCCCTCCGGACGCGGCGCTTATGGGCGGCGGGGCTGGTGCTGGCGTCGGCGCTGGTCGCCGTGCTGGGTGTCCTGCTGCTTGACCGTCAACAACCCGCCAGCGAGCCGCTTCCCCCGGATGCCGCAGCCGCCCGGGACTTCATTGCCGCACGAGACGCCTGGGCCCATCGCCGCCCCCAGGATCTCGAAACCGCGATCCGGCTTTACGGCGCCGTCATCGCGCAGCAGCCGAACTACGCGCCCGCCCGCGCCGGTCTTGCCGAGACCTGGTTGGTCTACCGCGAATATGGCCGGGTCAGCGACGCGGAGGCCTTCGGCAAAGCCCGGATCGCGGCAGACAAGGCGCTCGAACTCGATCCCGGCTTGGCCAGCGCCCTTCGCGCCGAAGGCTTCATCGATTATTGGTGGGACAACGATCCCGCAGCCGCCCTGCAAGCTTTCGCCGCCGCGCTGCGCCGGAACGACGCGGATGGACTCACCCATTTCTGGCTCGCCAACATCCTTTCCGATCTGGGCGAGTTCGCGCCGGCCGAACGCCATTACCAGCGCGCGGTGGCGCTCCTGCCGGGCTCGCAGCCCATCGCCGTCGAACACGCCTGGGCCAAATGGCAAGCCGGGCGCGATGCGGAAGCCCTGGCGACACTGCGCGAACTCAAGCAGACCTATCCTCAGGACGCGACGATCAGCAGTTGCCTGTCCTGGATATATCTGGGGCGCGGAGACATAAGCGGATTCGCCCGGGAATTCGCGGACTTTGCGCGGCTGCGCGGCGGTCCCGGAATACAGCGCCTGGCCTCGAGAATGACGGCGGCGGTCCGGAACGATCCGGCTCACGCCCATCGCATCATGATCGAGGACGCGCTGGCCGAAATCGCTGAAGGTGGACGCCGCATCCGCCAGTCGCCGGCGTTTTATGCGTCCTCGATGAAGGATCGGGAGGCGCTGATACGGCTCCTGCGCGAAGCGGTGGTGCTGGGAGAACGTTGGTATTCCCGGCCCGTCACGCGCCGTATCGAACGGGACTGGCCGGGCGACAGGGACGTTCAGAGCTTGCTGTCGCAGCTCGTTCCCCCCGTCCCGAATGTTGCGATACCGTGAGGGCTCGTGCCTGTTTCAACTGTGAGCAGCTTTATCTGTATACTTCTGACCATATCCGGTCTGCACAGACAAGACCTATCGCCTTGACTCATTAACATAAATCAGCGCCGTTCGGCAATTTACAGCAATTTGCATCACCAGCGAATCGCCCCTGTTGGTATAGAACTTTGCTCCTGGGCGTCGGGGGGAGCGATCCTGCAAGGGATCGCTGGATCGGGGGATCTGAGACCAGGCCGGCGCTTCAGATGCGACCCAAAAACTGGCCCCGCTGGCATGAGTCCTGCGGGGCTACTTTTTGATGGTAGCCATGGCGTTGCAGCCTGTCTGCGCCGTCCGCTTGCGCCAGTTCCACGCATGGCCGGCGACCAGCAGCGCACTTCCTGCGACTGTCAGCCCCACTTCGCTCAGTGGAGCGATCGGCAGGAAAACCCCCATGACCAGGCACGCGATACCCGCCACGCCGAACAGGGCCGGTCCGACCGCTCCATGTCGCTGATAGCCCAGCAGGAATGCCGCCAAGGCCGCCGGCACGACCAGCCCGAGCGCGACGATATGGAACAGTTCGGACTGGAAGAACGTGCCGAGCAGCCCCGGCAGCAGGAACAGAAGCAGCGGCAGGGCGAGACAGTGGATCATGCAGAGCGTGGACGCCGAGATCGCTGCCGACTCCACGAAGTCCGTGAAGAACCGCCCTGGCTCCCGATCCAGGGTTTCGCATTGCTCGCTCATGGGGAAGGCTCCGGCTTGTTTTCCAGTTATGTTACAACATAACATGGTAAGCGTGTTCGGGATGAGAAGAGGCCGGCGTGAAAAAATGTCGCCATGCCGCGGAAAAGCGAAACTGCGGATGGGATCGCTGTCTCCGATCCGTCTCGCATACCCAACCGTCCATCGCCGACCGGCAGAATCGCTTGCCGCGCCGCTTAACGATCGAGATCGAGGCGCTTAATCGCGGATGGACCGATTCGGTTCCCGGCGCGCGACGAGCCGTGCGCTCTGCACGGCAACCCAACCGGGGTCGGGCTACCTCTGGACGGCAGAGACGATATAACGTCTCGCCATGAAGAAGGTTTCCGTCGTCGTCGCCGCTTTGCTGTCTCTTTCCGCTCAGGCGTTCTTCGCGCCGGCCCTGGCGCGTCCTCTTCAATGCGTGCCCTATGCGCGCGCCCAGTCCGGCATCGGCATTCACGGAAATGCCGCAACCTGGTGGGATCAGGCCGAAGGCACCTACAAGCGCGGCAGTTCACCGGAAGCGGGCGCGGTGCTGGTGTTCAAATCGACAGCTGCAATGCCCTACGGCCATGTCGCGATGATCCGCGAGGTCGTCGATGCCCGGCACGTCCTGCTCGATCACGCCAACTGGTCGCGTCCGGGCCTTGTAGAGCGCAGCGCGCTGGCCGAAGACGTGTCCGAGGCGGGGGACTGGAGCAACGTGCGCGTCTGGTATGGCCCCAGCCGCGCCCTCGGCTCCCGCCAAAACCCCACGTTCGGATTCATCTACAACGGTTCACCCCACGAGACCGCCACCCTGGCGACCGCGCAAGACGACGGTTCGCCCAACAAGGCCGGCTGAAGGCGATCGAAGTTGCTGGATTGTAAATAAACGTGAGATCCATGAACGCTAGTTGTGTTACGTTATCTCATACCATAAACCCTGAGCGTCGTCGCATCGGCGAGGCGCTGAGCGCCTGCACGACGCGGCGATCAAAAATCCGAAGCAGCGGACCGGTCCCGATCGGTCGATCTGCATTCCAGCCGTTTCCAGGGGGTCTGTTTCTTGTCCGTCCGCATTCTGCACCGTTCCGCCGTTTCGCTCCTTGCTCTGATACCCGCCGCCGCCCTCGCCGAGGAGGCGAGTTACGGCCCGAGCGAGATCCTGGTGACGTCCGCACCGCTCGAGGAAACCGCCGACGAGACCGCCACCCCGGTCGTGACTCTTTCCGGTGACGAACTCGCCCATCGCCGCCAGGGCACGCTGGGCGAGACGCTGGCCGGGCAGCCGGGTATCCACTTCGACAACTTCGGCGGCGGCGCCAGCCGCCCGGTGATTCGCGGTCAGACGGCACCGCGCGTGCAGGTGCTGTCGGACAGCGCCAATGTGCAGGACGCCTCGGGCGTCTCGGCCGACCATGCGATCACCGGCGAACCGCTGCTGCTGCGCGGCATCGAAGTGCTGCGCGGCCCTTCGGCCCTGCTCTACGGCGGCGGCGCGATCGGCGGCGCGGTGAACCTGCTCGACACCAAGATCCCCACCGAAGTGCCCGTGAACGGCATCTCTGGTGCTGCCGAAGGGCGCCTGGGCACGGGCGACGACGAACGCTCCGCCGTGGGCGGCGTGACGGTGGGTACTGGCGCGCTGGCCTTGCGCGTCGAAGGCGCCCACCGTGAAACCGACGACTACCGGGTGCCGGGCGCGTTCGGGCAAAAGCGCGTGCCCGGCTCGTGGAGCGAAAGCTCGACCTTCAGCGCCGGTGCCTCGTGGATCGGTGCGGATGGCTACCTCGGCTTCGGCTATACGCGCACTCGCAGCACGTACGGACTGCCCGGCCACAGCCACGCCTATGAGGATTGCCATACCCACGGTCCCAGCCTCCACTGCGGATCGCATGGTCACGGCGATGAGGACGATCACGGGCACGACGATCATGATCACGGGCATGACCACGATCACGATCACGATCACGATCACGACCACGATCACGATCACGATCACGACCACGAAGAGAGCATCTTCGTGAAGCTGCGCAGCGAGCGCTTCGATATCCGCAGCGACTATCGCGACCCCCTTCCCGGTTTCGAGCGCGTCCGCTTCCGCATGGCGCATACCACCTACCGCCATGACGAGATCGAGCATGACGATATTGCCGCGAGCTTCCGCAACAAGGCGTTCGACGTGCGCTTCGAGCTGACCCACAAGCCGCTCGCCGGCTTCCGCGGCGTGTTCGGCGTCCAGCATTCCGACAGCACCTTCAGCGGCATCCATTCCTACATCGAGAACGATACGACGAGATACACGCCGTTCGACATCGACAGCACCGCCCTGTTCCTGCACGAAAGCCGGGAGTTCGGCCCGGTCCGCATCGAAGCGGCAGTGCGGCAGGAATGGCAGCGCATCCGTCCGCAGACGAGCCTTGCCAGCTTCATGCCAGCCACCTCGCACGATCCTTTTTCGGTATCGGCCTCGGCCCTCTGGCAAGTGACCGACGGCTATTCGCTGTCCCTGTCGCTCGCCCGATCGCAGCGAGCGCCGGGCGTACAGGAACTCTATGCCTTCGGTCCACACTTCGCCTCGAACACCTACGAGATCGGCATGGTCACGGGGCGCACGTTCGAGGGCATGGCCTCCACCGAGAACCGTCTCGAGACCGGCAAGTCGATCAACCTCACCTTCCGCAAGACGAGCGGCCCGACCACCTTCACGGTCGGCGCCTATCACCAGAAGGTGGACAACTACATCTTCGGCCAGACCCTCGATCGCTTCGAGCAGTTCCGCCTGATCCACTACGTGGCGGCCGACGCCACGTTCACCGGGGTCGACGGCGAAGTGCGGCATCAGGTCGTGCCGGAACTGGGGGTCTCGGTTTTCGGAGACTACGTTCGCGCCAAGCTGACGAACGATCGCGGCAACCTGCCGCGCATTCCTCCCGGCCGCCTCGGCACCCGCGTCGATGCCGCGACGGGTCCGTTCTCGGCCCAGGCGGAATACTATCGCACGTTCCGGCAGGACCGCATCGCTGACTTCGAGACCGAAACCTCGGGTTATGACATGCTGAACCTGACGGTATCGTACAAGCTGCCCCTCGGTGGCGAACGCTGGGCCGAGCTTTTCGCGCGCGGAACCAACCTCACCAACGCCTTCGCGCTCAACCACGCCTCCTTCGTGAAGGATGCCTCGCCCCTGCGCGGACGGAACGTGGTGTTCGGCCTGCGCACGGCGTTCTGATCGCCGCCAAGGACACGGGCCGGGGGACAGTTCCGCTCTCTCCCGGCTTTCTTGACATAGCGGCAGGAAGCGTCATTTCCTTGACGGGCAAGAGGAGGCATTCCGGCGCCATGGCCATCGAGGACGACACCCTGCCGACGGAAGCGGACCTGGCCCTGGTCGTGCCGGCCTTCTATCAGAAGATCAGGCGGGATCCCCTGCTGGGCCCGGTGTTCGAGGCCGCCGTCGACGACTGGAACCATCATCTCGAACGGCTCGTCGCCTTCTGGTCTTCGGTGATCCTTTCCTCGGGCCGGTACAAGGGCAACCCGGTGGCCGTCCACGGCGCGATCGAACCGAAAATCACGCCGGAGATGTTCGGCCGCTGGCTGGAACTCTGGGATCAGACGACGACGGAACTGCTGCTTCCGGCCCGGGCCGAGGTCCTCCGGCAGAAGGCGCGGATGATCGCCGAAAGCCTCCAGCTCTCGCTCTATTTCAGGCTTGCCTGAACCCGGCACCTGCAATCCGGACGACCACGCTCGCCCAATCGTCGCATAGGGCGCTGGTCATGCGCTCCGAAGACGGCGAACACTGGACCACCCAGCCGGCCATATCCTTGCCCCGCCCGGACGGACGCCTACCGACCGCGCCAAGGGTCAGCATCCCAACGTGATCGTCGACGGGCGCGCCACGCGGACATAGTCGATCTGCTCGGTCGCCATCACGCCGAGTTCCAGCAGCCGACTGTTCCACCATGCTCTAGACCTTGGAGCGCGGCGGCCGATGGACGAGCGCTAGATCCCTAGACGAACTCGGCTTCGGTGCTACGGCGAATGGACAGGAGGCCGAGCAGGCTCAGTACCGCCGCCACCGATATATAGGCGCCGACGTAAAGCACGCCGCCCTTGTCCGCGAGCGTCTGCGCGATGGCCGGCGCGAAGCCGCCGCCGAAGATCCCGCCCACGTTGAAGGCGATGGATGAGCCGGTATAACGCACCCGGGCATCGAACATCTGCGGCAGGAGAGAGGCGATCGGGCCGTAGACGAAACCCATCGCGAACAGGCCCAGGCAGAGGAACCCCGCGATCGCCGCGAGCGAGCCGGCAGCGAACATCGGCCCCATGAGCAGACCGACCACGATCGCTCCCACGCAGCCGGCGATCAGCACGCCGCGCGAACTCCAGCGATCGGCCGCGTAGCCTGCCAGCACGATGCCGAGCGCCATGAACAGAATGGCGAAAAGCTGCACACCCAGGAAGCTCTGACGATCGTAGCCCAGCGTCTGGGTGCCGTAACCGAGTGCGAACGTGGTCGTGAGATAGTAGATCGCAAAGCAGGCGATCACGGCGAACGTGCCCGCCAGGGTCTGGCCCAGATGGCTGCGGAACAGTTCGACGATCGGGATCGATTTCGGCGGCGCCTCTTCCAGCGCAGCCTCGAAAGCCGGTGTTTCCGTCAGTTTCAGGCGGATCCACAGGCCCAGTCCCACGAGCACGGAACTGAGCAGGAAAGGAATGCGCCAGCCCCAGGCAAGGAACTGCGCGTCGCTCAACGTCATGCTGAAGATCAGGAACAGCCCGTTGGCGGCGATGAAGCCCACCGGCGCGCCGAGCTGCGGGAACATGCCGAAGCGCGCGCGCCATCCCGGCGGTGCATTCTCCACCGCCAGCAGCGCCGCGCCGCCCCACTCGCCGCCGAGACCCAGCCCTTGCGAGAAGCGCATCAGACACAGCAGCAGCGGGGCCAGCCAGCCGATGCTCTCGTACGTGGGCAGCAGGCCGATGATGACGGTCGCGCCGCCCATCAACAGCAGCGAGGCCACCAGCGTGGACTTGCGCCCGACCCGGTCCCCGAAGTGGCCGAACAGCGTGGCACCCACAGGCCGGGCCACGAAGGCGATGGCGAAGCTGGCGTAAGCGGCCAAGCGCTGTACCGAAGCCGATTCGGCCGGAAAGAACAGCGGTCCGAACACCAGGGCGGCGGCCGTGGCATAGATGTAGAAGTCGTAGAACTCGACCGCCGTGCCGACCAGGCTGGCCGTCAGCACCCGCGCATTCTTTCGATAGACGCTCACGCGGCGATCTCCGCTACGGACGTGCATGGCCCGATCGGTTCAACTGCTTCAAACAAGACTAGGCCCCCAGGAACCGCTCACAACCAAGCGGCCGCCCTTAAAGCAATTCCCCGGACGATGCAGCCTATATCGGCGTAATAAAATTACCCGGCGATGCTCGCTCAGGGCAGCCCCAGCGCCGTGCCGTTCCCCGAGGCTGCCGCCAGATCCGCACTGGCGGAAAGCCTGCGCATCCGGCCGTCCAGCAGGTTGAGCGCGACATTGGCTGCGGTCTCCTCGCGCGTGTTTACGAGGAACAGGTCGCTGGCGCCCATCTCGAAGCGCCGCCGCTCCGCCACCGCCATGGCATCCGCCCGCTGCCGCTCCTGCTCGGTCAGCGCGATCAGCTGCCCGGCGGCATCGAAAGCGATGAAGATCCCGTTCACTTCCGCCTGGATCTGCTCATCCAGCCACCTAGCGCGGGCGCGATTGGCGTCGAGTTCCGCCTGCGTCTGCATCAGCTTGCCCCGCGCGGCGCGCTGTTCGAGCGGTACGGAGAACGTGACTCCGAAGCGGACGTCGTTGCCGCTGCGCGAAGGGCCGCCAGGACCGATATCGCCGATGTCGCGGGCCACTTCCATATTGAGGTCGAGCCGGGGCAGCAGAGCATTGCGATCGAGCGCGAGGCGGTCCTGCACCAGCCTTGCCTTGAGTTGAGCCACCAGCAGGTCCGGCCGTTCTATATCCTGCGGCGCGCCCATGACCACCGGATCGGGCAAGACACCCGGCAACTGTTCCCGCCGTGGGATCCGGGGCGTCCCCTCGCCATCGCGCCAGTAAAGCGAGAGAGCGTTGGCAGCCGAAGCCAGCGCCTGCTCCGACTGAACGACCATGGCTTGTCGGCGCAGCACCATCTGATCGTTCTCGGTCAGAACGATGCGCGGGCGCAGACCGGCCTCGTAAGCGCGCTGCAGGCCGCGCTGGCGCTGCTGCGCAAGGTCGAGGAGTTGCCGATAGATCTTCAGCCGCTCGCCCGAAGCGATCCAGTTGAGATAGGCATCCAGCGCCTTGCGCTGCACGCCGATGGCGACCATCTGCCGCTCCGCATCCGCCACGGCGCGATCGGCATCCGCCGCCACGCGGCCGAAGCGGCGGTCGTCGATCATCCGGTCGCGCAGCAGGGAGAACACCGCGCCGGCCCGGATCTCTCCGAATTCATTGGTGTATTTCTTGTCCTCGTAGATCGGGAACCGGCCGCTGGACGCGCGGTAGCCACCGTAAACCTGCCCGCCCCAGTTCTCCAGCGGACGCGCGACCTTCGCGTCGGCGTAAGTGCCGCCATAGTAGCCGACGAGCCGCGATCCGCCCTCGGCGGTGAACACGGTATCGAAGGCGCCCTCCGCAGCCAGTCGCCGGCCGTCGGCAATGCGGGTGCGGGCGAGCGCCTCGATAATCTGCGGGGATTGCCTGGCGGAATTCGCGAGCAGATCGTCCAGTTCCAGGACCGGCGCATCCACCGGCGCCGGGTACGGGAGCGGCGCGATCTGCTGGGCGGCGGCGGGCACGCAGAGCGCGTAGAGCCCCGCCGCGAACAACCACGCCGAACGGCGCTTACTTCGCATTGCCGCCTTCCTTCTGCGCCGAGCCGCCTGACGTGCCCGCCCCTGCACTGCCGGTGTACGTCCCCGTATCGAGCGCGCTCACCGGATATTGCAGCGGGAAATCGTTGAGCAGGCGCCAGAGTTCGTAGCCGCTCGACACGGTGTCCATCATCACCCAGCCGCGAACTTTCGCGCCAAGGCGCACGAAAGGCTCGTTCGGCCAGGAACGCGCGCCCGGCTTCTGCTCCACCAGCACGCGGAACAGACCGTTCGCGGAGGCGGACACATCAATGGCCCGCACCTGACCGTCGAACATGCCCACGGCGACCGAGGGCCAGCCGCTGAACTGGATGGCCGGCCAGCCTTCGAACTCCAGCCGCACCGGACGTCCCGGGTAGATCAGCGGAACGTCGCGTCCGTCGACATAGAGTTCAACGACCCGCACCGCCTGTTCGGGCGCGAAAGTGGCGATCACGTCCCCTTCCTTCACCATCGTGGCACTGTCGCCGCCCAGAATGCGCAGGATACGGCCATCGCGCGGAGCATGGACCATCTGCACCGACTGGCGCTTGATGTTGATATCCAGACGGTTGCGGTCGGCCAGGCTCTTGGCGACCTTGGCGCCATAATCGGCCACCTTGATCTGCGCGAGTTCGAGATCGCGGCGCGGCGCCAGCCCCTCGCCGTAGAGCTGCTCCATGCGGCCGACGTCGCGCCGGGCCACGTCCATCGCCTGGCGGGTCGCTGCGATTTCGGCGTCCAGTTGCGCGCGCTCCGCCTGAAGACGCGCGATCAGGTTGGGATCGTTGTCGGCGATGCGGGCGATCCGATCGCCCTTCTTCACCAGTTCGCCATCGGTCACGTACCATTCCTCGACCCGGCCCGGCACGAGCGCGGTGATGTTCTGCACGCGGTCGCGCGGGTCGAGCGCGATGACCGAGCCGGTGCCGGTGGAGGTCTGCACCCATGGCACCAGGAGCAGGAACGCGATCGCGGCGATCATCGCGGTCAGCAGCATCCATCCCAGCACCCGCGCGGGGCGCGGCGGACGCAGGCTCTGGAGCGTCTTGAAATGGACGATATGTTCATCGCGGAAGGGCATGAAGACCTCCCTTCGCGGCATTGCGGGCGGCGGCGAAGGCCGCACGGTCCTGTGTCAGCAATTGGGAATCCCGTCCAAGCCAGAGCATGTGGTCGAACGCGAAAGCGTCGGGCCGGCAGGTGAAGACGATGATGGTCGTCTCCCGGTCGTCCAGCCGCTTCAGCGCGGCACGCAGTTCCTCCACCGGCACCATGTCGAACAGGGCCGAGAGAATGAGCACGCGGGGACGGGCCAGCAGCGCTCCGGCCAGCTTCAGCCGCATCGTCTCGGCGCGGGTCATCGGCCAGCCGGTCGAGGACAGGAGGCAGTCCATGCCGCCTTCGAGAGTGACGATCCGGTCGCCCAGGCCGACCACGTCCAGCACGTCCAGAACTTCCGAGGAATCCGCCTGCGGATTGGCGAGGCGCAAGTAGTCCCGGATGGTGATCTCGACGATATCCGGCCGATCGAGCACGATCACGTCGCTGCGCAGGCGATAGATGTTGAGCGCCGCGATATCCGCCCCGCCCAGGCTGATGAGCCCCTCGTCCGCCCGGTAATGGCGCTTGAGCAGACGGCTGAGCAGGCGGTCCACGCCCGGATCGCCGGCCGCCACGGCGTGCGTCCCCGAGGGAATGTCCAGATCGAAACGGGCGCGCCCGCCTTCCGCCGCAATCGCCACCCGGCGCAGCGACAGCGCTCCGTTGCGCGGCCGGGCATCGCCTTGGCCGCGCGGCGCGAGGTCTTCCACGGGAATGGCATGGAAGAGCGAGAGTTCCTCCACCGCTGCGACCAGGTCGTAGAAAGTGTCGAGATAAGGCCCAAGCTGCGCGGCGCCATAGAACACGCTCGAAAGGATCAGTTCCGCCGCGACGAGTTGACCGATCGAAAGCTGGCCGCGAATGACCAGCCAGCCGCCCAGCGCCAGCAGGGCCGCGCTGGCCAGGGCATAGAGCAGCAGCAGAGCCACGCTCTGCGGGAAGGTCGAACTGAAATGCTCGCGGTGCGCATCGATGTAAGCCGCCGTGCGCATCTCCGACATGTCCATCGCATAGTCGAGATGGCGGCTCGATTTGTAGAAGCCGTTGGAGGCGCCCACGCTCTCCAGCCAATGCGCCGTCTCGTACTTGCGGTGACTCAGCGCCACGCCGCTTTCCATCGCGCTGCGCGCCCAGATCTTCCAGATCAGGTAAACCGCCAGGACGAACAGCAAGTTGAACGCCAGAAACACCGGGTGGTAGAACGAGGTGACGATGAAGCCGATCATCGCCTGGAAGAAGATCGTAAACCCGCCGATCAGCAGCGAGGGGATCGCCTTCTGAACGTTCGCGATCTCGAAGAAGCGGTTGAACAGGTCGCTGCGCCGCTCGTCTTGGAAGAAGGGGTTCTGGGCATGGACCGCCTGCAGGGTGATCTCCGCCACCGAACGCGCGAAAAGGCGCCTGCGGAAGATCTCCATCACATAGCTGCGCAGCGCGCCCAGCAGCGACCACAGCGCCAGAAGCCCGAACAGCACGGCCGCCAGCGTGAACAGCGGCACGGGCAGCGCCGTATTCGCCACCGAGTTGATCAGCATCTGCACCGAGATCGGGGTGGCGAGCGACAGCAGGCCGATCGCGGCGCCGTAGATCATCGCCATCGTCATGAAGGGGCGGTCCGGCGCCAGCACGCCGCGTGCCCAGTTCATGAATGTGCCCCAATCTATCCGTCCTTGGGGACCGGCTGCCATCGACGTTTCTTCCTCTTCAACGGGGCGCCTCGGGCGCCCGAACGAACGTCTTGGCAGAGAGGAATGCTCAGGCCGGGGCGGATGCACTCCAGGGTCGCCGCAACGCGACCGGGGCCTCTATCGCCTGATCTGTTGGGATGGATGTATTGCGCGTTACAATGCGTGTCTAAACGCACGGACGGGAGACGACGGACGTTCCCCCCGGGGCAGGACGAACCGCGCTCCGGCGCGCTGCCTGCTACGGATCAGATCGTGCACCGTAGTTAGACGTATGCCCCGGTTAGACAATCAGTACGGGATCGGGATTAGCCTGCCGAGATGATCGTCAGCAATTCCTGAGACTCGATGCGCGATGATGCTGGCCTGGCGCTTGAACGCGGTGACATTCCCATGACGCTCGTGTCGCGAAGGGAAAACTGGTCTGCCCGCCACGCGACGGCCATTGCCATTGCCATCGCCATCATCACCGCCAGCTTCCTGTTCGCAGCTCTGATCTTCATCAGCCAGAGCGCCTCGGCCGATCGGGCCAGAGGCTGGGTGGAGCATACCTACACGGTCCGTCGCCACATCTCGCTCCTGCAGAACCTCTATCAAGGCGCTCAAGCTGCGCAGCCCGGCTATCTCCTGACCGGCGACCCCGGCTTTCTCCAGTCCTATCGCGATGCTCTGCGCGACAGCAAAAACGCCTCTCCGAGCGATACCCGGACACCGATGCGCCGGTCGATCCGGCAGGAACTGGCGCTGCTGCGCCGCATGACCGCCGACAATCCATCCCAGCGCGCCAATCTCGACGAACTGGAGGTGAGAAGCCAGGCCCTGCTCGACCATCTGGCGGCGGGCGTAGAGAAACGCACGACCGGACGGGCGGCCACGATCGAGGACGAGCTGAAACAGGGCGCCGCGCTCATGGCGCGGGTCGGCGAACAGCTCGCCATCATGACGGCAGAGGAACAGCATCTGCTGAAGCAGCGACAGGAGATCGACGCTGCCAACCTCGATCACAACAAGTGGCTGACAGGAGGCATCTCGCTGGCGTCCTATCTGGGCATGGTCCTGGCCGTCTGGTTCTATCAGCGCAGCCGCGGCCGTTCGCTCGCTCAGGAAAGGCTGTACACGCAGGAACTGGAAAGGCGCGAGGAAGAACTGAAGGTCCAGCAGGAAGAACTGAAGGCGTCGAACGAGGAAATCGAGGCCTCCAACGAGGAACTGGAGGAAAAGACCTGCGCGCTGGAGGAGCAGAACGAGCGAATCCAGGCACAGGCCGACGATCTCGAGGCCGCGAAACGCCTGGTCGAGCAGAAAGTGCGGGAGGTCGAACAGTCATCGAAATACAAGTCCGAATTCCTTGCCAACATGAGCCATGAGTTGCGCACGCCGCTCAACTCGCTGCTGATCCTGTCGCGCAGCCTGGCCGCCAACGAGACGGGCAACCTTACCGAGGAGCAGGCGGAGGAGGCGCGCGTGATCCACAGTGGCGGCCTGGAACTGCTCAACCTCATCAACGACATCCTCGACCTGTCCAAGGTCGAAGCCGGCAAGATCCATGTCATGGCCGCGGATATGCCCGTGGATGCCCTGGTCGCGCGCCTTCGCGCGAGTTTCGAGCCGGTGTCCCGTGACAAGGGAGTCGCTTTCCAGATCGAGCGCGATCCCCTGCTTCCCGCGAATCTCCATACGGACGCCCAGCGGGTGGAACAGATCCTCAAGAACCTGCTGTCCAATGCCTTCAAGTTCACCGCACGCGGCGCGGTCACTCTGGCTCTGAGGCGCGTGTCGGAAGACGAGACGCTGCAGCGGGCCGAACTCGATCCGGCCCATACCGTGGCTCTGGCCGTGACCGACACGGGCATCGGCATAGAAGAAGGCAAGCTGAAGGACATCTTCGAAGCGTTTCAGCAGGAAGACGGATCCATCGATCGTCACTACGGCGGCACGGGCCTGGGCCTCACCATCGCGCGCAAGTTCGCGCAAGTTCTCGGCGGAGAGATCCACGTCCGCAGCGTCAAGGGAGAGGGATCGACCTTCACGCTCTACCTGCCCGCAGGACAAGTGGAGCGGTTGGCTGCGCCTGTCGCGCCGGTAGCGGCCCTGCCCGATCCGCCGAACGATGTTCTCCCTGCGCCCAGGCCCTTCGTAGAAGACGATCGCCAGGCGATCATCCCCGGTGAGCGGATCCTGCTGGTCATCGAGGACGATCGGGCTTTCGCCATGACCCTGATGAAGACGGCGCGAGCGCGCGGTTACAAAGTCCTGGTCGCCGATAACGGCATGACGGGTCTCATGCTGGCGGCCGATCATCCGGTGACGGCCATCCTTCTCGATCTTCGCCTTCCCGACATGAACGGGCTGCGCGTTCTGGATCAGCTCAAGCATGGGCTGAACACCCGGCACATCCCCGTGCACGTCATTTCCGCGATCGACGAGGGCGACGTTCCGGCAACGCCGCGCGGGGCGGCCTTGGGCTATCTGGCGAAGCCGGTAAGCGAGGAAGACCTCGACCGCGCCTTCGTCCGCATCGAGACGGTGCTGGAGACCGAGATAAAACGCGTGCTCCTGATCGAGGATGACCGGGCGACGCAAACGGCCATCCGCAGCCTCCTCGCCCACAAACGGATCGAGATCGTCGTCTGCGAAACCGGCACCGCAGCGCTCCAGCAGATGGCCTCTGGCGACTTCGGCTGCGTCATTCTCGACCTGAGCTTGCCGGACATGACCGGCTTCGAGTGGCTCCAAGCGGCGGAAGACCTGGAAGGCCATCGTCCGCCGGTCATCGTTCATACCGCGCGCGACCTCACCGAGGAGGAAAACCGCAGCCTGGTGCAATATACCGAAAGCGTCATCATCAAGGGAGCCTCCTCGCCGGAGCGCCTGCTCGATGAAGTGACCTTGTTCCTGCACAGCGTGGAATCCAGCCTCTCGCACCAGCAGCGAGCTCTCATCCGCATGCACCACGACCCGGACGAGGCCCTGAAGGACCGGACGATCCTGCTGGTCGACGACGATATGCGAAACACTTTCGCCTTGTCCAAGGCGCTCAAGAAGCATGGTCTAACCCTCGTCATTGCCGACAACGGGCAGATGGCGCTCGACAGCCTGCGCGAGAACCCGCGGATCGAACTGGTGATCATGGATGTGATGATGCCCGTGATGGACGGCTATCAGGCCATCCGGGAAATTCGCAGGAATCGGGAATGGGCGAACCTGCCGATCGTCGCCCTCACCGCGCGCGCGATGCCGGGAGAGGCGGAGAGCTGCATCGAGGCAGGAGCCAACGATTACATGACCAAGCCGGTCGACATCGACCGGTTGCTGACGCTGCTGCGGATCTGGCTGTTCCGCCAGGAGCAGGCGGCATGATACCGGATGCCACCGCCCGCCGCCCGCTGCCCGGCGCGCTTCCCGATAGTGCCGATACGTCCCCGGAACCTGCCGGGCGCGAGGTCGGCGCCATCGAGATATCGTTGCTGCTGGAAGCGATACGCCGGCGCTGGGGTTACGACTTCGCCCACTATTCCCCTGCCTCTCTTCGTCGCCGCCTCGACCAGGCGCGCAAGGCGGCAGGCCTCGCGCATCTCGGCGATCTGCTCTCGCCCATCCTGCACGACCGGGACTTCTTCGACCGGCTGCTCAGCTTCCTGTCGGTGACGGTAACGGAAATGTTCCGCGATCCGCCCTGCTACCGGGCCATACGCGACAGCCTGGTGCCGGTGCTCAAGACCTATCCTTTCATCAAGATCTGGTGCGCCGGCTGCGCGACGGGCGAGGAAGTCTATTCGCTTGCGATACTCTTGCACGAGGAAGGCTACCTCGACCGGACGCGCCTCTACGCCACCGATTTCAACAAGATCTCCCTCGATACCGCCGAGAAAGGCATCTATCCCGAGCGGCTCATGCCGGTCTACGCCGCCAATCACCGGCAATCCGGCGGAAGGGCCGCATTTTCGGACTATTATACGCCGAGCTATGGGTTCGCGCGGATGAAGAGCTTCCTCCGCGACCGGATTACCTTCTCGTACCACAACCTCGTGACGGACGGGGTATTCGGCGAGATGAACCTGATCTCTTGCCGGAACGTCCTCATCTATTTCGACAAGACCTTGCAAGACCGTGTCCTCGACCTGTTCACCGGCGCGCTGCGCCATGGCGGCTATCTGTGGCTGGGGACGAAGGAGAGCCTGATGTTCTCGGCCGTCGCGCCGCTCTACGACGCCGTGGACAGCCGTCAGAAGATCTACCGGAAGAAAGCCTGACGGCATGTGTCCGGGCGGGACTGAAACGACCGAAATGCCTCGCCGTGGAGGCAGGATCGCGGCGCAGGATCACGGCGCAGGATCACGAAGGGAGGAGAGCGGCATGACGAGCACGATGCTCCGGCAACCGGTGACCGGGCCGGACGCCCTGGCAGAGAATGTCCCGAAGATTCTTCTCGTCGACGATCGCTGGGAGAACCTGCTGGCGACCGAAAAGGTGCTCAGGCCGCTGCCGGCGCGGATCTTCAAGGCGTCTTCCGGGAACGAGGCGCTGTCCCTGGTGCTGCGCCATCGCTTCGCCATCGTCCTTCTCGACGTGCAGATGCCCGAGATGGACGGTTTCGAAACGGCCATGCTGATGCAGGAGCACGAGGGCATGGCCGGGGTGCCGATCATTTTCGTCACGGCCATTTCCAAGGAGGAAAAATACGCCTCGAGAGCGGCCGAGATCGGCGCGGTGGACTACATCTTCAAACCGATCAATCCTGACATCCTCAAGAGCAAAGTCGCGGTCTACATCGACCTCTACCTGCAGCGCGAGCAGATCCTGCGTCTCAATGCCGTGCTCTCGCAGTCGAACGAGGAACTGGAGCGCTTCGCCTATATATGCTCCCACGACATGCAGGAACCGGTCCGCATGATGAACGCCTTCGCCGGTCTCCTGGCCGAGCACGCGGCAGAGAAGCTGGATGATGGCAGCAGGCGGTACCTGAACTTCATTCTCGACAATGCGCGGCGCATGCAGAAGATGATCAACGACATTCTCACTTTCTCCCGCGTCGGACGCGAGGATATCATCGTGGAAACCGTCGATTGCGAAGCCGTGCTGGCAGAGGTCCTCTCGGAATTCGAGGACCAGATCAGGGAAACGGATGCGCAAGTGACCTATGGCCACCTGCCGCGACTGGAAGCCAGTTCCACGCTCGTTCGGATCCTCTTCCAGAACCTGATCGGGAACGCGCTCAAATATCAGGACGGCAATCGTCGTCCCGAAGTGGAGATCGCGGCCGTCAGGCAGCGCCATGCCTGGCGGTTTGCAGTGAAGGACAACGGCATCGGCATCGACGAGACCTTCCGGTCGCGGATCTTCACCATCTTCCAGCGGCTGCACCGCAAGGAGGATTACCCCGGAACCGGCATCGGCCTGTCCACCTGCCGCAAGTTCATCCAGCTCTACGGCGGCGAGATCGATTTCGTCTCGGCGCCGGGGGAAGGAACGACCTTCCAATTCACACTCCCGGTCAAGGAGGCCCCGCTGCCATGAAGCCGTTCAAGATACTGGTCGTCGAGGACAATGAAGGCGACGTCGAAATGACGCAGCGGGCATTGGCGAAATCGCCGCATCCCTGTTCGCTGACCATCGCCAACGACGGGATGCATGCTCTCGAACTGCTTCGGCCGGAACCCGGCACGGGCGCGCCGCTTATCCCGCAGCTCATTCTCCTCGACATCAACATGCCGCGAATGGACGGCAAGGATCTGCTCGTGGCGGTGAAGTCCGATCCCGGACTGCGCCACATCCCCGTCGTCATGTTCACCTCGTCCGAATCCCCCACGGATATCCGGGAGTGCTACGAGCGTCACGCGAGTTGCTACGTGGTCAAACCCTTCAACAGCGGCAAATATACCCAGGCCCTGCACGATGTCGTGAATTTCTGGGGTACGATCAGCCGACTTCCCCATTGAGCGCGCCGCCGGTCGGGGACGGACCGAAGGGGCACTTGCCAGCGGCGCTGCGAAGCCTATTGGTCGGGGATCCTTGACGATGGAGCATGACCGGCTCGATGAAAAGCCTGCTCACTTTCCCTCCGGCGCTGGCACTGGCGGCTTTTCTGCCGGGCACGGCTTTCGCGCAGGGCGCGATCGAAACCTTGATCGGACATGTGGACGTACTTTCGGACGGGGAGGCGCAGATCGACGTCCGCCTGCTCAACACCGGGGCAAGCGATGCCGAAGCCAGCGTGCCGGAACGCGTCGAAGCGCGGCTCGCGCGGCCGGGCGCCCTGGGCGAGGGACGCACCGTTACGCTGCGGCGAGACAGCGCCACCCCTGCCACGGTCACGGTGGCGCCCGGACGTTTCGCCAGCGTGCGATACCGGCTGGATCGCGCCGGTTTCCAGAACGGCGCCGCGCTTTCCGTTCCTTTCTGGGGCGGTCAAGCGGTGACCCTTCCGGCGGGGGGTCCCCCTGCGGTTCCTGCGGCCACTTTTGCAAACAGCGCGGCGCAAGCAGAGGCGCCGCCCACGCCGCCGCCTAGCGATCGCACCGTGGGCAATGCCTTCATAGAGAACCTGAGCGCCTATGAGCCGATCTATGCCGTCTACGGTCCGGGCACCAATAGCGAAGCGCGCATACAGATCAGTTTCAAATACCAACTGTTCGGAAGCCAGGCCGGCGAAGGGCGACGGCATTGGCGCGACGGTTTCTACTTCGCCTATACGCAGCGGATGTTCTGGGATCTCGGCGCGAACTCCTCGCCGTTCCGCAACATCGATTTTCAGCCGGAAATCTTCTATGTCACGCCGCCCAAGGCCTTGTCGGACCAGACCACCGTAAGCGCCCAGATCGGCCTGCGGCACGAGTCGAACGGGCGGGATGGGACTTTCTCGCGCAGCCTCAACACCGTCTACCTGGCTCCGATGGCGGCGTTCTCGCTGGGCGAGGACCTGCGCCTGACGGTGGCGCCGCGCGCGTGGCTCTACCTGGGCGACCTTTCGGATAACCCGGATATCCGGCGCTATCGGGGGAACACCGGAGTCTCCGTCGAAATCGGCCAGGAGAATGGGCTGCGGCTGTCCACCTCCAGCCGCTTCAACCTGGGCAGCGGGAAAGGCTCCGTGGCTGCGGATCTGTCCTATCCCTTGCGCCGCATTCTGGGAGGGGGGCCGGATTTCTACCTTTTCGGCCAGACTTTCACAGGGTACGGCGAGAACCTTCTGGACTACAACCGGCGCATGACCCGCCTGCGGATCGGCGTGGCACTGGTGCGGTAGGACAGCCAAAAGCGGTACAGATGCTGACCCGCAACCTTGAGGGTTCCGGTTCGTTGCCGCTTGCATGCATGATTCCCGCGCTGGACGACCCGCGATCCCCCTCGACAGCAGGATCTTCGGCTATGGACCGATGCTGCCCTTCGTGGCGGGCGCACTGGCCTGCTGGTTCGTTCCGCGCTGGAGCGGCGTCGCGGTCGACCTGACGATCATCTGGGGCGCCTTGATCCTGGCCTTCCTCGGCGGCGTGCGGCGCGGTTTCGGCTTCGGTGATCCGGCAGCCTCGACCAGGGCTGAAATCCTGACGATGATGGTCTACGTGTCGCTTGGCGGTCTCGCTCTCATCCTGGCGACCGCAGGATCGCCTGTCACGGCCCTCGCGGTTCTTGCCGCAGGCTATATCGTCGTACCGATCGCGGATACCATAGGCGCCGCGAAAGGCGATGTTCCCGCCTACTTCGCGGCGCTGCGCCCGAAACAGATGAGCATTGCGATCGTCTCGCTCCTGGCGATCCTGGTGAAGATCTCGCTGTCTTAGAGCGGTTTCCGATCCGATTGCATCGGATCAACCACTCCAACTTTCTGGTTCGATGCATTTTCCGAGCCATCAGGTGATTCCACCTGATTAGAAAAAGCTATAGCGGAACGCGTCCAGCATCGCAGCTCGCCGCGAAATTCTCTCCAGCCCCCGCAATGTCAGGTGGGGCGCGACAACCCGCCGCGCTCGGACGGCGCCATTCATTCGAGGGTCACTCTCTTTCGTCCATCGCCGCGCCCACGATGCCGCCTTCGCACCTGTCGGTAGCGTCGCGGCTGCATCACGAAAAAGGAGAAAGAAGTGCACAAGGCCATCATCGTCGCCATCGCAGCCAGCGTCGTACTGGGAGGATGCGCCAGCGACCGGGCGGAGCGGCGCGCCGCCACGCGCGGGGCGCTCATCGGCGCGGCGGGCGGTGCGGCCCTTTCCGCGATTGCCGGGGGCGACGCCGCCCAGGGCGCCGCGATCGGGGCGGCGGCCGGCGCGGCTATCGGCTACATAACCGAGGACGGGAAGCGGCGCGAAGTCTATCGCGGATCGGACGGCCGCCGCTACTGGTACGACGACAGAGGCCGCCGCCACCGCTACTAAGAGACCGGGCGGACGGTTGAAGGCGGCGGCACGTCCCCGCCTTTTCCCGGCCTCCGCCTTTTCGAGATCGCCCTCCGCCGGGATCGCCGCAGCCTTTTTCCGAAGGCCGAAACGATCGGGCCAGCAACGGTTGCCAGGCGGCGCCTCGGAACGGGCGTGACGCCGGGACGTTATGATAGGCGGACCGACCACGCGGAGAATGGAAGTGCAGCGCACGATCGGATTTGCGGCGGGCGCGGCTTGCGCCGTCGCTTTGGGCCTCTTCGCGGCAGGAAATACGCCTACCCGCATGGTCGGCATCGCGGAAGACCGGCCCGAAAGCCCAGCGTGGCAATCGCCGGAGCCGGAACCTGCGACGGAATACTATGGCGAAAGCTACGCCTCTAGTTGGCTGTCCCCTGCCGCCGACACGTCATCGTCACGTTTCCGCGATGAGACGGACGATTATACCGGCGCGGGGATGGTCTATGCCTATCCCGATCCGGTGTACGATCCGGAGCAGGACGTCATGACGGATGCTTCCTTCGTCTTGCCCGGAAGCGAGGACAGCGCCGATCTTGTCGCCGCATCGGCAGAGCAGGCCGCCCAGGACGTGCAGGAAGCCCTGGCATCACCCGCGACCGCGTCTGCCTCGGCGACGGAGCGACCGGCAGCCCTCCCCGCCGCTACAACGACGCCCACCGCCGCGACCCGGCAACTGGCCGGCGCCCAGCGCTAGAATGGTTTCCGATCCGATTGCATCGGATCGACCGCTCCAACTTTCTGGTTTGACGCATGGTCCGAGTCATCAGGTGATTCCACCTGATTAGAAAATGCTCTAGTCATCTGGAACTAAAGTAAGCTTCATTGTATGTTGTGTGTGCGACAAGAGGAGCGCAGCATGGCGAATGCGAGCGGACGGCCGACGGCACCGGTGGTTTTGGAGCCTGAAGAACGTGAGTATTTGGAGCGGCAGGTCCGGCGGCGGCGGGTATCCCGCTCGATATCGGAGCGGTGTCGGATCATCCTACGCTGCGCGGACGGCATCCAAAGCAAGGTCGTAGCGGCGGAGTTGGGAGTGCATGAGCACACCGTCGGCAAGTGGCGCCGGCGCTTTCTCAAGGATCGTATCGAAGGGCTGCTGGACGAGGCTCGACCAGGCAGGCCCAGATCGATCGCGGACGATCAGGTGGCGGCCGTGATCGAGCGGACGCTGCGTTCAAAGCCCGATGACGCGACCCACTGGTCGATCCGCTCGATGGCAGGAGAAACTGGCTTCTCACACACGACGATCCGACGCATCTGGACCGCCTTCGGACTTCAGCCGCATCGCTCGGAGACGTTCAAGCTGTCGAGCGATCCGCTGTTCGTCGACAAGGTCCGCGATATCGTCGGTCTGTATTTGTCGCCGCCCAACCGAGCGTTGGTGCTCAGCGTGGACGAGAAGAGCCAGATTCAAGCTCTCGATCGCGAGCAGCCGGTCCTTCCGATGATGCCTGGCATGCCGGAGCGCCGCACGCACAGCTATGTCCGTCATGGCACGACCTCACTCTTCGCAGCGCTCGATATTGCCTCGGGCTTTGTCATCGGCAAATGCTACAAGCGTCACCGCGCCACCGAGTTTCTCGACTTCCTCAAACAGATCGACGCGCAGGTACCGCGCGACCTCGATGTCCACATCATCATGGACAATTACGCCACTCACAAGACCGCGTTGGTCCGGGCATGGCTCGCCCGTCGCCCGCACTACCATGTCCATTTCACGCCAACCTCGGCATCCTGGATCAACCAGGTCGAACGCTGGTTTGCCGAGCTTACCCGCAAGCAGTTACGCCGCGGAGTTCATACCTCCACGAGCGAACTGGAGCAGGACATCCGAACCTTCATCGAACGTCACAATCAGAACCCAAAGCCGTACCGATGGACAAAGTCGGCAGACGAGATCCTCGCCTCGGTCAAGCGCTTCTGCCAGACCGCAGAACGCACATTATGTGGCGAACTTTAGATTCAGATGACTAG
>NZ_ATHL01000062.1 GCF_000445125.1 Novosphingobium lindaniclasticum LE124
GCACCATCGAGGTTTGAGGCAAAATGGTTCAGCGCAAGGAAGGAAGCCGCAGGAATACGTCCGTATTTCCAGGTTTCCTGACGAAGCGATGGACCATTTTGCSTCAAATCCGAAGGACGCCCAAATGGCTTCCATCTCGCGCCAAAGCGACCTTGGACGGGCAACCAGCCCGCCCGGCGGCCCCTTCGGCCCGAGCTGTTCGCCATTTGGACGCCTCGATGGTGCCATTTATGAGTTTACGCCCTAGTGAAACGCTCGCAACCGGCAGGTCTCTTCACGGCCGTCCTTCCGGTAGGACGATTGGAAAGCTGCCGGTCCGTTGTTGGGACTCCAAGCTGAAGCGCCGAGTGACTGGGAGGGCTCGGCATATGCCGAAAGCTCACAGGAGCAACTCTGCCGTTCCTAAGCCGGCTTTGGAGATAGTTCCATCAACCTCGATCGATCGAGAAGGCCTTCGAGAAGAATGTCATGAAGGCGCGCACACGGTGCGAATGGCGAATGTCGGGATGGGTCAGGAGCCACAACTCGTCGCTGAGGCTTTTCTCCACTTCCCCCACCTGTGACACGCCTTCGAGCTGATTTCCCAGCATGCAGGGAAGATAGCCCAGCCCGATACCTTCCCTGATGGCGGAAGCGACGCCTAGCACGGTGTCGGACCGATAGACGATCTGCTGCGGTGCCTTTCGTTGCGCCAGGAAGGCCGCCGCTTTCAAACCGGCGAGCGAACCGCCATAGGAAACCCATGCGCGATCATGGAGGGATGCACCGACATCCTGATCGATGCGTCCAAACGGCGCCCATTCGATCTGGGCGATCTTCCGGCCAACGAGGTTTTCCGGAGGGTTGCAGGTCGCCCGCAGGGCGACGTCGCATTCGCCCCTTGTCAGGTTCACGGCTCCATTGCCGGCGATCACCTCGATCTGGATGCCTGGATGCTGCGCTCGGAAATCCCGGATGACCGGCATCGCCGCCTGAAGCAGCGAGTCGCTGGTCGCGAGGCGGATCAGCCCGGAACCCGTTTCAGCATCCTCCGAGAGCTGATGCCCCAGGCTGGTAAGATCGAGCTCGATCCGCCCTGCAAGCTTGATAACCAGTTCGCCTGCCGCCGTGGGCACGTAGCCGCTGCGCCTGCGATCGAACAGCGGCGTGCCGATGGCTTCCTCCACCTGAGCAAGTCGCCTGACGATCGTGGAATTGTTCACCCCCATCAGCCGAGCCGCTTCCGAAGGCACGCATGTCTCCCCGAGGGAGCGGACGACACGCAGATCGTCCCACGAGAGCTTCTCGCTTAAACTGCCCATGGTTCCTGCACTTCATCAATCTGAACCCACGGTTCTTGAAGCGAGGTGCAGAAGGGAAGGCAAGCTACACTTCCGTGTAGGAGACAGGCTTTCTTTCCGGATCACGCTCGAATGAAGGCGAGCAGGTCGGCATTGATGACATCGGCGTTGACGTTCAGCATGCCGTGCGAGAAACCTTCATAAATCTTGAGCGTCGCATTTGGCAGGATTTCGACCAGAACCCTGCCGTTTCTGGCAGGAACGATCTGATCGCCGTCCCCGTGAAGGATGAGGGTCGGCACGGTCATCTTTTCCAGATCGTTCGTCTGGTCCGTTACCGAGAAAGCCTTGATGCCCTCGTATCGAGCCGAACCGAGCTTCGCCCCGCAGCGGATTCAGGCTTCGAGCTGTGCCCGGAACGCGATCTCGATAAGCTGCGTAGGGAATGCCAGGCGGGAAACGCCGATGATGTTGCTCGCGCACATCGGTTTATCGGTCCCATAAGCCTCGCTACGAACACCCTTCGCCACTGCGAACGCGGCATCGACGTCGAGGACGAAGAGCGTTTCCTCCACGACGTTGTCGAACGTCGCACCGAAGCTTTCGAGCACCTTCTTCGCATTTGCGTAAGTGGTTTCCATTTGAAGCTTCATCATGGAAAAATCGGTCGGCTTGCCGTCCTGATCGAGTTCCGCAGGGCCGACAATCTGTCCAGCAGCATCATGGCTAAGTTGACCCGAAACAAAAATGCTGTTTCCCACTTTAATGCCTTGGGGATAGCCATAGGCATCTTCCCAAGGAACGCCATGATAGAATGCTTCTTTCGATATGGTATTGTTATTGCTCATCGTTATGACCCTATGATAACTTCATTTTGTTTCGTTGAGCAATTACTATCGAGGGTTTTGTTGACGAGCAAACAGCATTTCTGCGCAGTTGATCGGGCGTTTTTGCACACATGCACGTTTGGCTTGGAAGGTTTTTGGGCATCAATCAAATCGTAACTACAAGAAGCCATGATCATCGTAGGGGATGAACCGAAGCGGCAAGCGAATCTCGTTAAGTACGGGATCGACTTTGCGGATGTGGGTGAAGGGTTCTTTCTCTCCGCTCTCGTTATCCCTGCGAAGAACGGACGCTTTGCTGCCATCCGGTGAGATGAACGGCACGATCACGGTGATTTCGCTGTGCTGGGCATCGAAGGCGTCTCGATCATCTCTGCCCCCCCTGCCAGCACTACGGAACGGAGGCTCTTGCCATGACCGACCCGAAACATGCCACTCCCGCATACACCAAGGCCGATATGGATGCGGTCAGCAACAACCCCGAATGGACAGCCGAGGACTTCGCGAGGGCAAAGCCTTTCGCTGAAGCCTTCCCGGACCTCGCAAGGACGATCCGCGCACGTGGTCCGCAGAGGGCTCCGAAAAAGGTCAGCACCACACTGCGCCTTTCGCCCGAGGTGATCGAGCATTTCAAGTCCGGCGGCCCCGGTTGGCAGTCGCGGGTCGATGTGGCCCTCAAGGATTGGGTGGCTGCGCACTGAGTGCGATTAGCCCATCCTCCCGGTAAGTCCATGGCAAGCTGCCGGTCCCCTCCCGGGGAGCCGAAATCGGCGACTGAACGACCGGAATGGGTCGGTCTCCACCTCCAATGGCGTTCGCTGACGCAGGCTAGGAGCTTTGCGCCGAAACGCGATGTAAGGGCTCTATGCAGGTGCCGGATTGGTTACTTCAACCGTGTCGCGGTGCGCTTCTGCGCCTGACAAGAAAGGCAAGATCATAACTTCTCTTTGCAGAAGGTTCAGCGACTCGTCTAAAGGCTCGTCGCTAGGATTATTGAACCACAATGAATTATCGCCATTCCTTCCACGCCGGCAACAGCGCCGATGTCGTAAAGCACAGCCTCCTGATCGCACTGGTGCGCGCCTTGCAGCAAAAGCCGGGCGCGTTGACCCTGATCGATACCCATGCCGGCTGCGGGCTCTATGACCTTGGCGGCGATGACGCGCAGCGCACCGGCGAGGCCACGCAGGGCGTGTTGCGGGTCTTTGCCGACGCGAACCCCTTGCTGGACGACTACCGCGCCGCCGTGCAGGCCGTGAATGCGCAGTCCGTAAATACGGGGGACGAGCCGCGCCTGTACCCCGGCTCGCCGCGGTTCCTGGCGCAGCTGCTACGCCCGCAGGACGCCCTGATCCTGAACGAAAAGCACCCGGACGATGCGGTCACCCTGCGCGGCGCGATGCGGGGCACCGGCGCGGCCATTCATGAACGCGACGCCTACGAACTCTGGCTGGCGATGGTGCCGCCCCGGACATCTCGCGGCGTGGCCGTGATCGACCCGCCCTATGAGCAGACGGACGAACGCGCGCGCATCACCGCTACCCTCGCCGCCGCCCACCGCAAATGGGCGCATGGCGTGACGGTGATCTGGTATCCGTTGAAAGACAGCGCCACGCATCAGCGATGGAAGGCGCAGCTGCGCAGGCTCGGCATCCCGAAATTTCTGGTGGTGGAGCACTGGCTGTACGACAGCGAGCAGCCCGGCATCTACAACGGCGCAGGGCTTTTTATCGTCAATCCGCCTTACGCTTTCATGCAAGCGCTGCCGCCACTGCTGGAAGCGTCGCGTGCGGCGCTCGCGCCCGAAGGGCACGCGGGCGAGATACTGTGCGGTTGGCTGGACGACTGAAGGCGTACTTGCAAATCGCGAAACGCGGATGTTGCGGCACCGGCCCACTGCCCCCCGACCGCCCATCGGCAGTATCCTGCGGGCGGTCGGGGGGTGGAGTGCGGCCGCCGGCATGCTAAAGGCGTGCCATGCTTCATAAACATGGCCGTGGCGGCACCGTCGAGATCGACGGGTTCAAATATGACTGGGAACTCGTCAGCGATCCCCAATTGTCCTCATCCGATGGCTGGAAGGGGATGACGGTTTCCCTGCGCCAGCACGGCATGGCACGAGAAGCGGTGCTGGAATTTCCGGCTCCGAAGCGCCTGCTCAAGGGCTTGCCGAAAGGGCGTTTGCATATCAACGACACCATTGCCTCGCGCGGCGTCAGGGCAGCCTTGTCGGCCGGATGGGATCCCGCATCGCGCGGCAAGCCGGTAGTGTTCATGGTCGACGCCGACGGCAATTGAACGGACGCAAATCGTGGACTCCCACACCGCAGATACAGCCTTAGTCGGACGAGATCGAACCGTTCCCACTTGGTGACCGACAAAGTAGACAGGCTGCACCTGGGGAGGCGATTGCGTGACCGCAAAGGGTCCGCCTTCACCTCGTCCACGAATGCGTTTGGCTGAACCGTTAGTTCCCTATGCCGGACAATGCCGCTCGACCTGCGAGCCTTGGCCCTATACCTGCAATTCCATGCTGCATGTCGTCCATCACCCCGGTTATGTGGTCGAGACCGAGCGTACGAGCACTTTCCCGCACGACAAGTACGCGCTGGTCATGCGCGCGCTGAGCGAAAGTGGTGTAAAGATGACGGTCCATGCACCCGAAGTCATGTCGCGAGAATGGCTGGAGGCTGTCCACGATCCCGCTTATGTTGGTGAAGTCATCAGCTGCTCGGTGCCAGCGGCCAAGCAGCGCCGCATCGGCTTTGTGATCGACGAGCGGATTTCCCGGCGATCGCAGCTCTCCCCCGCAGGAACATGGCTCGCGGCGAAGCTGGCGCTGCAACATGGGTATGCGGCAAATTCCGCTGGCGGCAGCCACCATGCCATGGCCGATACAGGCGCGGGCTATTGCGTGTTCAATGATCTGGTGCTCGCGGCCAACCGGATGATCGAGGAGGGTGACGTCTCGCGCATTCTGATCCTCGATCTCGACGTGCATCAGGGTGACGGCACTGCTGCCCTGACCGCAGGGCGCAGCGACATCTTCACGCTTTCCATTCATGCCGAGAAGAACTTCCCCACTCGCAAGGCGCGTTCTTCGCTGGATGTCGGGTTACCCGATGAAACGGGCGATGCGGCCTATCTGGAAGCTCTGGCCGGGTCACTGCCGCCGGTCCTCGATCATTTCGCACCGGAACTGATCCTGCTGCAGGCCGGCGTCGATGCCCATGCAGACGACAAGCTTGGGCGGTTGTCGCTGACCGACGAGGGCCTCGCGGACCGCGATCGTTTCGTGGCGACAGAGGCCAAGCGGCGCGGCATTCCATTGGCGAGTACGCTAGGTGGTGGCTATGGCGCGGATCGCGAGGCGGTGGCCTGGCGGCACGCGCGCACCATCCTCGCCCTTTCCGCCACGATCAGCGCGTGGGATACCGCCTGATTGCGCGAGGCTATCTTGCCGCTTCCCTCTCAGCATCGAGCCGTTCGACAATCCTTTCGATCTCATCGGGATTGAGGATAGAGGTGCGGGTCTTGCGGCCCTCGCGGAACACAGGTCGCGCCAGCAGGATGCGCGCCCGCTCCTTGGCGAAACGGTCTGAGGAGCAAGAAGTACATCACGCATTCGAGCATCGATCCGATCACTGGCGTCTCGCCATCCAGATCGATCAGCGTTGCGGGCTGGCCGCAGGAGATGCTCATCGTGGCGTGCGCCTACCGCGGCTCATGACGAATGAAAGCTGGATGCCTCAACTCGCATGGCTTTGAGGCCGCCGGGCCGATCGATCCCTTCCGGTCCGGTGCGCGCAGGGGAAATTTATGCGATTACGTCGCAATAGCACTTGCGTTCAGGGCTCTGCTGTTTATGGCGCGGAGCGATATTGCGAACAATTCGCATCATGGTAACAGGGAAGATACCTCTTGCAAGCTTTCAAGGTAGCGTTGATCGCGTCCGTGTCATGCATCGCCATCCCGGCTTACGCGCAAGAGATGGACCCGGACGAAGCGTCGGCCCGTGGCAGTGAAATCATCGTCACCGGGCGGGCCCAGCGTCTCTATCGGGTAGAGCAGGCGACCGTCGGCAAGGTCGCCGAAGACCCGATGAACATCCCTCAGGCGGTCCAGGTGATCAACGCGGATCTTTTCGCTGATCAGGGCGCGCGGGACGCGACCGACATCTATCGCAATATCTCGGGCGTCAGCTTTTTCAGCTATGCAGGCGTCACGTTCCGCGGCTTCCGTCAGGACCAGTCGTTTTACGATGGGCAGCGCGGCAACCCCTTCATCGGCTTCTCGGTGCCGCAGTTGTTCAACATCGAGCGGGTCGAAGTGCTCAAGGGACCGGCGGGCCTCTTCTTCGGTCCCGGATCGCCGGGCGGCATCATCAACTACGTTTCGAAGACCCCCTCGGACGAGACCGGCCTGCGGGCGGTTCTTACCGGCGGCACCTACGATCGCATCGGCCTGTCTGCCGAAGCGACGGGGCCGGTCGACAGCTCCGGCGTGATCACCTACCGACTTGGGGGCTTCTATGAATCGATGGACCCTTATCGCCGCAACACGCAGAACAAGTCCCGGATCGGTGACGCCGGGATCGCCATCAAGACCAATGAAAGCGGCAAGCTGACGCTGCAGGCGACGATCTACGACAGCGAGCTTCGGGCCAACCGCCTGCGCGGCGTGCTGGTCGACGATGACGGCAATTTCCTGACCAGCATCCGTTGGAACGCCAACGAGAAGACCGACTTCCTCAACTTGCGCTCACAAGCCTACCAGGCGCGCTATGCGACGATGATAGGCGATCGCGTCACCTTCGATGCGGGTGTGCGCTATTTCAAGGCGACCGAAAAGCAGCAGTACCACGAGCCGCGCGGCCTCGATTCGGCCAACCCCGACCTTGTCCGCCGGGAATTTCGCGACCAGATCCGCCCCGTCCATGGGCTGTCGTTCATGGCCAACCTGACGGCACGGGTCGATGTGCTGGGCACGGAACACAAGTTCCAGACCGGCGCGGACTGGTACGACGAAAAAAGCTTGCTGCACTCACGCATCCTGCGCAGCGGCGTGCCCTCGCTTAGCCTCAGCAATCCGGTCTACGGCAGCGGG
Organism: Novosphingobium lindaniclasticum LE124; assembly: GCF_000445125.1. Taxonomy (GTDB): domain Bacteria; phylum Pseudomonadota; class Alphaproteobacteria; order Sphingomonadales; family Sphingomonadaceae; genus Novosphingobium; species Novosphingobium lindaniclasticum. The sequence goes on from NZ_ATHL01000062.1 coordinate 7,232, forward strand.
GCGGGCGATGCGGCGCGCGCAGCGCTGCTGCCCTTCACCACCACAGATACCCGGACCAAGCGCAAGGGTGCGTATCTTCAGGACCAGATCAGCGTATCCAATGCGCTGCTGCTGGTGGCCGGCGTACGCTACGACAAGTTCGACGACGGCGTGACCACCAGCACCGGCGGCACCGTCTCGGGGCGGTCTACTTATTCCGATAGCGACGTGACCTTCCGGGGCGGCGCGATCTTCAAGCCGCGCCCGGACGTCTCGCTCTACGCCAGTTGGTCGCAGAGCTTCGAGCCCCAGGCGGCCGCCGACCAGAGCAGCGATGCGGGTGGTCCGTTCGCGCCGGTCACGGGAAACCAGCTGGAAGGCGGCGTGAAGACGCAGCTGTTCGCTGGGCGTCTCCAGGCAAATGCGGCCGTCTATCGCATCGTGCGAAAGAACATCCTGCAGGTCGATCCCGCACAGGAACCCATCAACGGCGTGGACCAGCTCGCGCCCATCGGCGAAGTGACGAGCAAGGGCTTCGAGATCGACCTCACCACCGACATCACGCCGGACTGGGTGCTTCTGGTGAACTACGGCTACAACGATACGAAGATCACCGGCACCGCAGAAGGGCAGGCGATCACCAATGCCGTCGGCGATCGGTTCGCCAATGCGCCCAAGCACAAGGTGGGCTTCTGGACCCGCTACCAGGTCCCGGCGATCGGTGCAGCCTTCGCCTTCGGCGGCGAACACGTATCGCGCCGCATCAGCCTTTCCGGACAGACCGTGAAGCCCTACACGATCTTCGATGCCTCGATTACCAAGGGCCTCGGCTTTGCCGAGTTACTGCTGCGCGTGGATAACATCTTCGACAAGGTTTATGCGGCTTCGGGCTTCTCCGCGCAGAGCGGCCATTTTCCGGGCGAGCCGCGGACATTTCTCGCCGAACTGCGCTTCAAGTTCTGACCATGGCGAAGGCACGTAATAAGAAAGGCCGCTCGCTCTGGTGGCGGGTCCATAGCTGGGCTGGGCTGAAGCTGGCGATCTTCATGACCTTCGTTCTGGCGACCGGCACGCTCGCCGTCTTTGCGCACGAGATCGACTGGCTGGTGACACCCGCGATGCGCGCCTCGCCGCAGGATGGCCCGCGCGCCAGCTGGGGCGCGCTTGCCGCCGCGGCAACAAAGGCCGAGCCTCACGGGCGATTGCAGACGCTCTATGCGCCGATCGACCCCTGGTTCACCGTCGAAGCCTGGGTGGACATGGGGAAGGGCGCTCCCCGGCGCGTCTATATCGATCCGTGGACCGGGGAAGTGACCGGAACGCATGGCTGGGCGAACGTCCACCGTTTCTTGCGGCAGGCGCATCGCCACCTGATGCTGCCTACGAAGATCGGCATCCCGCTGGTGAGTTCGCTGGCGCTGTTGCTGCTCGCTTCGCTGGTGACGGGCATTGTCACCTACAAGAAGTGGTGGCGCGGCTTCTTCCGCCTGCCTCGGGGAGGCGATGCGCGCCGGCTGAGCGGCGACCTGCACCGGCTTGGCGGGCTGTGGAGCCTCTGGTTCGTCACCCTCATCGCGCTGACGGGCGTTTGGTATCTGGTCGAGACGCTTGGCGGCAATGCAGCGGTGCCCAAGCTGGCGAAAGTCGAGACCCCGCTTCCAGCTCCGACCGGTGCGGCGCTCGACCGCCTCATCGCGGCAGCGCGACGCGTGCGTCCTGGGCTCGACATTCGCGAGATCCGCTTCACTGAGGATAATGGCATCGTGCTGTTGGGGCAGGACCGCGCGTGGCTGGTCCGCGATCGCGCCAACGGTCTGACGATGGACCCTGCAGATGGGCAAGTTCTCACGGCGCTCGACGGCGGCGACCTCGACGTGCACCAGCGGATTTCGGAAATGGCCGATCCGCTGCACTTCGGCACTTTCGGCGGACTTGCCACCAAGGTCATCTGGTTCCTGTTCGGCACGGTGCTGACGGGGATGTCGGTGACCGGCGTGATCATCTACGCCAAGCGCCTCGAGAGAGCTGAGCGGCACCAGCGGACAGCAGGCCGGATCGCATGGGCAGGGATGGGGGCATGGGCCTATGTCTGCACCGCTCTGGTGATCCTGGCGCTGCTATTGACGCCTGGGGCGATTGGTGGGGCGAGCTGAGGAATGAACGTGTTGCGCCCGAGGTTCGCGTCGGGATGCGCGCACGGATCAAACTTGTGCCATGAACCGACGAAAGTTCAATGAAGAGGGTTCAGGCGCCGGAGACTGCGAGGGTCAAGGGAATAATTACCGGAAAAGAAAACGGTCTGAAACTAGGGGCGAGAACTTCAAGGTGAGCGTCTTAAATGGGTCGAGATTCAGCACCCGTGGCGGGATTGGTGCGGATCAGGGTGATCGTCTCTCCAACCGCCTTTTCCATAAGGCTGGAGGGCGAGAGCAGGTCGTAGTCGAAGTTCTGTTCCACGATGGCCGCGTCGGCGACGGTGAGCGAAACCGTCGCGGGACGAATCTGGGCGCTCACATCCGGAAAGTCCTGACGCACGCGCCCGTTGCCGAGGTTCAGCGTGCGGATGTCCTGCACCAGCGCCACGTCGTTGTTGCATTCGAACGAGACGACCTACGTTTCCGATCCCTCCTCCCAGCCATCGAAGAGCGGAGAGTGGTCTTGCTGCAACGTGAGGGCGGCTATCGCTCGGCCGCCGCAAGGGCATTCGTCGCTACGCTTGACCTTTTCGTACAGGAGCTAGGCCGTGTTGACAAAGAGGATTCCCAAATCGCGTAGGTTCTGATTCAAGGTGGCTTTTGGGGAAGCTACCTTGATCCGTGGTCTGATGAGCGATGAGGAATGGGCCTGCCTTGAGCCCTTCGTGATTGAGCGTGGTGCACGCAGCGGTCGGCGCCCACGAAATCACCGGCTTGTCCTGGATGGCATTTTCTGGATCGCACGAACGGGCGTAGCCTGGCGCGATCTGCACGAGCATTTCGGCAAATGGTCATCGGTTTACCGCCAGTTCCGGCGCTGGACGCTGTCTGGTCTGTGGGAGTTGCTGCTCGAAGCCTTCAACGAAAGCGGAGGCGGCGGCCCCAGCCTGCAAATGATCGACAGCACAATAATCCGGGCGCACCACTGTTCAGCCGGCGCTAAAGGGGGACTCCGTGTCAGGGTCTTGGCCGCTCAAAAGGTGGCTTTACGACCAAGATCCACCTCCGTGTCAATGCGCTGGGCTTGCCCATAGCGGTGGCGCTGACCGGGGGCGAAGCTTCCGACTTCAAGGGATATATGCCGGTCATGGATGCCGATGGACCAGCGCCCAAGGTGCTGCTGGCCGACAAGGGCTATGATGCAGACTTCATTCGCAAGGACATGGAGAAGCGCGGCGGTATTGCCATGATCCCGACCAAGCGGAACCGGCTGATCCAATTGCCCGTCGATGCCGCGATCTATGCCCTGCGCAACATGGTCGAACGCTGCTTTAACAAGCTCAAGAACGCCCGAAGGCTGGCAACCCGCTATGACAAAACCGCCGATAGCTACCTCGGCTTCATCCACATCGTCTCAATCCGGCTGTGGACCCGCCAATTTGTCAACGCCTCCTAGG
>NZ_ATHL01000063.1 GCF_000445125.1 Novosphingobium lindaniclasticum LE124
ATTCAACCGCAAGACTCTCGTTATGAGCGAGGGACCGCCGGGGGGCAGGTCAAAAACCAGAACGCTAAGGCGTCATTCTACGATGACGAGAATCTAAAAAGTCTCAGTGCCGATCTCAAGGCTCTCGGCTACGACTGGGAATTAGAGACGATAAACCCGGATACGAATGAATATGACGTGCGTCTTAGCAAACAAGGCACGAGCTTCAGCGTAACGGCAGCGTCTTCTGGTGAACGGGAGCTCCTTACCTATCTCTTTGCTATCTATGCGCTGAATGTCAGGGATGCCGTTATCGTCGTTGATGAGCCGGAGCTGCACCTGCATCCACGTTGGCAGCGCGCTCTCTTTCAATTGTTTGAGAAGTTATCGGAGCAAACAGGCAACCAGTTCGTACTCGCTACCCATTCCCCGACATTTATATCTCCTGCCTCCATACAGTTCGTGACGCGAGTCTATAGCGAAAACCAGCGGAGCAAGATTCTACGGCTCAATCAGCCTGATTTGCCTATTGCCAAGCACCTATTCAATCTTGTCAACAGCCAGAACAACGAGCGGATATTTTTCAGCGATAAAGTACTTCTCGTTGAGGGGATTTCAGACCGAATTTTCTTTGAAAAGGCGCTCGACACGCTGGGCAGAGAAACAAGCTCCGAAGTCATCGAAGTGATCAGCGTAGGCGGCAAAGGGCTCTTTGCCGCATACCAGAAACTGCTGGCGGCTTGCCATGTGAGCAACGCGTTGGTGGCAGACCTTGACTATATCGAACAGGTCGGGTCGCCGACGCTCAAGAGTTTGTTCAAGCTGAACGCCGTCGAGATTAAGCAGGACGTGATTGACAATATAAAGAGCCTTGATGGTCACGCCTTGGTTGCACGCATCGAAGAGGCCTTAAAAGTCGGAAGCTGGGACGATGCTCGCGAGACGTGGGAATATATCAAATCTCGCCGAATCGCTGTGAAACCGGAACTCTCCGACGAAGAAAAGGCGGCTTTGAAATCTGAACTGGAGGCCTTGCGTTCCGACGGAATGCATATTCTCTCTGAAGGTGCGCTTGAGGCCTATCTTCCAGTCGGCCTCAAATCTAAAGATCTCGAAAAGTTAATCCTGTTTCTAGATGACCAATCGTTCTGGGATAAACTGCCCCAGCCGAACCGGGACGAGATCGAAACCATCATTGCTTCGCTTCTCCCAGTGCACGTCGTTGAACATGAACAAGAAGTGGCGCCGCTTGATATAGCAGCGCCCAGTGCGGCTTAGCTTAGCTGGAGACCCGCAAAAACCGGGTAATTTCGGCCTGGCTTGACAGACGTCGAGGCTTCGGAGCGCACGAACGGCATCGTTCGGACCGATTTCCACGATGCCTAGCGTTGATTTCGCCGGTTTGGCTGGCTTGCAGACAGAGTCAGCCCCTGCATTCCCGGCGTTCGTGGAAAATCAGGCGGTTGAAGTTGTAGGCCAAGTTGCAAAGCGTCAGTTTTGCCTCAGCGCGGGCGAGGCCGATGGTGCGGATGAACAGGTTGAACCGGTTCTTCTGATGGGCGAAGACATGTTCGACATGGGCCCGGATCGAGGATTTGGCTGCATTGGCCCGCGAGGTGGCCTTCGACATCGGCTTGCCCATAGGTTTGCGCCGATGAATGCGGGACGTGAGCATCTGATCCGACAACCACTTCTCGTTGCGCCTGGAGCGATAGGCACTGTCTGCCCAGACCTCGGAACTGGTATTGTCCGTGCTGACGACCTGCCGGAGAAGACGCCCGTCCGCCGCTGACGCCGAAGTCACCGCCATGCCTCGGATGAAGCCGAAGCGTCGATCGATGCTGATGTGGGATTTGTAGCCGAAGACCGGCAGGGCGATCATGGGGAGCGGCGTTCCATCCGCTCGATACCGAACTTTCCCGCCGATCTTGAGGGTCCAGCGCGCGTCGGTATCCTTTTGTGCTGCCTTGTTCGGCTCGTTCGGCCAGATATCTCTGGCGCTCTTGCCCGACTTGATCGCTTCGCGTTCGCCCTCGGTGTTCCGCTGTCTTGGTGCAGGCACCAGCGAGGCGTCCACGAGTTGCCCGGACATTGGAATGTAGCCCTTCTTCTGGAGTTGCCAGTCAAAGGCCTTCATCACCCGCTTGAGCGTTCCCGTCTCGGTCAGGCGATTGCGAAAATGCCGGATCGTGTTCTCATCCGGCGTGCGGTCCCCAAGCGACAGTCCCAGAAACCGCAGCCAACTCAGCCGATCGCGGATCATGAACTCCATCCGGGCGTCTGACAGATTATGCTGCGCCTGCAGGATCAGGGCCTTGAACATCATCACCGGATCGAAGGGTGGGCGTCCGCCTTTGGCTCCATCGCCATAACCAAGCCCTTCGACCAGCCACGCTCGGAAATACTCGAAATCCACCGTCTCCTGCAAAACCTCAAGCGGATCGCCCTCCTTGCTCAATGCCTCAAGGTGATCGCTCAAACTGAACAGGGACTTGGGATCCATGGCTGGCCTCCGTGATCGCGCGCCCTCAATGAATCATCATAGCCGTCCAAACACTACCGGTTTTTGCGGGTCTCCAGCT
>NZ_ATHL01000064.1 GCF_000445125.1 Novosphingobium lindaniclasticum LE124
ATTCAACCGCAAGACTCTCGTTATGAGCGAGGGACCGCCGGGGGGCAGGTCAGTGATGATCGGTCCCCACTTATAGATCAGCGAAACATCGACGTCCGCAGCGCGGGCGACGTCTGCGATCGAAGCGCCGGGCGCCATCGAGGCCTCCACCAGCGCAAGCTTCTCATTCAAACTCGACCGCCGCCGCCTCTGCGCGCCGGAAAACACCGTCACCTGACCCACTGCACATCCCGTAGCCATGTGGCAAACCTCAGTGCTTGCCACATGGCTAACCTCTCAGGCCGCGCCGATCAGCAACAGAGGGCTCTCGCCGGATGCGTACGCATCTGCGCCCAGGAAAGCCGCATCAGATCACTCATGACCTAGTCTCTTCGTGGCGCCATCGAACCAACCTATCCCGATCAATGAAGCAATTTATTAGCTTCTGCCCTAGAGTGCCCGAGCAATCACCATGCGCTGGATGTCAGAAGTTCCTTCGTAGATTTGGCAAACGCGGACATCTCGGTATATTTTCGCGACGCCGAATTCCTCAAGATACCCGTACCCTCCTAATGTCTGCAATGCACCGGACACGACCTGTTCCGCCATCTCCGATGCAACCAGCTTGGCCATCGATGCTTCGCTTAGGCAAGGACGTTCGGCGTCTTTCATGGACGCTGCGTGGAGTACCAGCTGGCGGGAGGCCTCAAGTTTGGCAGCGAAGTCTGCAAGGCGAAAGCCCACCGCCTGATGCTCGATGATAGGCTTGCCGAAGCTTTTTCGCTCTTTCGCGTAGGCGACTGCAATGTCGATTGCAGCCTGAGCCATACCGACGCATTGTGCGGCGATACCGATGCGGCCGACTTCAAGATTGGCGAGAGCGATACGGTACCCGGCGCCGCAACTGCCGAGCACGAGTTCGTCAGGGACGAACACGTCGTCGAACCGTATCGCACAGGTATCGGAAGCCCATTGGCCCATTTTGTGCTCTACCTTATCAACGGTGTATCCCTCACTGTTGGTAGGAACAATGAAGCCGGAGATTCCTCGCTTTCCGGCGTTGGGATCGGTGATAGCGTAAACCATAGCTATGCCAGCTATTTTGCCGGACGAAATGAACTGCTTGGCGCCCGTAAGACGGTAGCCGCCGCTAACCTTCACGGCGCGGGTCCGTATGGCAGCCGCGTCAGAACCGGCGTCAGTCTCCGTCAGTGCAAATGCACCGATCAATCGCCCGGCAATCAGATCCGGCAGGAAGCGCGCTTGTTGGTCCGAGTTCCCGTCGCGAAGCAGGCTGGAGACAATAAGGCTGTTCTGTATCGACACAATGGTTGAGAGCGGCCCGTCTGCGGCCGCGATCTCCATGAGAGCGAGCGCGTAGGATACGTAGTCGGTTCCCGCACCGCCGACCACTTCAGGCGCTGTCATCCCCATCAAGCCAAGAGAAGCCATCTCTTCGAAAAGGGCCGGTGGATAGCAGCGCGCAGCTTCGAATACGCGGCTGAGGGGCTTGATCCGTTCCTGCGAAAAGGCGCGGATGGTGTCACGTACAGCTTCATGCGTTTCGTCGAGAACCATGAGGAAATCATTCCTTGCTTGATTGCGCTAGATGGGCATCGGAGGGGCGCCGCCTGCATGTCTGCTAATCGGTGTGACGGTAGTTGTGGTCTATTCTGATGCAATGAACTGACTGAGGCGACCATTGATGATCTCCTCTGCGTCATCGACGATGCGCTTTAAGAGGTCAGCGCAAGTGGGAATGTCGTGGATCAGACCTTGAATCTGGCCTGCCCATACGAGGCCAGCGCCGATGTCTCCTGTCTCAAGCGCGACCCGGCCTTTCGCGCCAGATACATATGGCTGGATGTCGGTAAAGACACTGTCGGGACGTGCGCTGATCTCCACGACGGTGTCAGAAACATCTGTCTTTGCAACACGGCCAGTGTTGTGGAATTTGCGAAAAATCAGGTTGGTCGACCGTTCATCGTTTTCGACGATCAATTGTTTGACCTTGTCGTGGATCGGGGCCTCCTGCGTAGCACAAAAGCGCGTGCCCATGTTAATTCCGTCCGCGCCCAAGGCCAAAGCTGCAGCGAGCCCTCGACCGTCGCCAACACCGCCGCTGGCGAGTATCGGGACTTTCACCTGATCGGCCGCAGCAGGTATCAGGATGAGCCCGCCGATATCGTCCTCTCCGGGATGACCGGCACATTCAAATCCGTCGATGGAGATTATATCCACGCCCATCCTGACGGCCGAAACGGCGTGACGCACGGCCGTGCACTTGTGGAGCACCGTTATGCCGTGCCCTTTGAAGTCATCGACATGCTCCTGCGGCTTGTGTCCTGCAGTCTCCACTATCTTGATCCCGCTTTCAATGATCGCACGGCGGTATTCGGCATAGGGAGGAGGGTTCACCGAGGGCAGGATCGTGAGATTCACGCCGAACGGTTTATCGGTCATGCTACGGCAACGGTCGATCTCGCGGCGCAGATCGTCCGGTGTGGGTTGGGTCAGCGCCGTGAGGATGCCAAGGCCGCCGGCATTGGAAACGGCCGAAGCCAGTTCGGCCCTGCCAACCCACATCATGCCGCCCTGCACAATGGGATGCTCTATCCCAAGCATCTCTGTGATGCGCGTCTTTATCGCCATTGCCGTTTTCCCCTTTGCCGCTAGCCGCGCGGCATACAAATCTGCGTTGATTGTAGAATGCCTGGACCGAAGCGCCGAAGTGGAAGCCAGTTGCTCCGACTTCGTCAGCGCGGTGCCATGCGGATTGCGCCGTCGAGGCGGATCACCTCTCCATTCAGCATCGGATTGGCGATGATGCTCTCGACCAGCTGCGCATATTCGGCGGGTTTTCCAAGCCGGCTGGGATGCGGCACCTGCGCACCCAGGGCGTCCTGCACGCTTTGCGGAAAGCTTTCCAGCATGGGCGTAAGGAAGATTCCGGGGGCGATGGTCATGACGCGGATCTTGTGGCTCGCCAGATCGCGTGCGACCGGCAGCGTCAGGCCGACGATCCCGCCCTTCGAAGCGGCGTAGGCAGCCTGGCCGATTTGCCCGTCATAGGCGGCGACGGATGCGGTGTTGACGATGACGCCTCGCTCTCCATCGATTTCCTCAGCCGCGGCAAGGCGGGCGGCGACCTTCGATATGGCATTGAAACTGCCAACCAGGTTGATGCCGATCGTCTTTGCGAAGCTGCCGAGCGGATGCGGGTTGTTCTCCTTGCCGACGGTCTTCACCGCAGGCGCGATGCCGGCGCAGTTGACGAGGATGCGCGCAATGCCATGCGCCGCTTCCGCCGTGGCGATTCCCGCCTCCATGCTGGCATCGTCCGCCACGTCCACAGCAACGAAGAGGGCGCCAATTTCCGCCGCCGCCTTCGCGCCGACTTCTTCGTTCAGATCGAAGATCGTTACCCTGGCTCCGCCTGCTGCCAGCATTCTTGCCGTGGCATTGCCCAGACCCGAAGCGCCGCCGGTCACGATGGCGGCTGCACCCTTGATATCCATGTCCCGTCCTTTCCGTTCATCAGTTCGATCCTGCCGCAGCCGCTTTGCCGCCGCCGGACATCGACGCCCTTTTTGCATGAGGCATTCCCTGCGCACCGGCAGACCCCGCCACGGCGGCTTCGCGCCGTCGGTCCGGGGCAGGTTATCGTGGAGCGGCTGCGCCGGACCGAAATTCCTCGATAAGCTTCGTCTTCATCAGTTTTCCCGTCGCCTCGCGGGGGAGGGTGTCACGGAAGAGGAAGCGTTTGGGGGTCTTGATGGCGCCGACAGCTTCCCGGCAGAAGCGGCGAAGCTCCTCTGCCACGGTATCGTCGCCATCCACGCCTTCGCGCGGCTGCACGATGGCGAGAACGGCCTCGCCCATTTCCTCGTCCGGCACGCCGATGACCGCGACATCGTTGACCTTGGGATGGAGGACCAGCGCGTTCTCGATCTCTTGGGGGTAGATGTTCACGCCGCCCGAGATGATCATGAAATGCTTGCGATCGGTCAGGAAGAGATAGCCCTCCTCATCGAGGTAACCGATGTCGCCGAGAGTGGCCCACCCCCTGTCGTTATAGGCAAGTGCGGTCTTCTCCGGATCGTTGTGATAGGCGAAGGGCGACCCATCCGCGAAGAAGACCTGACCGACTGTGCCCGTCGCGACTTCGTGCCCGTCTTCATCGAGGATTTTCGGCTTCCCGATGACGGCACGGCCGACGGAACCCGGCTTGCGAAGCCATTCCTCCGAATCCAGCGCGGTGATGCCGCACTGCTCCGTGCCGGAATAGTATTCATGTATGATCGGGCCGAACCAGTCGATCATCTGGCGTTTGACCTCGACCGGGCAGGGCGCTGCCGAATGGATGACTGCCCGCATGGAACCGAGATCGTATGCGGCGCGGACATGTTCGGACAGCTTGAGCATGCGTATGAAGTGCGTGGGCACCCAGGTGGAATGCGTGACGCGGTACCGCTGGATAAGCCGCAGCGCTTCCTCGGCATCGAATTTGGCCATGACGACGACCGTGGCGCCAAGGCGATGGGCAAGCATAGCCCAGCGTAGCGGTGCGGCATGGTAGAGGGGGGAAGTGGACAGGTAGACCATGTCACCGTCCATGCCGTAGAGCGAGCAACCCATGGACATGAGGGCGATCGAGGCATCGATCGCGCCGTCTGGCAGCGGCCCGCGAACGCCTTTGGGACGCCCCGTCGTCCCTGACGAATAGAGCATGTCCGTGCCCGCGCTTTCGTCGACGATCCTGTCCTTCGGCTGCCGGGCGCTCAGGGATTTCCAGCTTTGGTAGCTGTCGCCGCCCGTGTGGACGCCAAAGCCCTTCACATCGGGAAGGCATGCGAGCGCCTCGGCCGCGAGCGCGGCAAGATTGTCGGAGAAAATGAAAATCTTGCACCCCGCATCCTGCAGGATATAGCTGATGTCCCTGGCGCTCAGCCGCGTCGAGACCGTGGTGAGGTAGCATCCCGATCTTTGCGCGCCCCAGGCAATCTCGAACAGCGGCAGCTCGTTCTCCAGCATGACCGCGATGACATCGCCGCGCTTGAGGCCCAGATACCTGATCAGGTTTGCGCTCTGGTTGGATGCATCCTCAAGATCCCGGTAGCTCACGCTTTCGCCGGTGCTGGCAAGTATGCAAGCCGGCTTGTCCGGGTTGGCCGCCGCATGATGGAACGGGTGCATCTACTCTCTCCCTAGTCGGTCGACTGACACCCTCGCATGCAGGTGCCGCGGTTCCGTTGGGCTTTAAAAGGCAAATGCCGGCCCCTGACGCAAGGCCGCCGCGTTATTTGCAAAGTTTGATGCGGGTTTTGTGTAAAGCCATTTTTCGTCGCATGGATTAGACCTTCATTCGCAAATGTTCGCTGCGTTTCCTGTCTCTGTCCGCCGTCGTGGGGAGTGACGGTGCTTCTGCCGCTTCAGGCGGTAGGCGGGCGCGTGAAGTAAAAGATAGTCGAGAGGATCGAGATGGATATCAAAGGGCTAGCGGCGGTAGTAACCGGAGGCGCTTCCGGCCTTGGCGGCGCTGCCGCTTCGCGTCTGGCGAAAGCGGGCGCGAGGGTGACGATCCTCGATCTCAATCCGGAAATGGGCGAAGCACATGCCCGTGCGATCGGCGGCCATTTCATTCGCGCGGATGTGACGGACGAAGCAGGCGTCGCAAACGCGCTGGATGAGGCCGCCGAACGGCACGGGACCGCCCGCGTCCTCGTCAATTGTGCCGGCATCGGAGCTCCTGCGCGAATTCTTGACCGCAACGGTGAATCCATGCCGCTGGCGAATTTTTCGCGCGTGGTGACGGTCAATCTGATGGGCACTTTCAACGTGCTGTCGAAATTCGCCGCGCGCCTGCAGGGCGAAGCACCGGTAGGACCGGAAGAGCGCGGCGTTATCATCAATACTGCCAGCGTCGCGGCTTATGACGGTCAGATCGGCCAGGTGCCCTATGCCGCCTCTAAGGGTGGCATCGTCGGGATGACGCTGCCCGTCGCGCGCGAATTTGCACGGCTCGGCATTCGTGTGATGACCATTGCGCCCGGCATCTTCCGCACGCCCCAGCTTGGAACGCTCCCGCAGGACGTGCTCGACTCGCTCGGCGCGCAGGTACCCTTCCCGAGCCGCCTGGGTGAAGTGGACGAATTTGCCGCCCTTGTCGAACACATCGCCGCGAATCCGATGCTGAACGGTGAAGTGATCCGTCTGGACGGCGCCATCCGGATGGCCCCGAAGTGAGCGGCCCTGAAACTCCCGCCGTCGATTGGGATGTCGCACGGGATATCGCCACCCGCGTCGAGCGCTTCGTGCGCGATGTGGTGGTTCCTTTCGAGCGCGACCCGAGGCGCGATCACCACGATTGCCCGACCGATGCACTGGTGGATGACCTGCGCGCCCGCGCGCGCGATGCGGGCGTCGTGTCGCCCCACATCCTCGCCGATGGCCGGCACCTTTCCCAGCGTCAGACCGCACTGGTCCTGCGCATGACTGGATTGTCTCCGCTTGGCCCGCTGGCGTGCAACACCGCCGCGCCGGACGAGGGGAACATGTACCTTCTCGGCAAGGTCGGCAGCGCGGAGATCAAGGAGCGTTTCCTGCAGCCGCTCGTCGCGGGAACGGCGCGCTCGGCGTTTTTCATGACCGAACCAGCCGAAGAGGGTGGCGCGGGCTCGGACCCTTCGATGATGCGGACGACCTGCCGCCCGGACGGAAATCACTGGGTCATCAACGGTCGCAAGGCGTTCATCACTGGTGCCGAAGGCGCCCAGGTGGGCATCATCATGGCAAAGGCGGAGCAGGGCGCCTGCATGTTCCTTGTCGATCTGCCGGATCCGGCGATCCGGGTGGCGCATGTCCCGAACACGCTCGACAGTTCGATGCCGGGCGGCCATGCCGTGGTGGATTTAACCGATCTGCGTGTTCCTGCCGACCAGATGCTGGGGCAGGCGGGGGAAGGCTTCAAGTATGCGCAGGTCCGGCTTGCGCCCGCCCGCCTTTCGCACTGCATGCGATGGCTGGGCGCCTGCATCCGCGCGAATGAGATCGCGACCGACTACGCAAACCGGCGGCAGGCCTTCGGAAAGGTTCTGATCGACCATGAGGGCGTCGGCTTCATGCTGGCAGAGAACCTCATTGACCTGCGCCAGGCAGAGCTGATGATCGACTGGTGTGCCGACGTGCTCGACACGGGCGCCCAGGGGACTGCGGAAAGCTCCATGGCGAAAGTGGCCGTGTCCGAGGCCCTGATGCGCGTCGCCGACCGCTGCGTCCAGGTGATGGGCGGAAGCGGAGTGACGACTGAAACCATCGTCGAGCAGGTGTTCCGGGAAGTGCGTGCATTCCGGATCTACGATGGTCCGACGGAGGTTCACAAATGGTCGCTCGCCAAGAAAATCAAGCGCGACTGGAAGGCGGCACAGGCATGAGCAATCCCACGCACGACGCATTGGCACAGGAGGCGAATGCCGGGACCACTGCGGTACGCGATGCCTATCGCTTCGACGAGACGGCGCTGTCCCGCTGGATGGAGGAGCACGTCGATGGCTTCGCGGGACCGCTGGTTGTGGAGCAGTTCAAGGGCGGCCAGTCCAACCCGACCTACAAGCTCGTCACCCCCGCTCGCAGCTACGTCCTGCGGCGCAAGCCGCCGGGCGTGATCCTGAAAGGCGCCCATGCGGTGGAACGGGAAGCCCGCGTGCTTGCCGCCCTTCATGCGCAGGGCTTCCCGGTCGCACAAGTATTCGGGCTGTGCACCGACGAAAACGTGATCGGTAGCTGGTTCTACGTGATGGAGATGGTCGAAGGGCGCATTTTCTGGGACGCAACGTTCCCCGGAGTGTCCGAAACGGAACGGCCTGCATACTTCGATGCGATGAACGAGGCCATCGCCCGCCTTCACATGATCGACTACCGCGCCATCGGACTGGAGGATTTTGGCAGACCGGGCAACTACTTCGCTCGCCAGATCAGCCGCTGGTCCGACCAGTATCTGAATGATGAGGCCGCCGGTCGCGACCACAAGATGGATGAACTGGTCAGCTGGCTTCCGACCGCGATCCCGGCAGAAGACGAAACCAGCATCGTCCACGGTGATTTCCGCTGCGACAACATGATCTTCCATCCGACCGAACCGCGCGTGCTCGCGGTACTGGACTGGGAACTGTCGACCCTGGGGCACCCGCTGGCGGACTTTGCCTATCATGCGATGATGTATCAGATGCCGCCCGATATCGTGGCAGGGCTGGGAAAAGCGGACATCGCCGCGCTGAACATACCTGATGAAAAGGCTTATGTCGCAGCCTATTGCGCGCGCACGGGCCGGACCGCGATCGCGAACTGGGACTTTTATATCGCGTTCAACTTCTTTCGCCTTGCCGCGATCTTCCACGGCATCAAGGGCCGCGTCGCACGCGGCACGGCGGCGTCCGGCCATGCCAGGGAGCGGGCTGCGGCCTATCCCCGCGTTGTCGATCTGGCGCATGCCGCCATGGAGCGCTGCCGATGAGCGTGGAGCCCGTCCTGTTCGAGGTCGTGGACGATATCGCAACGATCACGCTCAACCGCCCCGCTAATGGCAATACCGTCGACATGGCGCTGGCGCGCGGGCTGTTGTCCGCCGCCATCGCCTGCGACCATGACAGTTCCATTCGCTGCGTTGTGCTGACAGGAGCCGGCAAGCTCTTCTGCGGTGGCGGCGACCTGTCGGTGTTCGCGGACCTTGGGAGCGACATTCCCATGTTCCTGAGCGAACTGGCGGGTACGCTGCACATGGCGGTCTCCCGTTTGCTGCGTATGGCCAAACCCCTGCTGGTGCTGGTCAACGGCCCGGCCGCCGGGGCCGGTCTCAGCCTTGCGCTGATCGGGGACGTTGTCGTTGCGGACGAAAGCGCTCACTTCACGGCGGCCTATGGCAGCGTCGGGCTCTCGCCGGATGGCGGAATGAGCTGGCTTCTGCCCCGCCTCGTCGGCGTCCGCCGGGCGCAGGACATCATCATCTCGAACCGCCGCATTGCGGCTCAGGACGCTGCCGCGATGGGCATCGTCACGCGCGTGGTCGCAGACCTTGCAGGCGACGGACGGGCTGAAGCACTGAAGCTGGCGGCTGCGCCGACGGCAGCGGTAGCCCAGGCCAGGGCGCTTCTGCTTGAGAGCTTCAGTTCATCGCTTGAAACCCAGCTTGAGCGGGAAACGCGCAGCATTGCCGCCATGGGAGGCACTCAGGATTGCCGGGAGGGCGTGATCGCCTTTGCCGAGCGCCGCAAACCCAAGTTCTCAGGAGAATGACAATGGCAGAAGCCTACATCGTCCAGGCCGTTCGCACCGCCGGTGGCCGCCGCAAGGGAGCGCTGGCGGACTGGCACCCCGCCGACCTTGGCGGGGAAGTTCTGAATGCCGTGGTCGATCGGTCCGGGATCGACCCGGCTAGCGTCGAAGACGTGATCCTCGGTTGCGTCACGCAGGCAGGAGAACAGGGCTTTGCGTTTGCCCGCAATGCGGTTCTGTCGTCACGCCTGCCCATCAGCGTGCCCGCCGTCACCGTCGATCGGCAATGCGGAAGCTCCCAGCAGTGCGTGCAGTTCGCGGCCCAGGCCGTTATGTCGGGTACGCAGGACGTCGTGATCGCAGCGGGTGCGGAAAGCATGACGCGCGTGCCGATGTTCACGAACATTTCCTACCATGAACGCGAAGGTGTGGGGGTTGGCCCGTTCAGCGACCGCATCAAGCAGCGCTTCGGCGTCGAGAATTTCAGCCAGTTCCAAGGCGCCGAAATGCTGGCCGCGAAGTATGGCTTTGATCGGGATACCCTCGATCGCTTTGCCCTGGAAAGCCACCGGCGTGCAGCGGCTGCGACCGATGCCGGGGTCTTTCGCGAGCAGATCGTGCCGCTGGCCGTGGCGGGGGGCATCCATGACAAGGACGAAGGCATCCGCTACGATGCGACGCTCGAAAGCATCGGATCGGTGAAGCTTCTCACCGAAGGCGGGGTCATATCCGCTGCGAACGCCAGCCAGATTTGCGACGGCGCATCGGCGGCACTCGTCGTGTCGGAAAGAGCGCTGAAGGACCACGGCCTGACACCACTCGCCCGGATCGTGAACCTTACGGTGACCGCAGGCGATCCGATCATCATGCTGGAAGAACCGATCGGCGCCACCCGCAAGGCATTGGCGCGCGCGGGCATGTCCATCGACGATATCGATCTGTACGAGGTGAACGAGGCTTTCGCGCCGGTGCCGCTGGCATGGACCAAGGCGCTGGGCGCCGACCCTTCGAAGCTCAACGTTACCGGCGGCGCGATTGCGCTTGGTCACCCGCTGGGCGCGACCGGAACGAAGCTGATGACCACGCTCATACACAATCTGCGTGCTCGCGGCGGTCGCTACGGCCTGCAAGCCGTGTGCGAAGGCGGCGGCATCGCCAATGTCACCATCGTGGAGGCGCTCTGAGACATGCCCGGATATCACTATGTAGACGTGGTCAGGGAAGGTCCGCTCACCATCGTCACGATCAATCGGCCGGAGGTGTACAATGCACTGAGCTCTGCGGCTCATGATGAACTGGCGGAAATCTTCGATGCATTCGCCGCCGACGATGAGCAGTGGGTGGCGATCATCACCGGGGCCGGTGAAAAGGCATTCTGTGCCGGCCACGACCTCAAGCAGCAGGCTGCCGGAGGCGGGCTTACCACTCCCTTGTCCGGTTTTGCCGGATTGACGGCGCGCTTCGACCTCAACAAGCCGGTCATCGCGGCCGTTAATGGCGTCGCCATGGGAGGCGGCTTTGAAATAGCCTTGGCCTGCGACATTGTAATAGCCTCACGAAGCGCCAGTTTTGCCCTGCCGGAGGTGAAAGTCGGTATAGCGGCATTGGCAGGGGGGCTACAGCGCCTGCCGCGGGAAATCGGCCTGAAGCGAGCGATGGGTATGCTGTTGACGGGACGCCGGGTTTCGGCATCCGAAGGTCTGGATCTGGGCTTCGTCAATGAGGTGGTCGACAGCGACGTTCTGGGCGCAGCGCGCCGCTGGGCCAACGAAATCCTGACGTGCAGCCCTATGTCCGTCCGTGCGACCAAACAGGCGGTAAGCCGCGGTCTGTCCATACCGGTCGAACAAGCAGTCACCGAACAGTGGGAGTATTTGGCGTTGAAAGAGATGCTAGCTTCGGAGGACTATGTGGAGGGCCCCTTGGCGTTTACGGAAAAACGTTCGCCTCGGTGGACAGGCCGCTAAAGCCAGCCACGCTACATATGCCCGAGCCGCGTGTGCGTCGCCTGCAAGCCATTCAAGGTCCTGAAAACGCCCTCAGGCGGCGCGCAAGAAATGTATCGAAAGGGCGCAATTTTTGTAGAACGGGTTCGTGCTAGCATCCGCTTCGTCGATGGGGCCTTAAGGCCATACGGCGGAGAGGAAGAATGAGCATGAACGTGCTGGCTGATAGGCCCGCTGCTCATTACGAGCAGCGTAGCAGTGAAACAATCATTGCCGATGTGCTTCGCCGCGGTCCGGAAGTGGATCTGGCAGCGCCGGATGGCAGCTGGCGCGTCAGCCGATGGCGGCAATTCGTAGGGAGCTACGAACTGCCTGAAATGCCTAGCGCCGTGTTCGTGGTTCAGCTTGCCGGCAAGACGGACGTAAGGACATGGCAGGGCAACGGGTGGAGCCAGGTTTCGACTTTCCCCGGCTCGGCGACCATCGTCCCGCGCAATCGCGGTACGCGCTGGCTGGTTGACGGCGAACTTGATGTGATGACTCTCAGTTTGCCGAACTGGGAAGGCGGATCGGGACCGCTGCTCGATCATGCGGGTGATATGCGCTTTGCCTATTCCGATCCGCTATCGGCTGCTCTGGCGCGGCAGATCGTTGCAGAACTCTATCGCCCGGCGTCGGCGGAAAGGGATAACTACATCGTTTCGCTGGTGTCGGTTCTCAAGCTGCACCTTATCCATGTGCCTGCCGATTGTGGCTCTTCTGCTTACCCTGTTTCGAACTTCTCATCCTACCGGGTGCACAATGCGATCGAAGCGATCATCCGCTCACCCAGTGCAGAGCATCGCCTGGACGATCTGGCGCAACAAGCGGGTGTGACACCTTCGCATTTTGGAAGAATGTTCAAGAAGGCCACTGGCCAGACCCCGCATCAGTACGTGTTGAAAGCTCGACTGGAGCGGGCGCAGCAGATGCTGGAAATGACCGATGCACCGGTCAACGTCATCGCTGAAAAGCTTGGGTTCAACAATCAAAGTCACTTCAACAGGATATTCCGACAATTCATGGCGAAGACGCCAACGGATTTTCGGAGAGGCCGCACCGGGGCGCTTTCATGACCTTTAACTGGTCTGTGCCCAGGCCGGGATATTCCGGCGCGGTGGCCGCAACCAAATTGAGGAAGGAATGCCCATGACGAGTTTCGAGCCCCGCAAGGGCATGACCGAACAGGAGATCGAGAAAACGATCAGCCTCATCCTCGCAGAGGCAAGCCTGGCGGAAAAAGTTGGAATGATGTCCGGCAAGGGATTTTTCGCCCAGTACGCAGAGAGCGGCCGGAGATGGGGAGGGCACGCCTATCGCGCCGGCGGCGGCATCGAGCGGCTGGGAGTTCCTGCGCTCTACTTCACTGACGGCCCGAGGGGCGTATCGCGTGGCAATTCAACATGCTTCCCGTGTTCGATCGCACGCGGGGCGAGCTTCGATGTCGCGCTGGAGCGCCGTATCGGGGAAGTCATGGGGATCGAGGCACGCGCACAGGGCGCGAACCTCTCCGGCGCAGTTTGCATCAATCTCCTGCGCCATCCGGCATGGGGGAGGGCGCAGGAAACTTACGGAGAAGACAGCCACCATCTTGGTGAAATGGGGGCTGCGCTGGGTCTGGGGGTGCAGGCCCACAATGTCATCGGCACCCTCAAGCATTTCGCACTCAATTCCATGGAGAATGCCCGCTTCAAGGTCGACGTCCAACTCGACGAACGAACCCTGCACGAAATCTACCTGCCGCACTTCAAGCGCGGAGTCGACGCCGGCATCGCGACCGTCATGTCCGCGTACAACAAGGTAAACGGAGAATATGTCGGGCAGGATCGCTACCTCCTCACCGACGTCCTCCGAACGGAATGGGGCTTTGACGGCTTCGTGCACTCCGACTGGATCCGGGGGGTCTACGCCGTATACGGCGCCGCTGCCGGCCTTGATATCGAGAACCCCGAGCCCGCCGTGTTCGGGGAGAACCTTATCGCGGCAGTTGAAGCGGGGCATGTGGAGCCGACCGTCATCGACCGGGCGTGCCGCCGGATACTGACCGTCATCTACCGCTTTGCGTCGGCCGAAGACCCCTTGCCGGGCTATGACATGGAACTGGTCGCAAGCGATGCCCATACGCGGCTTGCTCTGGAAAGCGCCGAGAAATCCGCGGTTCTGCTTGAGAACGACGGGGTTCTGCCATTCAAACGAGGCAGCATTGCAAGGCTGGCGGTTCTCGGGCGTCTGGCAGCGATCGAGAACACGGGGGATACCGGGTCCAGCATGGTCCGTTCACCCTATGTCGTGACCGCGCTGGAGGGCTTGCGCCGCCATCTTGGCGAGGATGCGATCCTGACGGCGGATGAAAGCGACATCGACCACGCTGCTGCCGTGGCGAAGGATGCCGACGCGGTCGTGGTGGTGGTGGGATGCACTGCTCTTGAAGAGGGGGAATATGTACCGGGCGGCCTGACCTTTGGCGCCGATCAAAAAGAGGCGCTTGAAAAAGAAGGAAAAACCGCTGCCGACCTGCCATCGAAAGGCGGAGATCGTGAACACCTTTCCCTTCCTGCCGAACAGGTTGCGCTGATAGAGGCCGCCGCGTCGGCGGGCAAACCGGTGGTCGTCGTGATCGTTGCGGGGTCTGCCGTGCTGGTCGAGGAGTGGCGAGACAAAGCTTCTGCGATCCTCCAGACCTTCTATTCGGGCATGGAAGGGGGCACGGCACTTGCCCGCCTACTCTTTGGCGAGGCCAACCCTTCGGGGCGCATGCCGCTGACCGTGGCGAAATCGATCGAGGACTATCCTTTCTTCGACCGTGACGCCGACGCCATCGAATACGGGTACTGGCACGGCTATGCGAAGTTCGAGCAGGAGGGCTTGGTGGCCCGTTATCCGTTCGGCTTCGGACTTTCCTACACCCGTTTCGCCTACCGATCGCTTCGCGCACGCGTGTCGGGCGATACCATCCATGCCTCTGTCGGCGTGACCAACGATGGGGATGTGTCAGGCGACGAGGTGGTGCAGCTTTACGTAGGGTATCCGGGCACGATCAAGCCGCGAGCGGCAAAAGCGCTGAAGGCGTTCAATCGCGTGACCCTGGCGCCAGGCGAAACGAAAATCGTCGATCTCGCGGTGCCGCTGGGCAGTCTCGCGTACCGCGACGTAGCTACTCACGGCTGGAAAATGGAAGCCGGCGAGTACCGCATCATCGTCGCGCGGTCGTCTGCGGATCCTGCGCCGCTGTCGGCAGGCATAACGCTTTAGCCAAACGGCATTGCTTTGACATCGGGAGTTTGTTGGGTGAAGGAGGGAAGAAGCTTGAAAGGCATGACGACGTCGGGCGCGGAATTGCCGTTCAGAAAGCGTTTTGGCTATGGTATCGGCGATCTCTCCTTCAATCTTTATTTTACCACCGCCAGTCTTTATCTCTTGTTGTACTATACCGATGTAGTGGGCCTTTCGCCCGCAACAGGTGGCTGGATATTCGCTGCGGCCCTTACATGGGATGCGGTTCTCGATCCGTTCATGGGTTATGTTGCAAGCCGCACCCGCACGAGGTGGGGAAGTTACCGGCCCTATCTGTTGTTCGGGGCCGTGCCGCTCGCGATTGCTTGGGCGCTTATCTTCCTGCCGTCAGGATTTACTGGCACGGCACTGACGATCTACGCGCTTGCGGTCCATATGCTTTTCCGAACCTGCTACACCATCGTATCGATGCCTTATCTTTCTTTGTCGGCAGTGATGACGTCCGAAAGTAACGAGCGAGGCGTCCTTGCGAGCTTCCGCATGGTCGCTGCAACGGGCGCGGGGCTCATCATTTCGTATTTCACGCTGGACCTTGTCAAAGCATTCGGCGGTGGCGACCAGATGCGCGGTTTCCTGTTCGTTGCGCTCCTTTTCGGGACCCTTGCGACACTGATACTTTGGTTCACCTTCCTGAATACCACGGAGGAAGTTGCCGCCGAGGAAGAGAAGTTACCGAGCGCTGCCGACATGATCCGGATGCTGCGCGCCAATAGCGCGTTCTGGCTCGTCGGCGGTTTGATGCTGATGACAGCCATGGCATCGACGTTTTTCAGCAAGGCCATCCCGTATCTGTTCAAGTACGGCGTAGGACGTCCCGACCTGATAGGCACCGCTCTTGCCACCATTACCGGTTGCGCCATGATCAGTATCCCGTTCTGGACGCAGATCATGAAGCGCACATCGAAGCGGGCTGTGGCGATGTCAGGCCCTTCACTGGGGTGCATCGCCTATACTTCATTCTGGTTCGTGCCGATGGACCGACCGGATCTGTTGCTGGGCATCCTTGTGATCTCCGGATTCGCGACCGGCGCAGGATATCTTACGTTCTGGGCCATGATACCCGACACAGTAGAGTTCGGCGAATGGCGCACGGGGGTGCGTGCCGAAGGTATGCTGTTCGGCTTTGTCTCGCTCGTGCAAAAAGCCGCTCTCGGCTTCGGAGTCGGCTTGCTTGGTGAGGTTCTGACCAAGATCGGCTATGTGGCGAACCAGCCCCAGACTCCCGAAACTTTGGCGAACCTGCGAATGATGATGCTGGCCGCTCCGCTGGCATTCGCCGCCGCTGCCGTCGCACTGATTTCTTTCTACCCGCTGGACAGGAAACGCCACGCCCGCCTGGTAAAGGCCCTTGCGTGGCGGAATCGCAGAATGTCGCCGAGAGATGTCATGTAATGCGGCGGTTTGGCGCCCGATCAATGATCTGAAAAAGGACTTCGTTATCATG
The DNA here is from genome assembly GCF_000445125.1 of Novosphingobium lindaniclasticum LE124. Taxonomy (GTDB): domain Bacteria; phylum Pseudomonadota; class Alphaproteobacteria; order Sphingomonadales; family Sphingomonadaceae; genus Novosphingobium; species Novosphingobium lindaniclasticum. The sequence continues at coordinate 15,973 of NZ_ATHL01000064.1, forward strand.
TCGATCGACCTGTCGCGCAGAACATTGCTGACTTCCGCAGCATTCGCGGGGTTCATGAGCGCTACGCATGGCTTCGCTCTCACCATTGTCGGTGCGCCAACGCCGATCGTACAGACAAAGGCAGGCAAGGTACGTGGGCGAATGCAGCCCGAAGGTCTCTACAGCTTCAAGGGATTGCGCTACGCCGCGCCGCCTGTCGGAGCATTGCGTTTTCGGCCTCCGCCACCATTGAAGCCTTGGGCCGGGGTGGTCGAAGCGTCGGACTTTGGCGATGCCGCCATGCAGACGGCAGGTGCGGGTTCGCTGCCGAGCGAGACGCATAGCGAAGATTGCCTTTACCTGCATCTGTGGACCAAAGGCCTCGACAACACCAGGCGGCCCGTCATGGTCTGGTTGCACGGAGGCGGATTCTGGGAAGGCGCGCCGGGGCGTCCGGTATACTACGGCGATCACATCGCTCAGCAGGATGTGGTCATCGTCACGGTGACGCACCGGCTGAATGTGTTCGGATATACGCAACTCCCGGATAGTTGGGGCCCGGAATACAAGTCTTCCGGTATTGCAGGCATTCTGGATATCGTGGCCGCATTGCGCTGGGTAAAAGCCAACATCGAGAAATTCGGTGGAGACCCTCAGAACGTCACCGTCTTCGGCGAAAGCGGGGGCGGGGGAAAGCTGTCGCTTCTGCTCAACATGCCGGCGGCCACCGGGCTTTTCCAGAAAGCCATCATACAAAGCGGCGCCGTTCTTTCGGCCAACTCGAACGAATACGGCCAGGCTCTGGGGCAGGCCCTGACCGACATCATCGGCGTATCTGCCGGAGACGTGGACGCATTGTCGAAAGTCGATGCAGGCAAGATCTTCGAGGCTCAGGACGCGGCGATCGCAAAGGTGCGCGACAAAGCACCGAAAGGCTTCTTTTCCGGGCTATTTTCGCCAACGGTCGATGGTGTCGAATTGCCGCGAATGCCGTTCGATGGCGGAGCACCTGCCGCCATCGGACAGATTCCTCTGATGATCGGCTCAGCCAGGAACGAGGCGAACTTCTTCCCGGACTCTGCTACCATCATCAAGGAAACCGACGCGCAGTTCGAGCAGCGAGTCCGCGAGGCGTTTCCTTCGGAAGCGGCGCAGCTTATCCCGGCGTTGCGCGCTTCTTACCCCGGCTACAAGCCGGGCGAACTCAGCCTTCAACTCATCACCGCGCAGATGTTCTGGATCAACACGGTCAAGGTCGCGGATATGAAGGCGCGCCAGCCGGCTCCGGTGTTCATGTACCGCTTCGACTGGGAATCGCTGACCCGACGCAACGGTGTGCCCATGCGCGCGGCCCATGCCATCGACGTTCCGATCGTTTTTGGCACTTATGACAGCATGCGCGTATTCGTGGGGCCCGGTGATGGACCGGCTCGCATGAGCCAGCAGATGATGCCGGCCTGGGTAGCATTCGCACGTACTGGGAGGCCGGACTGCGAAGAGATTCCGGCCTGGCCGCGTTACGACTTGGCCAAGAGGCATACGATGCTGTTCAACCTGGAGAGCAGCGTTGCAAGCGACCCGCTCGGCGAAGTCCGGCGGTTGATCGCAGGTTGATGCACAAGGCCCCGCGGTCAACCGGGACCGCGGGGCCTTCTACTACGAGCCAAAGGTCAGTGGGCGGCCGAAATGACCCTGCTTCGGTAGCTGGTCGGGCTTTCGCCCCCATGCTGTCGGAAAGCACGAGCAAACTGGCTGGCACCGGAAAAGCCCGACATCTGCGCTATGCGCTGCATGGAGATATCCGTTCGGCAAAGCAGCCGTTTTGCACGGTCCAGCCTGGCTTTCAGGATGTAGGCATGCAGGCTGACGCCCATGGCCTGCGCGAATGTTCGGCTAAGGTGCGATTCCGTTAGGTCGACAAGATCCGCCAGATCGCACAAGCTATGCCGCTTGGCGGGGTCGTCATTGATGGCGTTGATTACGGTGTGAATCCGGGACGATGATATCCCTGATGTGGGATAGGCTGCTTTACCGGCTGAACTGCGGCCGCTCGAAACGTGCATGGACAGCATCGACATAAGGTGTTCGAGATAGGCGCTATGTTCGTCCCGTTCATCGTTATAGAATTCGCTCAGGATCTGTTCGGCCAGAGCACTGCCCAATGGATCCGAGTAGGCGAAGCGCATTTTGCCGAAAGCGTTGCGTTGCCCACTAGGCACCGGTTCGTTCAGACTGAAAGTCAGAACGTCCAGTTCACCGTCGACGAGCCAGCGGGTTTGGGTATCGGCGGGCACGATCGTTGCGGCGCCGGGGAAGGAGGTCGCTTCACTCCAGCCATCCCGATCCCAGAACCGCACGTCACGTTTGCCAGACAGGTGAACAACGAACATCGGAGCGGGCAGTGCGGGTAGAGAATAGCTTCCTACGAACTGCCTCCACCGACTGACACGGTATTTGCCCAGGTTGGACTGGTGAGCGACCTCCGGTCCCTTGCAGATGGTATTCGCGATGATCGCCTCGCCGTTCCAGTCACTCATGAAATCCACTCCAGCTTCAGATACCCGCCGGGATGGGGCCGCCTGCCACTCCCGATCGGGCTCAACCCTATTTAAATGCCCGTCCAAACCGGCCGTCGGCGTTCTGCAAAAGCGCTGAGACCTTCCTTGAAATCGGCGCTTGTGCTCCAGGCGATGTATTCGGGATATGTATCCTGTCGTTCCAACGCCGCCTCCACGTCCACTTCGGCCAGTCCGCGACGGACGATCGCCTTGGAAGCCTGAACCGCCACTGGCGAAGCTTTCAGGATATCGCTGCACCAGCGTTCGGCAGCGGCCATAAGCTCTTCATGTGGAACCACTTCGTTGGCCAGGCCGTACCGGGCGGCATCCTGTGCGCTTACATTGCGGGAACTGAGGATCATGCCCATCGCAATGTTATGCGGAAGGCGCCGGGCAAGCCGGTGCAACCCGCCAGCGAGCGCGATTGCCCCCACAAGCGGTTCGGGCAGTCCGAACTGAGCACGCTCGGACGCTATTATAACGTCGCATGCCAGCGCGATCTCAAAACCGCCGCCGAGCGCCACGCCGTTGACGGCTGCGATAAACGGTTTGTCGCAATCGAATCGGCGGGTCAGGCCGCCATATCCGGAGGCCGGGTATGTTGCGATCGGGCTATCCGCTTCAGCTGCCGCCCTGACATCGGAGCCCGCACAAAAGGCTCTGTCGCCTGCCCCCGTAATCAGGCAGATAAGCTGCTTCGGATCCTGAGCGAAAGCGTTGAATGCTTCGTCCAGCTCATAGTGCATCGCTACATTTATTGCGTTCATTGCCTCCGGACGATTGAGAGTGACCTTCGTGACCGGGCCGTCGTTTTCGACTCTTAAGTAACGCATCTTTGTTAATTTCCTGTCTTTTCCGCTAAGTACCTTCGCGAATGTCCATTGCACAGAGCTCCCAATGCTTGGATCAACCGCGAACTCAGACGGCCTTGGAACGCGATGTCCCTATCGGCAGCCTCCATATGTTTTCGTCAGACAAAGCGACGAAGCGCATTCCTTCCCGGTCCGGTGACCATACCTTTCCAGGCAGATCATTTTGTCGGATATGATATGCCGATTCCATCGCGCGGCAAGAAAAGTTTATTTCTGTAAAACAGTAGGTTACATCGACTTAGAAAACTTGACAGTGCTGTCAATCAGGCGTATTGACAGCACTGTCAGAACGATATTGATTGGTCATTGGACAATCGGTGTCGAATCGCTGAGTTAAACTGGCATTCGACACATGGTGCATGTTAATTGGGCCTGAGAGCACGATCATGTACGCACGTTTCAATGGCTCCGCGAGAGAGGGTGCAAGGTGATTGAATCCAGCGAACGAGTAGCGATGCGAGCGGCATTGGGGGAAGGACCCGATCAGTTTACAGTGCTTGCCGATCTACTCGCGCACCGATCGAGTTGCCGGGCTTTTCTGCCAGGAGAAATACCCCGTCCGCTGATCGAAAAAATGCTCACGCTTGCGCAACTCACGCCTTCATGGGCAAACACCCAACCTTGGCAGGTGACCGTGACGTCGGGTGCTGCTACGGAGCGGCTTCGGGAAGCGCTGCTTGCGGATTTTGATAGCCCTGAGCCTTTAAGTCCGCCTGACCTTCCGTTCCCGACCGCCTATTCTGGCGCACGTCTTGATCGCCGCCGCGAGGTAGGCTGGCAGCTCTACGAAAGTGCTGGAATCGCCAAGGGTGACCGTGCAGCTTCTGCGCTTCAAGCCCGCGAGAACGAACGTCTTTTCGGCGCGCCTCACGCGCTGTTGATCCATACAAAGCGAGAAATGGGCGCGTACGGCGCTGTCGATTGCGGCCTCTATTTGAGCAATGTATTGCTGGCAGCGGAGGCACTCGGGATCGGGATGATTGCCCAGGCTGCTCTTGCTCAACACTGCGGAGTGATCCGCGAAATGTTTGACATTCCGGATGATACTGTTTTCGTCTTTGGGGCGTCATTCGGGTTTCCAGACAAGACTGACCCCGTGAATAGTTTCCGCTCGCGGCGGTCTCCTATGACCGATAGCGTGTTTTGGGCAGACGAATAGGCGAAGTAGCCGCATTCGCTAGCGGGAGCATCAGAAGCAACCCGAGCGAATATAATACATTACGGTACAAACGGTGAGCGATGCGCGCCGCGTGGAAGTAGTGCGCATTCTTACCAAGTAAACGTCGGCAAAAGCCGAGAGACGATGCCAGGAACCATTGGGGTTCCTGGTCTAAGGGGAGGATATCTGATGCGTATGCGCTCCAAGGTCGTATTCGTGTTGCTGTGCTGCACAGCAAATGCGGCTTATGCGACGGCTGCCTCTGCTCAGGCGACCGTGGATGCTGAAGAAAACGGAAAAGCAGAAGCTTCCGTTGCCGACATTATTGTCACCGGCTCGCGCCTTGTTTCCAACGGGAACAATTCGCCGACGACGATTGCAGTCGTCACTGCCGATGAGCTTCAGGAAACGACGCCGTCGAACGTGGCTGATGCCCTCTTGAAGATGCCGCAATTTGCAGGTTCAAGCAGCCAGTCTGCCACGACTAACGCTGGTGGCGCGACTTCCTTCTCGGCTAGCTCCTTCCTAAACCTCCGTTCGATCGGTCCGGTACGCAACCTTGTGCTGTTCGATGGAAATCGGCTGGCGCCTTCCGGCGTAAATGGTGCGGTTGACATCTATACGATCCCGCAAATGTTGCTTCAGCGCATCGACGTCGTGACGGGTGGCGTTTCCGCCGTCTACGGATCGGATGCGGTGTCCGGCGTGGTCAATTTTGTGGTCGACAAGAAGTTCAACGGCATCAAGGGACTTGCGCAATCCGGTGTCAGTCAACGTGGTGACGGCGCGTCGCAGCGGCTCGGCCTTGCCGTTGGCACTCCCTTCGCACAGGGCCGCGGGCACATTGAAGGAAGTTTCGAATACTTTAAGAGCGATGGGATCGACAGCAACAAATCCCGTCGTAACGGCGCTGCACGCTATACCGCAACTCCAACGGGCGGGACGGCAGCCAATCCCATCTACACGCTGACTTCCGATTCCAGGCTTCCCGCGACCTATACCTTTGGTGGTCGGATCACGACGGCATTCGACGCTTCAGGGCAACCGGTCACTGGAGCTGCTGCGGCAGCGTTCAACGATACCAATTTTTCGACCGATGGCGTGCTGACGAAGTTCGTGCATGGCGTCCCGGGCGGCGGTGTGGAAAGCGGCGGCGAAGGCGGCTACTATGAGAGTTCGCTCACCGCGTCTCTGGAGACCAAGCAAGGTTTCTTGCGAGCCGATTATGAACTGACAGACGCCATCAATGTGCATGCGCAAGGTTCTTACACTGACGTCAACAGCGTCGGCGTCTACATCCAACCCATCGTCGGGGGGGCTGGTGGTCTTGCAGCAAGAATTTCGTCCAGCAATGCATTCCTGTCGCCTGAGTTGCAGCAGCAAATGATCGCTGCGGGCATCTCGACGTTTGCGTTTCGCAAGTTCCAGATGAATGTCCCGCGTGTCGTACAGGACACGTCGACCCGCAGCATATTCGGTAATGCCGGGCTGGACGGCAAGCTGGGCAAAAACTTCAACTGGTCGATCGACTACGCGCATAATGAAGTGCGTCGTACCGACATCATTCGAGGAAATGGTAGCACGGGGCGTCTCTTCGCCGCTCTGGATGCGGTTGCTGCACCAGCCAGCTATACGGGAACGGATTACCTTCTCAACTCGTCGGGCCAGCGTGTAGTCTGTAACGTGACGTTGACGAACCCGGGTTTGTATCCGGGATGCCTTCCGCTGAATGTCTTCGGGCCGACAGCGGAGAACCAGGCTGCTTCGGCGTGGACGCGGGGCGACACGACGAACGTGACGACGCAGAAGCTCGATACAATTACAGCCACGCTGAAGGGCGCGGTATTCGCGCTGCCTGCGGGTGACGTGCAAGTCGCGATCAACGGCGAGTACCGCGCGCTGTCATTGCGAGGTGTTAGCGACAATCAACCAACGTCACTCACGGACTGCACCGGTTTGCGATTCAGCTGCAACCCTGCAGCGCCTGTGGCGCAATATCGTCAGAATGTCTTCGCCAATACGGCGGGCAAAGTTAACGTGAAGGAAATTGGCGGCGAAATTCTCATCCCCGTGTTCGCCAATGCGCCTTTTGCCAAGTCTCTCGATCTGAACGGTGCAGTCCGATATACCAAATATTCCACCAGCGGTGGGGTCTGGACATGGAAAGCCGGGATCGACTGGCACGTCGATGACGCCCTGAGCTTCCGCGCAACCCGTTCCCGGGACATTCGCGCACCAACCGTGACTGAGCTTTTCGGCGCTCAGCAGGTTGCGCGGACCGGATACAATGATCTTCGCACAGGTATCAACGACACCACCACCGTAATAAGCAGCGGCAACGCAAACCTTGCCCCTGAGAAGGCGGACACTTATACGATCGGCGGTGTCTACAAGCCTAGCTGGCTGCCCGGTTTCAGTGTCGCCGTGGACTATTTCAACATCAAGATCACGGAAGCGATCTCGCTCATCGATGGCACTTCGGCCACCGTGCAGCAGCAATGCATCAACAGCAATTTCACTTCGACGGTTTGCTCTCTTTACGAACGCACATCGCCAACGGCCTATCCCACGCGCGTATTCCAGAGCTATCTGAATGCCGCAAATAGCAAAACCCACGGCGTGGATGTCGATCTCATCTATGGAGTGAGTTTCCTCGGCGGCGACTGGAACTTCAGGGCTCTCGGCAGTTATCAGCCTAAGTTCACGACGGTTCTCTTTCCCAACGATCCGCTTCTTAACGCAGCGGGCGTGGACGGACTTCCGAAATACCGCGTGACCGGTTTTGCCAGTTATGCCCGAGGACCGGTCACTGTAGCGACCCAGACGACGTGGCATAGTGCGACAAAGCATACTGCCCTTCCGAACGTTACTTTCGCCTACCCGGATAGCCCGGCCAAAGCTTTCACTGACCTGACGTTGACGTTTGATGTTCCAGAATGGAAGAAGATCAACACGCAATTCTTCATCAACGTGAAGAACGTGTTCGATACAAGGCCAGGTATTTTCGCTGCTCCGGCTGCCACGCCCGGCTTTGGGCCGATCACGACGAACGGTGAGGACCCTATCGGCCGCTACTTCACTATCGGCGTGCGCGCACGACTGTGATGACCTGAACCGTCTACCTTACGGCGGGAGAGAAAACCTCTCCCGCCGCCTCCGGGTAGGTCGAAAACAGGTATCGGGAGAGCAGAAATGTCATTTACCATTGACCGCCGTAGCTTCCTTGGCGCGGCCGCATCCGTCATTCCGACAAGCAGAGCGCTCGCTGCCACTTCGACCCTCGATGTTCGGAACTACGATGCACTGACTGACGAGCAACTGGGCGCGTCCAACCATGTCGTGCGGATCGCCACGCAACCCGAGGGCGAATGGTACGGGATGGGCATATCCTCCTATCAGGGAGGGGATGAGGGGTATCGCTGGCAGATCGGCTGGTGGCTGCAGCCGCTGGCAATCACCCAATACCGGCTTCCCGCTTACCGCGAACTCTACAAGCGCAGTTTCGAGGGCTTCCTCGCGAAGATGGCGCACCGCGACAGCTGGTCCTATTGGGAAGCGGAATCGATGGGTGTCGCAACGCGCGATACGCTGGGCGTACCGGGTCGGGACAAGCCCACCGCCGATCCCATCGCCCGGGATAACATCAATTATAGCGCCAACACCATGAACCTGATGGCTATGCATCAGATGCTTTATCGCGATGGAAAGTATCTGCAGCCAAACTCTTTCGCTCTCAAGCACTGGACGAAGGATGGTCTGGAAGTATTCGGCTATGACTTGCCGAAGATAGCGCAGGTTCTTTACGACGGATTTGCGGAGACACAGTGGCGTGGTGTCGCTTGCGAGGTCAACGGCGTTTACCCCGCATATTGCAACCAGCTGGCTCTCGTGGCTTTCAAGCAGTATGATCAGCTTCTGTCCGGTGACATGGGTGCGCGGCTGATCGCCAACCATGTTCGCGCCTGGCAGGAGCACAGCGACCTCTATCGTGTGGGAACTCATGTACCGGGCGGGCGTGAGCCCTTCATTCCGCGCGCATACTATGTGAAGCAGGGCGCCATGGTTGCCATGGGCGACACGATGATGAGCAGTGCAGCCTATGTGAACGCATGGAACGCGGCATGGGTCGAAGAGAATTACCCCTACTGGAAGAAGCGCTTCACAGTCACTGACGGCGTAATGAGTGTGAAGCTTGAACCGGAGGTGCGTGGCGGGCACCTGCATCACAACCCCTATAGTCCCGCCGCGAACCAGGCGGACAACTGGCAGTCGCCCGGCACGCCGGAGAAGGGCGAGACGCCGCCGTTCTACTTCTATGCGGCCATTTCGGCTGCGGAAATGGGGGATGGCGAATTGCTTGGCAACATCCGCGGGCATGCCGCGAAGTTCAACAATCAGGCGACGTGGAAAGGCAGCGAGTTTTTCTACGACCGAAACGAGCGCACTGGGCCGGCGCGGATGTCACGGGGCGGGGCCGTACTCATGACGGCGGCCCATCTGGTGGAGAAGGACAGCTTCCGCAAGCTCTACAACCTCCCCTTGACGGAGGCTGACGTCCACACACCACAGATCGAAGGGGTGGATTGGCCGAATATCCTGGTGCGGCGCGCCGTGTTCGACAAGCAGAGGCAGGCATTGGTCGTGACCCTTCTCAGCGCCGCGTCCTTGCGGGATTCCAAAGCCGCGGCCGTGGACACCCGCTTTGCCATCGCCAATCTCGATCCCCGCAAGACATATGCGATCTCGTGCGACGGGGCAGCCATCGGCCGTGTTCGCGGCAACACCGTGCTCGACGGCGCGGACCGCCTGCAATTCGCCGATGGAAAGCTGATCGTCGGTACCCGGCTTGGAACGGACCGATCATTCATCGCTCAGGCGGTCTGAGGCGGAAAGGACACCGTGAACTTGGATTCCACTCGCTCCAGTCCCGCCAAGGGCTATTTTGTCGCCGCCGTCCTGGCGGGCGCTTACGGGCTCAATTTTCTGGATCGCCAACTGCTGTCGATCCTTGCCGAGCCGGTGAAGGCCGATCTCGGGCTGACCGATACACAGCTTGGCCTCCTTTCGGGCTTCGCCTTTGCGATCGTGTACACACTTTTCGGCATACCGGTCGCGTGGATGGCGGACCGGGGCAATCGTGTCCGGATCGTCGTGGCGGCATGCGGATTGTGGAGCCTGTTCACCAGCGTATGCGGGCTGGCCCAGAACTTTACGCATCTGGCCCTGGCCCGGATTGGGGTCGGTATTGGCGAGGCAGGCGGGTCGCCCCCGTCATACTCTATCATTGCCGACTACTTCCCTCCCGAACGCCGCGCCGGCGCTCTGGCGATCTATTCCCTGGGCGTGCCGATCGGTACCACGGCGGGCGCCGCGCTGGGGGGCTGGATTGCTGCGGAGCACGGCTGGCGCTGGGCGTTCATGGCTGTCGGAGCCTTAGGCGTCGTCTACTCGGGCTTCATCCTTCTTGTCGTACGCGAACCCAAACGGGGCGGAAACGACAAGGCATCCGTCAAGTCGGCCTCCTTTGCCGACACTGCCAAGCTCTTTATTCGCGAACCGAAACTGACCCTGACGGCGGTTGCCGCCTCGTTCTCCAGTTTGATCGGCTACGCCATGCTCAGTTGGACTCCGGCGCTGTTGATGCGGGTCAAGGGCATGACGCTTGGCGAACTGGCCAGCTATTATAGCGTCGCCTCGGGCGTCACGGCTGCCATAGGAACTGTGCTCAGCGGCTACCTTGTCGATCGGCTGGGCCAGCGCGACAAGCGCATGTACGGCTTTATCCCGGCGATCGCATTCCTCGTCGCCGCGCCGTTCTATGCCGCAGGTATATATGCGCAGTCCTGGCAGATGACCTTGCTGTTCATGACCGTGCCGTTCGCGCTCTATGCATCCTATCTGCCCCCGGCGCTGGCAATCGTGCAGAATACGGTTGCACCGTCGCAACGTAGCACTGCATCGGCGATCCTTCTCTTCATCCTGGGCATATTCGCACTGGGCGGTGGGCCGCTTCTCATCGGCTCGATCAGCGACGCGCTGCTGCGGCAAGGGCATGCATTTCCGCTCCAGTTCGCGATGTATGCGCTCTTTCCGATCTTCTTTCTCGCCTCGCTGGGACATGCCGCCGTAGCGAGGGCGATGGCCGGGTCGGAGAATGCGGAACCGGGGCGGGCAATTTCTGCGGGATGACTGAGGAATATCATTGCAGGGCCGCTTTCATTCGGACTCAAACGTGGAGAGACTGATGCGTCTGCGTCGCTTTTTTTCAATCGCGCTGGCCGCCGCGGCTGCAGTGGGTGCGGCACCGTCCGCCTTTTCGCAAACGGTTCGTCTGGATGCCGGTCAGGTATCCGGCGTGCGGAAGGACGGGGTCGATGGGTTCCTTGGCATTCCTTATGCAGCAGCGCCCGTCGGGGCCAATCGCTGGCGCGCGCCATTGCCGCCCGCTCCGTGGAAGGGAACGCTGAAAGCAGACCATTTCGGCCCCAGTTGCCCCCAGAAGATCATCCCCAGCTTGGGCGCATGGACGCACGAGTATTTGCCTAGCGGAGCAACGAGCGAAGACTGTCTTACGGTCAACGTCTGGAAACCTGCCGGAGCGACCCGTGATCTGCCGGTTCTTGTATGGATACACGGCGGAGGCTTCACGTCGGGATCAGCCTCTGTTCCTGTCTATGACGGAGCCGTACTAGCCCGCAAGGGAATCATTGTCGTGTCGATCAACTATCGGCTCGGCTTCCTCGGCGCGATGGCAAGTCCCGAAGCGCGGGCTACCGGAGGCGACTTCGGTTTGCAGGACCAGATCGCAGCGCTGCGATGGGTGAAACGCAATATCGGCGCTTTCGGAGGCGATCCCGCACGGGTCACAATTTCCGGGCAGTCGGCAGGCGCGTTTTCAGTCCATTACCTGATCCTGTCCCAACAGGCACGGGGCCTTTTCAGCCGGGCGATCCTGCAAAGCGGGGTTGGTCTGGGCGTGCATCTCGACTTGGCGCTCGCCCCGCGTGACGTTGCCGAGCGAAGCGCAGGTGCGTTTCTGGCGGCGGCCGGGGTGAAGACCCTGGATGAGGCGCGCAAGCTCTCCCTGGACGAACTGTCCACCGCCTTTGCCAAAGTGGGGGGGCGCCCCGGAAGCACCGACGGGGCGCGGATCGGCCCATATGCGGACGGCGTCGTGCTGCCGCTCGACCCCGCTGCGGCTTTCCGTGCCGGTCGGTACAACGACACGCCCGTGATGATCGGTCTTACCGCGGATGAGGGGAGCGGCCTCAACCCTCACTATCGTTCGACCGACGCAGCGCTCTACAAAGCATTCCTGGCGCGCCGCTTCGGTGCCCTTGCTCCAGCAGTGGAGGAATTCTACCCCGCAAAGGAGGGAGAAAGCGCGCTTCCGGCGCTCACCCGGGATTGCGGTCTTGCCATGATGGCGGATTGGACGCGGACACGGGAAAAGACAACGCGGTTCCCTGCGTTTGCCTATATGTGGACGCATGTCGAACCGGGGCCGGAATCCGCTCGTTACGGTGCTTTCCACACCAGTGAAGTGCCTTATGCTTTCGGCACTCTCGACAAGGCGCCTGACAGGCCGATTGCTGCGGTGGACTGGCGGCTGGCGGACATGATGCAGGGCTATTGGGTCAACTTCGTCAAGTCCGGCAATCCCAACGGCAAGGGGCTGCCGAAGTGGTTGCCCTTCGGTCGGGACAATCATGTGGAGGAACTGGGCGATCGCGTCGGTGTCTATCCGCGGCTTGATCCTGCGAAAAATGCCCTGCTGCTTAAACATGCCGAGGGCGGCGGTAACCTGCTGGCATTCTAGGCATTCGGGTGCAGCAGGCAATGGCGGCCTCATCACATTTATATCCAACACCCCGAAGGGGATAGTACATGCGCGGACCATTCCTGTTTGCGTCCACCACGGGCGCCGCACTCTTCATCGTCAGCGCCATGGCCGCGGCGGCCACCGACGGACCTGGCCCAGCCGGGCCGGCGACGCCGAATTTCGCTGCCTGGTGCACTTCGCAAGCCGTGTCCGCCATTGCCGCAGGGCTTGGTGCCGGCGTGACGATCCACGAAGTGCCCAATGGCCCCCGGCTTCCGGGCGGCGTGAAGCTGAACCCTGCGAGCGGGAAGGTACCGGCCACCTGTCGTGTCACCGGCAGTTATGTGACCAACCCGAAAACAGGTAAGACGGCGAATTTCCTCGCCACCTTCCCGGCACACTGGAACCAAAAGTATCTGCAGCTGGGATGCTCGGGAACCTGCGGCTATCTTCGTATGAACGATCCGGCAGCGCCCCCGATCACGGTCACGGCGCAGGGTTATCCCGGTCAGCTTCTGGAAAAGGGCTATGCCGTTTTCGGAAACGATCTCGGCCATGTGGCGCCCAGCGCGACATCGGGCGGTTCGGAATGGCTGAAGAACAGCGACGGCACGGTCAACGCGGAGACGCTGGCGGATTATCTCTACCGTGCCGATCTCGTCATGGCAGACATGGGCAAAGCCTTTACCCGCGCGTTCTACGGCCAGGGCACCAATGCCGCAAAGGCCGATATCACCAGATCCTATTTCAGCGGTTGTTCGCAGGGAGGGCGTGAGGCGCTGGTCGCTGCCACGCGCTTTCCGGAGAAGTTCGACGGGATCATCGCCGGCTCCCCCGTATCGGATCAACCGGGCGTCCTGTGGCACGTCATGGGACAGGGATTGCTGGCCCAGAAGCTCGCGCCGATGAAGTTCACACCGGGCCAAATGGAACGGCTTAAGGCCAGGGTCGTGGCAAGCTGCGATGCGCTGGATGGCGTGAAGGACGGTCTGATCCAGAACCCTGCCGCCTGCAACATCCAGCCAGACACGATCCTTCCGGTGTGCAAGCCGGGCCGTCAGACCGACGATTGCGTGTCGAAGCAGCAGTCCGCAGCACTGAGCGTCTATTTCTCGGGCGTGACGGACGCCAGGGGCGCGCCGCTTCAGCCCGGCTTTCCGATCAGCGACCAGAGCTATGTCGGCATCGGTCAGGCCGCGTCTGCCGCACCGGCGGATCTGGACATGCGGTACTTCGTCGGCCACGCCTTCGATGGGATGCCGCTTGCCACTTACGGCGATGCGCGTGATCCCCATATCGTCGCCAACGTCGCGGCGTACAAAGCGTACGTCGACCTCCTGCGCCGCGGTGTGGTGATGGCCGAGGATTTCGGCCCGTTCTTCAAGCGGAACGGCAAGCTCCTGTGGTACCATAACCTGAGCGATGAAGCGCTGACGCCATACATGTCCTTCAATCGATACAGGAAACTGGCGGCAGACCATGGCGGATATGCCAGGTTGCAGGAGAACATCCGCTTCTTCGCCGTACCGGGCAGCGGACACTGCGGGATGGGAGGCCCCGGCCCCAGCAATTTCGACGCGATCGGTGCCCTGGAAAAGTGGGTTGAAGAGGGGGAGGCGCCGCAGGCCCTGCTTGCCCGCCAACTGGATCCCGCCAACAGCAACATCCTGACCGGCCAGATCGACTGGTCGAAGCCGCCTCTGCGCACGATGCCGCTGTGCACCTTCCCGCAGATGGCTCGATACAAAGGCAAAGGGTATATCAACGCGGCCCGGAACTGGGAATGCGCCGGCTCTGATCGCCGGATGCTGACCATCGGACGAACCGGGCGGGAAGCGGGGGTGACGCCCTGATCGATCACCGGCCTTCGCTGACTGCCACCGCGTTTTATCCGCCGATCTGAAGGATAGATGATGCGCACGAGCATGACCGATCTTTTCGCCGGACGCCTGAGGCTTCCGCTGATAGTGGCGCCGATGTTCCGCGTTTCGGGCCTTGAACTGGTGCTGGAAGCGTGTCGTTCGGGCGTTATCGGCGCGTTCCCGGCCGCGAACTGTCGGCCTGCCGAAGAACTCGGCGGATGGGTGACGAGGTTGCAGGACGAACTGGGTGACACGGATGCGCCGTTCTGCGTGAACCTCATCATGCGACGCGACTCGCTGCAAGATGAACTGGCCTGCCTTTGCGCCGCAGGGGTGGAAATCGTGATCACCAGCGTCGGAAATCCCGCGCCCGTGATACCCGCGCTTCACGACGCGGGGTGTCTGGTGCTGGCGGATGTGACCTCGATTGCGCACGCGCGCAAGGCGATCGATGCCGGGGCGGACGGCCTTGTTCTGCTTAGTGCAGGCGCCGGCGGTCAGACAGGATGGGCCAACGGCATTGCGTTCGTCCGGGCCGTCCGCAGCTTTTTCGATGGACCGGTCGTCCTTGCAGGGGGGCTATGCGATGGCCAGGCGTTGCTTGCGGCGCGGATACTGGGGGCAGACATGGGCTACATGGGTACACGTTTTATCGCCACGCATGAGAGTGCTGCTTCGCAGGCCTACAAGGAAATGCTGATCGGCGCATCGATGGACGATATCCTGCGCACAGCCGCCTTCACCGGTTTGGACGCCAGCATACTGGTCCCCTCTATTCGGGCGGTGGGCCTTTCACCGCACGACCTGCCAACCGACATCTCGGCCGAAACTGCCGCCGCCATGTACGGCTCTGGTGGGGACGCGATGGTGCGCCGCTGGAGTGACATCTGGAGCGCGGGCCACAGCGTATCCGGGGTCCATGACATCCCGTCCGTTCGCGAACTCGTGGGAAAGATTGAAGCAGATTACCGCCAGGCGCGTGAAGCACTCATCGCGGATATGATAACTGGTTGAGATCGCCGACAATCCAGCTTCGGGTCGAAAATTTCGGACAAGGGACGACACTTACTTTGGATTTGCAAAATTGAATTGACAGCGCTGTCAAATTGGCGTTCTTGGAATTGAAAAAGTGTCGAGGGGGAGGGGAGGCCGGGGCCTTTGTCATGTTCGGAAGGGTTTCTTGCAGACGCGACGCGCAACAACAGCCCGCGTCAGTTCGGTGTTCAGCCTGCAAGACCGCCCCGTAGCTTGGCGACACATCCCCAACGCGCATTCGACTGAGGGTCTTCTCATGATCGACGGCACCCATAACTAACGGCTGGAAGGCACAGCACAATGAAGCATCTCAGTTTCGCCCTGTTTGAACTGGTTCGCCATGCATCGCGCGAGTGCCGGTTCTCTTGCAATCCGGCTCAGATCCCCACCACTCAGATCCTTGAGGTGCGCCTATGACCTCGGGGGCCATCTATCCTAGTCTTGCCGGCAAGCGCGTCTTCGTGAGCGGCGGAGCAAGCGGCATCGGAGAGGGGCTGGTCGAGGCGTTCGTGGCGCAGGGGGCCAGGGTGAGCTTTTGCGACATTGCCGAAGACGCGGGACTTGCCGTCGCATCGCGGCTGTCGCAGGCGGAACATCCGCCGCTCTTCCAGAAGTGCGACCTGCGCGACATCGGCGCGGTGACGGACATGATGAAAGGGTTCGAGGAACGGCTGGGCGGGATGGATGTCATTCTGAACAACGCTGCGAATGACGATCGCCACGCCGTGGAGGATGTGACCGTAGACTACTGGGACGAGCGGATGGCGGTGAATCTGCGCCATCAGTTCTTCGTGGCGCAGGCTGCGGTGCCTGCGATGCGACGGGCCGGGGGCGGCACCATCCTCAATTTCGGCTCGATCAGCTGGCACCTCGGTCTTCCTGATCTGACGCTCTATCAGACAGCCAAAGCCGCCATCGAGGGGCTGACCCGCAGCCTTGCCCGCGAACTTGGTCGCGCTGGCATCCGGGTGAATACGATCGTGCCGGGCAACGTCAAAACGAAGAGGCAGGAACGGTGGTATTCACCGGAAGGTGAGGCTGAAATCCTCAAATCGCAATGTCTCGACAGCAGGATCATGCCTGCCGACGTCGCCGCGCTGGCTCTGTTCCTGGCGTCTGACGATGCCCGCATGTGCACCGGTCACAATTACTTCATCGATGCTGGTTGGAGTTGAGCGCGCGATAGTCGGCCGCCTTGATCGGCGGCTGCGCCAGTTGTGTCCGGTCATTCAGGGCTTGCGGTAGACCCCCGCAGGACAAGGCGATGCTCCAGCTCAATCGGCCAGACGCACGTCTCTCTATCAGGGGCAATGAGGGCATCGGCGGCGATCCGCGCCATCTCGGATATGGGCTGGTTGATGGTGGTCAGGGGAGGCCACACGTTTCTTGATATCCAGCTGTCGTCAAAGCCGACGACGGACAGGTCGTTGGGGACCGCAAGCCGGTGTTGTGTCGCGGCGGCATACACGCCCGCGGCCATGTCGTCATTCAACGCGACGATGGCCGTGGGCCGGGATCCGGTTTCAAGAAGCCGCATCCCGGCCTCCATACCGGACATGAAGGTGAACGCACCATCCGCTTCGAGAACCTCCACGTCATCCAGCGCACCGAATGCGTCGAGGAACCCCTGCCGTCTCAGGCGTGAAACGCCGTAATCTTTCGGGCCGTTGACCAGGCCGACACGCCGATGACCGCAGACGTGGAGATGTCTGGCGATCTCGGCCATCGCTTCGGCATCATCGATGATCACGCCCGCACTGCGGTCGGGCTGAATGATCGGCGCGATGCGCGCATAGCGCACCCCGTGATGCTCGATCCGGTCAAGCACTTCCAGATTGTCGGCGATGGGCTGCGTAATGATGATCCCGTCGAACCGGCGGCGCAGCACAAGGTCGATGCTGGCTATTATGTCTTCGTCGACGCCAATGTCTTCGATGACAAGGTTATAGCCGGCACTATGGCAGGCGGCATAAGCGCCCTTCTGGACTTCGTTCACGTAAGAGGGGCTGGGGTTGTCGAAAAGCACGGCAATCGTGAATGCCTTGGACCCGCCCATGGAACGCGCGGCAGGGTTGGGAATCCAGCCAAGCTGCTGCATTGCCTGCTGCACTTTCAGGCGCAGTTTCTCGCTGACGTGCGGTTCGCAGTTGATGACTCTCGAAACGCTCTTGATCGAGACGCCCGCTGCACTGGCGAGGTCGTAGATGGTAGGTTTTGCCATGGCGGTTGATTACCACCCCTGTCAGGAAACTCAATTGACAGCCCTGTCATTATTGAGGCAGTGTGGCTCAAGCATTTTGGGAGCTCATAATGAAATTGCTGCGTTTCGGATCTGTCGGTCAGGAAAAGCCCGGCGTGGTCGACGGCGACGGCGCCGTCCGCGATCTTTCCGGTCACATTGCCGATATCACACCCGATCATCTCGGCCCGGACGGTCTGGCGCGCCTTGCCGCACTGGACCTTTCCACGCTGCCGAAGGTGTCCGGCGACATCCGTTACTGCGTTCCGGTTGAAGGCGTGCGACAGTTCATCGCCGTGGGCCTTAACTATTCCGATCACGCAGAGGAAGCTGGCATGGCCGTCCCGGCGGAACCCATCCTTTTCACAAAGGCGGTTTCCTGCCTGCAGGGGCCGGATGACGACGTGCGCAAGCCCAGAGATTCCACCCGTATGGACTGGGAGGTCGAACTCGGCATCGTGATCGGAACGCGCGCGTCTTATGTCACGCGGGAAGATGCGCTGAACCATGTCGCGGGATATGTCGTCTGCGACGATCTTTCCGAGCGTCATTTCCAGCTCGGCGGCACAGGTACATGGGACAAGGGCAAGGGCTGCGAGACTTTCGGCCCGGTCGGTCCCTGGCTTGTCACCGCAGACGAAGTCGGCGACGTGCAGAATCTCGACATGTGGCTGACGGTCAATGGCAAGCGTATGCAGACCGGCAATACCAGGACCATGATCTTCGACTGCGCGACCCTGGTCAGCTACATAAGCCAGTTCATGGTTCTCCTGCCGGGAGACATCATCACCACCGGCACTCCGCCGGGCGTGGGAATGGGCATGAAGCCGGAAGTGTACCTCAACGAAGGCGACGTGATAGAACTCGGCATCGAGAAGCTGGGCGCGCAGAAGCACCGGGTCATCGCCTGGAATGATGGACGCTGACCATGGCTGGCCGTCTTGCAGGAAAGACCTGTTTGGTAACTGGCGCGGGGCAGGGCATCGGTCGCGCCATCGCGGAAGCCTTCGCGGCTCAGGGCGCAAGGGTCATCGCTGCCGACCTGCACTTACCCGAAGCGACAGGCATTCAGGGGATCGAGCGTCAGGAACTGGACGTTACCGACGATGAAGCGGTGGCCCGCGCGGCGGCCCTTTACCCGGACGTCTCCGTACTGGTGAACTGCGTGGGCTATGTGGCGACCGGTTCCATCCTCGATGCCACCACTGTAGAGTTCGACCGCGGCATCTCCATCAACGTCCGCTCCATGATGCTGACGATCCGGGCGTTTCTGCCGGCCATGCTGGATCGTGGAGACGGTTCGATCGTCAACATCGCATCGGTGGTGTCATCGGTCATGGCTGCGCCAGACCGGTTCGTCTACGGCACCAGCAAGGCTGCTGTGATCGGCCTTACGATGTCGGTCGCGCGCGATTTCATTGCTCGCGGTGTCCGTTGCAATTCGATCAGTCCGGGAACCGTCGAATCGCCGTCCCTGCTTGATCGCTTCGCACAGACCGGAGACGTTGATGGGGCGCGGGCCGCATTCGTTGCCCGTCAACCAATGGGTCGGCTTGGACAGGTGGACGAAATCGCCGCAACGGCGGTGCTGCTCGCGTCCGACGAAGCCAGGTTCATGACCGGCAGCAATCTGATAATCGATGGAGGAATGAGCCTTTGAAATGCGCCGGAAGATGCGCACACTTCGATGAAATGCAGATGGACGGTTAGATGTATCAGCCATTGGACAGCGACCAGAAGGTAGACGTTCCCACGCTGGCGATGCAGCTTGCGTCCATCGTCGGATCGAAGGGCGTCATCACCGATCCTGATCGAATGAGGCCTTATTGCACGGGGTATCGGGAAGGTGCAGGGGCTGCGGTCGCCGTGGTTCGGCCCCGGACGCTATTGCAGCAGTGGGAAGCGTTCAAGGCCTGCGTTGCGGCCGGATGCATCGTTATCACGCAAGCGGCCAACACCGGTCTGACGGGCGGTTCGACCCCGGAAGGGGAGTACGATCGGCCGGTCGTCGTCATGAATACCATGCACATCAAGGGGATTTTCCCGATCAGGGGCGGCCAGCAGGTCGTTTGCCTGCCGGGTTCCACGCTCGACGAACTTGAAGGCACCTTGGCCCCGCTGGGCCGCGAACCGCATTCGGTGCTGGGTTCCTCGTGCCTGGGTGCATCGGTGGTGGGCGGGATCTGCAACAATTCGGGCGGCGCGCTGCTCAGCCGCGGGCCGGCCTATACCGAATATGCAGTCTATGCCTGTGTCGGTCCGAACAGGTCCGTGCGCTTCCACAACCATCTTGGGATAGAACTGGGAGAAACGCCCGAAGAGATACTGTCCCGCTTGGCGTCCGGCAACTTCGGAGACAGCGACGTGCACGACAATAGTCAGAAAGCGAGCGCGGATGACTATGAAACGATTGTGCGATCGGTCGATGCATCCACACCCGCGCGGCACAACAACGACCCGGCGCGCCTTTACGAGGTTTCCGGGAGTGCGGGACGCACCATGGTGTTCGCCGTCAGGGTCGACAGTTTTCAGTCCGCCGGCGACGCCGCCACTTTCTACATCGGCACCAATGATCCGGCATGTCTGTCTTCGGTGCGTCGGCATATCCTGACCAATGCCGAGTTCCTGCCGACCTCGGCAGAATATATCCACAAGGATGCCTTCGATAGCGCTGCCGTTTACGGGAAGGATATCTTCTGCCTGATCCGCCGGCTGGGGACGGCGCGGCTGCCGGCTCTCTTTGCGCTGAAGTCCAGGGTAGACAGGCTGTCGAAGAAGCTGCCGCTTGTCCCGGCCCATCTTGCGGATCGCCTTTTGCAGTTCGCTTACCGTTTTACGCCGGGTCATCTTCCGAAACGGATGCTGCAGTATCGCCAGAAGTATGACCATCACCTGATCGTCAAGGCCAGCGGTCCGGCGATTCAGGAAACCCGCCGATTGCTGGGCGACATTCTGACCAGAGAGGCCGGAGCCATGTTCGAGTGCACCGCAGACGAAGCTCGGGCCGCCTTTCTCCATCGCTTTGCCGTGGCGGGAGCTGCCGTGCGACAGCAGATCGTCGACGACCGCCTGATCGAAGGGATCGTCGCCCTTGATGTCGCGCTTGCACGGAATGACCCGAACTGGTTCGAGGTGCTGCCAGACGAGATTGAACGCCGGCTGATCGGCAAGTTTTACTACGGTCATTTCTTTTGCCATGTATTCCATCAGGACTACCTGGTTCGAAGGGGCGAGAGCGTCGATGAGGTCAAGGCCGCGCTTTTGAATTTGATGGAAGCTCGAGGGGCCCGACATCCGGCAGAACATAACGTAGGTCATCGATATAAGGCCGATGAACCCCTCGTACGGCACTACCAGTCTCTCGATCCCACTAACTCTCTAAACCCAGGGCTTGGGATGACGAGCCGTAAAGAGGGTTGGGCATAATCCGTAGGCTTTCTAGGCCGTAAACTCATAAAGTCTAGCGACCGGCTTTGCGTGTGATATGGATGGGTATGCACATCACATGGAAGCAGGCGGTTCTGGCATTGGGCCTTGCGATTATCGCCCTTGTGGCGTTCCCGCGGTTTTCGCCTTTGGTTGCTCAAGATGCCTGCCTTGATAGCGGGGGCGCGTGGAGAGACGGCCAATGCCAGCATTAGGCCGCAGGTCGCCGATCAGGCTTGAGGTTTTCCGGCTCACGTGATTCAGGCGCTCCATTATGATGGAGGCTTGATGGCACGGCGGCGGTACGAACTGACAGATCGGGAATGGGCGATCATCGAGCCGCTGCTGCCTAACAAGCCACGCGGTGTGGCGCGGGTAGATGACCGCCGGGTTCTCAACGGGATACTGTGGCGCTTTCGCTCGGGCGCTACGTGGGCCGAAGTTCCTGAGCGCTACGGCCCGCCCACAACCTGCTACAACCGGTTCGTCCGCTGGCGCAAAGCGGGGGTTTGGGACCGGCTGCTGGCAGCGGTTTCTGCCGGATATAATGGCGAACTGGTGATGATCGATTCCACCTGCATGCGCGTCCACCAAAACGGTGCGACGGGTAAAAAGGGGGAAGCTGCGATCGTGGCATGGGACGTTCCCGGGGCGGTCTCACCAGCAAACTCCACGCTCTTGTCGATGCTGACGGACGTCCTGTCAGCCTGAGACTGACAGGCGGGCAGGTTCACGATGCCTGTGAGGCGGAAGCGCTGATCGTGGCCATTCCCGAGGGCGCAACCCTACTGGGCGACAAAGGGTATGACAGCAAGGCTGTCCGCCGTCAGCACCCATGGCACAGATTTGAGGTTGTGATGTAAGGAGGATTTGGGCTTCGTCGTAGTGACGAAGGAACAAAGATGAAGCCCAAATCCTCCTATTCGAAATCGACGAAGGCCCCTGCGGAGCAGGTGGTGAAAGACATCCGGCGGCAGACCCGCCGGCACTTCTCGGCCGAGGACAAGATCCGCATCGTGCTGGAAGGCCTGCGCGGCGAAGACAGCATCGCCGAGTTGTGCCGGAAGGAAGGCATCGCCCAAAGCCTGTATTACACCTGGTCGAAGGAGTTCATGGAAGCGGGCAAGCGCCGCCTGGCGGGCGACACCGCCCGTGCCGCGTCCACCGCCGAGGTGCAGGATCTGCGCCGCGAAGCCCGCGCCCTGAAGGAATGCGTGGCCGACCTGACGCTGGAAAACCGTCTGCTGAAAAAAAGCATGATCGCGGATGGGAAAGAAGGCGAATGAGGTATCCCGCATCCGAGAAGCTCGAGATCATCCGGATCGTCGAGCAGTCGCACCTGCCCGCCAAGCGGACGCTGGACCAGCTCGGGATCGCCCGTCGGACTTTCTACCGCTGGTATGATCGCTACCTCGAAGGCGGCCCGGAGGCGCTGGAAGATCGGCCATCGGCGCCGAGCCGGGTGTGGAACCGCATCGCGCCGGAAGTGCAGGATCAGATCGTCGAGATGGCCCTGGAGCAGTCCGAGCTATCTCCCCGCGAACTGGCGGTACGATTTACCGATGAACGCCAATACTTTGTCTCCGAAGCCACGGTTTACCGCCTGCTGAAGGCCCACGATCTGATCACCAGCCCGGCCTATGTCGTGGTCAAGGCCGCCGACCAGTTCCACACGAAAACCACGCGGCCGAACGAGATGTGGCAGACCGACTTCACCTACTTCAAGATCATCGGGTGGGGCTGGATGTACCTGTCGACCGTGCTCGACGACTTCTCGCGCTACATCATCGCCTGGAAGCTGTGCACCAACATGCGCGCCGAGGACGTGACCGATACGCTGGACCTCGCCCTGGCGGCTTCCGGCTGCGATAGCGCCACGGTGCTGCACAAGCCCAGGCTGCTCAGCGACAACGGCCCCAGCTACATCGCCCGCGAACTGGCCGAATATATCGAGGCCAACAATATGAGCCATGTCCGCGGCGCCCCGTGCCATCCGCAGACCCAGGGCAAGATCGAGCGCTGGCACCAGACCCTGAAAAACCGCATTCTGCTGGAAAACTACTTCCTGCCCGGCGACCTCGAGGCCCAGATCGAGGCCTTCGTCCAGCACTACAATCACCAGCGCTATCACGAGAGCCTGGCCAACGTGACGCCCGCCGATGCCTACTCCGGCAGGGCGCCGGCCATCATCAAACAGCGCGAAAGGATCAAACGACAGACCATCGAACATCGGCGCTTGCAGCACCGCAAGCTCGCCGCTTAACATCAAACCCCAGACGAGGCCCGCACTCCGCTAATCTACGCCCCGATCTGCGCCAAATGTGCTGACGACTGACATAGCCTTGATCATCACGGATACTCTAATCTTATTCCAGTGAGCCAAATCCGCAAGCCTATGTTTTCGATCTTATCGAACATGATCTGCCCCCTTCTGAGTGGCCCATCGACTATCGTAGTCTGGACCACGAAGGAGGAATGGAATGGCTCGGAAGCACAAGCCCGAGGAGATCATCGGCAAGCTGCGTGAGGCGGAGATCGTGTTGGCGCAGGGCGGGACGGTGGCCGACGCCTGCCGGCGGATCGGCGTCACCGAACAGAGCTATTACCTCTATGGACGGCTCTCCCTTTGCAAGCGGCATTGAAACGTTCTGCGTGGATCAGTTGCAAACATCTATCCGGCGTCAGCTGGTTGTCCAGAGCGCCCAAATGGGAAATCCGCACACGCGCACCTCTACAGCTGGTAGGCCTCAAGGGCCTCGATAATAGTCAGGCTCGTCGCGCGTCGGCTCGATCAGTGCAGTCCATTTCTCCGTCTACTCGCAAACTGGTTCGGTTCTTCAGGCGGCGGCGCGGTATTGATCGCCCGTTCGAAGCACGGCCCAGATTATCCGTGCATTCTTGTTGGCGATGGCAACCGTTGCGCGGTTGAACCCGCGTCGCTCCCGAAGCTGGTTGGCCCATTGGCTGATGGGATCATTTTTATTGGGTGCCGTTCTCACGACGGCACGCGCGCCGTGAACCAATAGGCTGCGCAAATGCTGGCTTCCTCGTTTAGAGATGCCCATAAGCACCGCCTTATCACCGCTCGAGAACTGGCGCGGTACTAATCCAAGCCAGGCCGCCATGTGGCGCCCATTCCTGAAGTCCGAACCATCGCCGACCGCCGCGACAATCGCTGTTGCCGTTTTGGGCCCAACGCCTTTGATCCTGGCGACACGCTGACAGGGCTCGCTCGATTTGAAGACGGCTTCGATTTTCTTGTCGAAATGCTCGATGCGGCGTTCGAGATCGCAGAAGAAATCCCAGAGCTCGGCAATGGTCTCACGGGCCATAGTCGAGAGGCCGGAGTCGGCGCGTGCGAGTATCTCCGGAATCATGCGTCTCACCCGGGTAATCGACTTGGCAAAGGCAATGCCACGATCAAGCAGCAGCCCGCGCATCTGGCTGACCAGGGCCGTTCGGTGGTTCACAAGACGCTGGCGGGCGCGGTGTAGAGCCTGGATATCCTGTTGCTCAACGCTTTTCTTAGGCACCAGCGGAATGTGGGGTTGACGCACAGCCGTACAGATCGCCTCGGCATCGTTGCCGTCGTTCTTCTGCCTGCGGACAAATGGCTTCACATATTGAGGACTCACGATCTTCACGTTGTGGCCCAACTCTTCAAATTGGCGGGCCCAGCAAAATGCTCCTGTGCAGGCTTCGATCGCGACGGTGCAGGGCTCAATCCCGGCCAGCACCGAAAGTAGTTGGTCGCGCATGACCCGCCGTTTGAAAATCGCATTGCCCTTGCGATCAACGCCATGCAGCTGGAAGACATTCTTCGCCAGATCAATACCAAGTACATCGATGGTCATCATTCCTCTCCTTCGACTGCCGGTTGCACAACGATGCTCCGGGGTGGGAGAGCCGTCCATCCCATTAGCTGGCGCAAGGAGTACGGCGGGCTGAAGATGGATCAGGCACGGCGGATGAAGGATCTCGAGCGAGAGAACGCCCGGCTGCGGCAGGCGGTGTCGGATCTGACGCTCGATAAAATGATCCTGCAGGAGGCAGCGCGGGGAAACTATTGAGCCCCGCCAGACGCCGCYGCTGTGTCGATCACATCCGAGGGATCATGGCTGTCTCCGAGCGGCGGGKGTGCCGTGTGCTCGGGCAGCATCGATCGACGCAGCGCAAGGCGCCACGCGGGGCGGACGACGAAGCCGCACTGACGGAGGACATCATCGCTCTCGCCCGGCAATATGGTCGTTACGGCTATCGCCGGGTGACCGCCCTGCTGCGCGATGCGGGGTGGCATGTGAACCGTAAGCGGGTCGAGCGCATCTGGCGCCGCGAGGGGCTCAAGGTGCCGCAAAAGCAGCCGAAGCGCGGAAGGCTCTGGCTCCATGACGGATCGTGCATCCGGCTGCGGCCCGAGTATCCGGGGCACGTGTG
>NZ_ATHL01000065.1 GCF_000445125.1 Novosphingobium lindaniclasticum LE124
ATGAATCATCATAGCCGTCCAAACACTACCGGTTTTTGCGGGTCTCCAGCTAATAATACCCCTAGTCAAGCTGTTGCTTTCCGAATGACTGTAGTCGGTCACGAACCGCGCCATTCCCATCTGTTGGTCATAAGATGCCAAAGAGTGTCTGCTTCCGGGCGTCCGGAAATGATAGCTTAATGGCGACAAAGGCGCTGAGCCGCGCCGTCGGGAGAGACTTATTCTTGATGGATGGGGCCCTCCATCACCCTGCGGGCTACCCCCTCTCGTTCTCGGGGAGCGAAAGGCTACCAGTCAGCGCCGGATCTTGCGATTTCGTCCAGCAGAGCCTGTTTGGAAGGTGTGCGATCCGTCCCGGCATTGCGCGGGAGGTGGGGAATGTCAGCCTCTCTGCGGCTGGCGGCGAGGTGCGCGGCGAGTTCGGCCATGTCCGTGACCGTCTCTTGGGGTTCAGCGGGTGATGTCTTCGACGCCATAATCGCCCATGCTTTCCTCGCGGATGCGGCGCTCAAGATAGGCCAGATCCGCGTCGGGGTGAAGGGATAGCAGGATGCGCGCCTGATCGATGCGGTCCGGCGCGCTGCGCGAGGCGTACTGGCCCATGCGGTCGGCAATCAGGTCTTCGACGCCGATCACGCGGAACAGTGCGGTTTCGCCGATGGGGCGGATCAGGCGCAACCGGGCGGGTTCGATGTTGCCGTCCATCGGCACCTCGGCCACGACTTCGAAACCGAGGGTAACCGTCCGATTGTTACCGCGGTGGTTGGGCCTTGAAGCGAGTGGCGAGTTCGGGATCGTCAACGAAGTCATCGAGGAAGCCGTGCCAGGTCTGGGTGGTGCGGCGTGCTTCTCGAAGCATATCTGACAGTTCGTCGACGCCATCGTCGGTGAGCGCCGTAATGGTCTCATCCGGTCCAGTGTAAACGGTGATGATGCTGCCGTATGTCAGATTGTCGTCGTTCCAGACGATGGCTTCCAACAACTCCACGTCCTCGCCGAGCATTTTGGCAGCATAGTCCAGCGTGCGTACGTGAGTGATCGTGGCCATCAGGCTACCTCTGCCAACGGTACCAAGGGCACCCATTTCCAAGGCAGCAATTCCTCGATCCGGTTGATCTTGTGATCATGGATACGGCCGAGCACGTCGGCGAGATAAGCCTGCGGATCAAGACCGTTCATCTTGGAACTTTCAATAAGCGTCATGGCTCGCGCCAGTGTTTCAGCGCCTGCTTCGGAGCCGGCGAAGAGCCAGTTGCGTCTTCCTAAGCCAATAGGTCTCACGGCTCGCTCAGCGGCATTGTTATCGATGGCGACGCGTCCGTCTTCAATGAACAGTGAGAAGGCCTGCCAGCGACCCAAGCCATACCTAATGGCGCTGGCCAGGTCGCCTTTGACGGGGATGCGGGTGAGTTGCTGCTCGGCCCAGGCGCGCAACGCCTCCAGTTTGGGTTTGCTATGCTCCTGGCGGACGGCACACCGAACATCGGCAGGTTTCCCGGCGATTTCGCGTTCGATGTCGTACAACTGGCCGATGCGATCGAGGGCTTCTCGCGCTATCGGGGATTTGTTCGCTTTCCAGATGTCGTGGAAGTCACGCCGCCAATGGGCGAAGCAGGCAGCTTCCCGGAAGCGCGGTTCGCCGTCCGCGCCGGGCTGATAGAGCTTCGCATATCCCTTGTAGGCGTCGGCCTGGAGAATGCCGCTCGCATTGCAAAGGTGGTTTTGCACGTGCTCCGCCTTCCAGTTGGAGGCAAAGCGATAGACCACACCCGGCGGTGCCGGCCCGTTCCACGGGCGCTGATCGCAGACATAACCCCAGATCCTGCCTTGCTTCACGCCCTTACCGAGCCCTTCGGCCCGCCTTGTGTGATCCAGCACCTGGATCGGCGTATCATCGGCGTGGATGACGGTGCTGGCCAGGACCGATGCCTCAATACGCTCGATCAAGGGCTGCAGGCTTCGCATCGCCTTGCCGCACCAGTCAGCCAGCGTGCTGCGGGGAATGTCAGCGCCCATGCGGGCAAGGATTTCGTTCTGCCGGTACAGCGGCAAGTGATCGTCGAACTTTGAGACGAGCACGTAGGCAAGCAAGCTGCTTCCGGCCATGCTGCCGGGGATCGGGCGGCTCGGAGCCGGCACCTGCACCATTTTCTCACAGCAGCGGCAGGACTTCTTCGGCCGCGCGACCTCGATCACCTTCAGCTTGGCGGTAATCATTTCGATGATTTCGCTCACGTCCTCGCCGACGAGGCGTAACTCGCCCCCGCAATCGGGACAAGCGCTGCCCGGGTCGAGTTCTTTTCGCTCGCGCGGGGTGTCAG
>NZ_ATHL01000066.1 GCF_000445125.1 Novosphingobium lindaniclasticum LE124
CAGGGATCATCACCCTGCACATATCTAAACGTATGGTTACGTAAGGACATGCTAAAGGTAACGACTATCTACTGCCACCCCGAGCCCTGAAGCCCCGGAAGCAGGCGCCGTCGCCCACATGTCCCTTCATCTAAAACCGACAATGTCAAAGAGCAGTCCCTCAACAGGACCCACCAGACAGAAAACTCGGACAACCAGCCATCCCCGATTTTGACCTCGGGGAGCATGTTGCCCGTAATGTCTTGGCGACCGCACCAGAACCAGGTGGTCCGCTGCGGTGAAACGCCCTCTAGGACCCACCAATGATTCGGTCAACACGCTAATTTCAAAAAATCTTCATAATCGTTCGAAGCCGCGGAATCCCGTCCCTATCGGCGTAGATCACCGGCAGGCGGCCTTACCACCGATAGGGCCGCCTGCTTTCTCAGCCCCGAAAGCGCGCCTCGGACAAGTCGAGTTCACGAGTCAGCTTGCGGATGGTCTCGCCGCCTACGCTGCGCGTCCGGATCAGTTCACCCAAGGCGGCACGTTCTGCCTTGAGGCCGACGAGACGGAAATCACGGAACAGGCGCTCCTGCTCTCGGGCTGCGTCGCGTTCGTCTTCGCTCAAGCCCTCGATCCGCTCTCTGTAGAGGTCCATCACGCGTCCGCCGGCCGCGGCGTAGCGGTCCGCATCGCCGCGGCTTTCCGCGAGACGGTGCTGATGGCGCTCGATGGCCTTGATTGCCGCCTCGGCGGTGCGCACGCGAGCGGCATCCTCTTCGGCCTGCTTCGAAGGCTCGCCGGGCATCGTCAGATCCTTGAGAAGGACCGGCAAGGCGATGCTCGCCAACACCAGCGAGACGATGATGACGCCCGCCGCGAGGAATATGGCCAGATCACGCGCCGGGAATGGAGTGCCGTCATTCAGCACCAGCGGCAGCGTGAGCACACCTGCCAGAGTGATCGCGCCTCGGACGCCTGCGAAGGACATGGCGGCGACGAGCCTCCAGTTCGGGGTGCCGACTGGCGGGGCCATGTCCTTGCCGCCGTTGCTCTGGCGCTTGCGTAGGATCGTGAACTTCAGCGACAGCCACACCCAGGCGAAGCGCAGAGCGGCCAGGCCGAGCACGATCGCCACGACATAGAGGGCAAGCCAGCCGGGCTGCGTGTGCCCGGTGATCGCCACCGTGGCCTTCGCCTCTGCCAGGATCGCAGGGAGCTGCTCTCCCAGCAGAACGAAGATGATGCCGTTGAGGGTAAACTGGATGGTATCCCACACGGAGTTGCGGCGCATGCGGGTGACGGCCATCGCCTCGCGCGAAATCTCCGCGAAGGTCATGGTGACGCCGGCACTGACGGCCGCAAGGATGCCGGAAGCGTGGAAGTGCTCGGCCAGCATGTAGGAGCCGAAGGGGATGAGCAGGCTGACGAGGATCTGCGAGCCGGTGTCCTCTCCCCAGCGGCGCGTTACCCAGGCCTTGGCGCGCGATACAACCAGCGTCACCGCGACACCGATGACAAGGCCGGCACCCGCCACCCAGAGGAAATTCAGAGCGGCGCCGCCGGCCGAAAACGTGCCAGTCAGCGCAGCCGCGACGGCGAAGCGCAGGCAGACGAGGCCGGAGGCATCGTTCAGCAGGGATTCGCCTTCGAGAATATGCATCATGCGCTTGGGAATCGGCACGCGCGCGGCGATGGCGGACACGGCGATCGGATCTGTTGGCGAAACCACGGCGGCCAGGGCGAAGGCTACGGCAAGCGGCATGGCCGGGATCATCCAGTTGATGAACAGACCCATGCCGATCACGGTCGTCAGCACCAGGCCCAGCGCCAGTTCGACGACCGTCGACACGTCCTTGAACAATTCATCCTTGGGGATGCGCCAGCCGTCGAGAAACAGCAGGGGGGGCAGGAACAGCAGCAGGAACAGCTCGGGGTCAAGGGATACGCTGTAGGACGTCGAAAGACCGATGAGGCATCCCAGCAGGATCTGCACGAGCGGCGTCGGTATCGACCAGGGGAGCATGCGCGAAAACGCGCCGCTCACCACCACTGCCAACAGAAGGAAAAGTACGACCGAAACTGACTCCAAACCCACGCTCCTCGATAATTTGCGGGAGGGACCATGGCGGCATAGGCTTGGGATTGCAAATCCTGCACCCGTGAAAATGGCGGTTCATCGGCTGCCGGAAAACGTTTGAAACAAAGCCCGGCACCGGACGAAGGGGCTTGCGCGCGAATTCGGAAGCCTGGAAGATGGACGATGTCGGTCCACCGGATCAATCCTCCTCGCCGACTTCCCGACCTTTGACGAAAGCGAGCCGTGAGCAAGACCGCCCTGATCATCCGGCATGTTCCTTATGAAGGCGTGGCCGGCTTCCGCGTGCCGATCGAGGCTGCCGGTTACGAGGTCGATCGGATCGACGTGTCCGATCCTTCCTTCGGTTCGCTGGATCTCGGCGAGCCCGACCTGCTGATCATGATGGGCGGCCCCATGGGCGTCTACGAGCAGGAACGACATCCCTGGATCAGTTGCCAGATGCGCCGTCTGGCGCTGCGGCTCGAGGCGGAAAGGCCCACTCTTGGCGTGTGTTTCGGCGCGCAGATGATCGCCGCCGCGCTGGGCGCGGAGGTCTTTGCAGGTCCGCACAAGGAAGTGGGCTTCCACAGCGTTTCGGTGCACGAAGACGCGCTTTCAGGTCCGCTCCGCCATATCGCCGGGGTGCCGGTGCTTCATTGGCATGGCGATACGTTCACTCTGCCCGCGAACGTCGAACTGCTGGCCTCGAGCCACCTTTATGCGCATCAGGCGTTTCGGCGCGGGACCAACATCCTGGCCTTGCAGTTCCATGCCGAAATGGGGCTCGACCCGCGTTTCGAAGCCTGGATCGAGCAGTGGCCGGAAGCGGTGATCGAGGCCGGGGGCGATGAAGCCTCTCTGCGCGCCGCTCATGACAGCCTTGGTCCAATTGCCGTGAAAGCCGGACAGGCGATGATCGCGGAGTGGCTGGAGGGCCTGCGCTGAGGCGCGTCACACTTTCGTGGCCTTCTTCTCCAGCAACATGCGCCGAACCTCCCGGCCTCTCGCCGCCACCCCGCGATGTTCGAAGAGCCCGAGAGGCGGGTCGATCACCCATGAGGCCAGGGTAAAGGCGGTCTCCGTGCCGGGACGCCGCAATTGCAGGGTTCTGCGCCATCTCTGGAGCGCAACCCTTGTCCGACCGCCCGCACCACCGGCATCGATTGACACGCGAACGTCAAGCCACCGTTCCAACGTGTCGAGCTGCACTGCAAGCGCGCGCCGGGCACGTCCCGGAGGGAAGAAGGCGGCCAGTGCCGCGCCGTCCAGTCCGCCTTGCTCCCCGGCAAGCGCGGCCAAGTCAACGAGATGGCGCAAGTCGATCCGGCCGCGCCAGTAATCGCCTTCCTGCAGTTGATCGTGCAGGACGAAAAGCGCCGCCAGCGCGTCGCGCGAGGGCATGGCGGCGACTGCGTCATTGAGCGCAAACGGGCTGCATTGCGCCTCCAGCCATTCCGCGTCGCATTCCCCGCCGCTCCGTTTGAGACGATAGTGCAAGTCGATTCCCCCGACGTCGCTCTCTCTCCCCAGGTCGACGCCCTGCTTGCTTCCGATGGATGCGGGAGCATCGCCAAGAGGGCGATATCCTATCGATGCCAGCACCTGAACGGCCTCGTCGCTCTGTTCGCGAGGAACCATGAGGTCGAGGTCGGTAAGCAGACGGTTCGCGCAATGGGGCCCCCGGCGCGCGAGCAGGGCCGCGCCCTTGAGCAGGATCGGCCTGATTCCGCGCGAGCCGAGCGCGGCGACCGCCTCGACCAGTTGATCGTGCATCAGGCGATTGCGCGCGGCGGTGCGCTCCGCAATGACCTGGAGCATTCCCGCCGCTTCGTCGGGAATCCGCGCCTTCTGCGTGGCCAAAGCTTCCGCAAGGGCGGGCGTGACGAGCGTGCGATTGGCAAGCCCGAGCACGCCTTCCCAGTCGATGGCGGCAGGAACCCTGCCCTTCAGACATGCACATAAGTCTGTAAGCGCGGTCTGCGGCGCGAGGTTCGCGGCCATTTAGCTTGGAAGGCCCATCGCCGGATATCGACCCGGACTAGGCAAGCAAGGCCTCGATCCAGGATAGCGCCTGCTCTGCCTCGGCATAATGGAGCGTGCAGGTTTCGGCATTGTCCACCATCCGCGCCAGGCCGCGTATCTGCGTGGGCGTGCAGTGGCCGCCATGAACGAAACCTTCCTCAAGCAGGCGGCCAAGGCAGTCGATCGGCGATTGCGGCATGGCCTGCGCGGGTAAACCGTCCAGCCGGTTGCCGTCCGTTCGCCGCAAATCGACAATGGCGGCCACTTTCCGCCATGCGGGCGCGGCGCAGGACGGCAGCGGCGCATAACGAAGCCACTGCCCGTCGGCACGCAGCACGGGCGGCAGCGCAGCAAGACCGGGCAAGGCCGGAGCGAGGCGATCCCAGCTGCCGCTCTTGATCGTGAGAGGCAGGGGAACGCCCATGACCAGGCCGCGCCGCGGATCGAACAGGACGATATCGTCTCCGGCCAGACGCAGCCCGCCTCCCGACGCGGCGACCATTGCCGCCAGCGTGGATTTACCCGCCCCCGGCGCCCCGATCAGCAGGATCGCGCCCGACCCGAATTCCTCCGGAGAGCCCTCTCGCGCGGGAACGAGACAGGCGGCGTGAAGCGCCACGCAATCCGGTTGCGCCAGGACGAGATCCACGATCGCGGCCCGCAAAGCCGGTGCCGCCGCGTGCCGCGCGCTCAGGATGCCCGCCTGGTCGTCAAACACGCCGACAAGGTCGTCCGGCCCCTCGCCCATGGCCTGGACGCAAACGCCGCCGATCGTGGCCGGCCCTTCAATTTCCTCGAGATGACGGTAAGCGGCCGCAAGTTCGCGCCCCAGCGAGCCGGGCGGGAAACGGATGGGGATGTTCCGCTCACCTGCCCTCATGCTCAGCAGGGGCGCCGAAGGCTCTTCCAGGTCTCCGGTGAGGCCAGTATCGAGGCCCGGATCAGCCGCCATGACGCGCTGCGCGCTCCATTCCACCACCAGGGCATCCACTTCGGCCGGCGCGAGTCCACACTGCGCTGCAAGTTCGCGGCGCAGTTCGGCCAGACCGATGCCGTCAGCGAGGAGCGCGACGAGCATTCCGGCAGAGCCGTTGAGCGCGTTCAGGCGCTGGGTGGCTTCGACGAAGAGGACCGGCCGATCGGCAATGACCAGAGGCACCACGCCCCCGGCCAGACGCAGCACCGGGCTTCGGGCCACGCCGCAGTCCGGTCCATCCACCGGGACATCGCTACCGGACATCCGCGCACCGGACGCCGCCCCCCGCTGCATCGCAGCTTCTCCCCCGTTCGCGTCGATCCCGACAGCGACCGCCGCGATGGATTCGCAACCGATCGCCGTACCGGGGCCGATGATCGTCAGTGCCTGCCGCCTTCCCTGCCTTTGCCCCTACCCTCTCCTTCGCGGCCGCGGGGCGTACCGCCCTCGGCCTTCGGCAGGTTCGCATGGTCGCTGACCGGCGCGGCATGATTGTCACCGCCGCGAACGCCGGTGTCCTTCGGTCCCGTGCCGGAACCGCCGCCGTCCTTCACGCTGCCGCCGTCGCCGCTCGATCCGCCATTGCCCGAGCCGCCGCCCGGCGTGCCGCCCGAACCGCTTCCCCCCGACGAGCCGCCGCCGCCGCCTCCACCGCCACCCGACTTCGCGATGGCCGTCGAAGTGAGCGAGGTGGAAAGCAGCATCGTCATCGCCGGCGGAACGAGAAGCGAATACTTCCCGCAGGCCGCAAGAAAGGATCGTCGGTCGTTATGGCCGAGTTCGGCCGGTCTTTCCTCCGCAAGCTTCATGATTTCGACTCCTCGCCATGTTTGAGAGAAGGTACAT
Source organism: Novosphingobium lindaniclasticum LE124 (assembly GCF_000445125.1). Classification (GTDB taxonomy): domain Bacteria; phylum Pseudomonadota; class Alphaproteobacteria; order Sphingomonadales; family Sphingomonadaceae; genus Novosphingobium; species Novosphingobium lindaniclasticum. The sequence continues at coordinate 5,907 of NZ_ATHL01000066.1, forward strand.
GACTCGAACAGGCCGGAAACGGGCATTCTGCGCCTTGCCGCAACAGCTATCCCGATGCCACGCAGGCCGAGACCGGATGAGATCGGCTCGATACCCCGAAATAGCCGCTTACAGTCTACCCATGGATTATAGCAGCGGGCTTACCAGCCGCGCTCCGTTCTCCGCGAAGTGTCGCAGGCGCGGGCGGGCGCGCCATTCGCCCAGCAACAGTTCGTCGCTTCCGGCGATATAGTCCTGCTGGATTCGCGCGAGTTCCGCGATCGTGGAGGGGTCGAGAAGAAGCAGACTGACTTCCTCGTTGAGCTGGAAGGATCGCACATCGACGTTGCTGGACCCGACGATGCCCAGCCCCGCATCGATGCGCACCGCCTTGGCGTGGAGCAAGTAGCCGCGATAGCGGTGGATGCGTACCCCGTGCGACAGCAACTGATCGTAGTAGGAACACTGGGCGAGGTTCACGAGCAGCTGATCGACCATTTCCGAGACGACGATGTGAACCTCCACGCCGCGCAGCACCGCCGTGATCAGCGCGCCGAGAAGTCCCTCGTCCGGGATGAAGTAGGGCGTTACCAGCACGATCTCCCGCTCGGCCCGTGCGATCTGCCAGGTCAGCAGAGTCAGAAACCCTTCCAGTGGGTAGTTCGCGCCGCTGGGCAGCACCTGAAGGACGGCATCTCCCGATGGGTCCGGCAGGGCGGCCACCGGTTCCAGCAGTTCCTCCGTTTCCATGAACCAGTCGGACACGAAGATCGCGGACATCGCCGCGACGGCAGGCCCGGTGACGCGGGCGACGAGTTCGCGATTGGTCACGCCGGGCCGAAAGTCCTTGGCGACGATATTGAGCGAACCCGCGTAGCCGATCCTTCCATCGATCAGGAACAGCTTGCGGTGATTGCGCATGTCGCGCCGGGTTCGTCCCCGGATCAGACGGAACGGCAACATGCGCCGCACCCGCACGCCGTGGCTCCGCAAGGCGCGCAAGGTGCCCTTGAGCCAGCGGTATGAGCCGACCGGATCGACCAGCACATGACAGGGCACCCCGCGCCGGACGGCGCGGCCGAGCGCGGCGATCACCCGCGCCGCAGTCGCATCGTCGGCGAAGATGTAGGACAGCAGCCGCACATGTTCGCGCGCGGCGTCGATGTCGGCGACGAGGCGCGCGATGATCGCATCGTAGTCGTCCAGCAGTTCGACCGAGTTGCCGCCCGCCGCCGGGAGATGGCCGAGCCGGCGCGCCAGTTCGACGACTTCCGCCGGGGCCTGCGTGGCGGGTGAGGCTTCCCCAGTCAGTCGCCGGGCAGTATCCTCGAAGAAGCCGCGCAGGCTTTCGAACCGGTCCACCCGCCAGGCGGGGAAGCGTGGGCTGCCGATTGCCGCGAACAGAAGAAGCCCCGGTACCGGCAGGAAGAAGATCAGCAGCAGCCAGCTTGCCGCCGCCGCCGGCGAGCGCCGGAGCGGCACGATCGCCAGCATCGCCAGCCGGATGCCCCACTCGGCGATGTAATAGGCTTCGCCTAGAGAGGGCAGAACGATCATGCCGTAACTGTTGGACAATCCGTGCGGGATGGCAAGCTTTGGGACCGAAATGAGCCGCTCATGCGATCGGCAGCATCCGGCCGATCGGCGCGGCAGGCGCGGCCTCGTTCCGGCGCATGGCCGCGTATGCCGCAAGGGCGAGCGATCCCGCGAGCGAGAGCGCATCCTCCGCCAGGCCTACCGGACGGTCATGACCGAAAGTGCGCGCAAGGCGCTGGCGCACGCGGTAGCTGATGTAGGCGCCCGCCAGCGCGCCGCCAACGGCAATCGCCGCGCCCAGCAGCCGCCGCTCGGGCCGG
>NZ_ATHL01000067.1 GCF_000445125.1 Novosphingobium lindaniclasticum LE124
AGCTGGAGACCCGCAAAAACCGGGTAATTTCGGCCTGGCTTGACAGACGTCGAGGCTTCGGAGCGCACGAACGGCATCGTTCGGACCGATTTCCACGATGCCTAGCGTTGATTTCGCCGGTTTGGCTGGCTTGCAGACAGAGTCAGCCCCTGCATTCCCGGCGTTCGTGGAAAATCAGGCGGTTGAAGTTGTAGGCCAAGTTGCAAAGCGTCAGTTTTGCCTCAGCGCGGGCGAGGCCGATGGTGCGGATGAACAGGTTGAACCGGTTCTTCTGATGGGCGAAGACATGTTCGACATGGGCCCGGATCGAGGATTTGGCTGCATTGGCCCGCGAGGTGGCCTTCGACATCGGCTTGCCCATAGGTTTGCGCCGATGAATGCGGGACGTGAGCATCTGATCCGACAACCACTTCTCGTTGCGCCTGGAGCGATAGGCACTGTCTGCCCAGACCTCGGAACTGGTATTGTCCGTGCTGACGACCTGCCGGAGAAGACGCCCGTCCGCCGCTGACGCCGAAGTCACCGCCATGCCTCGGATGAAGCCGAAGCGTCGATCGATGCTGATGTGGGATTTGTAGCCGAAGACCGGCAGGGCGATCATGGGGAGCGGCGTTCCATCCGCTCGATACCGAACTTTCCCGCCGATCTTGAGGGTCCAGCGCGCGTCGGTATCCTTTTGTGCTGCCTTGTTCGGCTCGTTCGGCCAGATATCTCTGGCGCTCTTGCCCGACTTGATCGCTTCGCGTTCGCCCTCGGTGTTCCGCTGTCTTGGTGCAGGCACCAGCGAGGCGTCCACGAGTTGCCCGGACATTGGAATGTAGCCCTTCTTCTGGAGTTGCCAGTCAAAGGCCTTCATCACCCGCTTGAGCGTTCCCGTCTCGGTCAGGCGATTGCGAAAATGCCGGATCGTGTTCTCATCCGGCGTGCGGTCCCCAAGCGACAGTCCCAGAAACCGCAGCCAACTCAGCCGATCGCGGATCATGAACTCCATCCGGGCGTCTGACAGATTATGCTGCGCCTGCAGGATCAGGGCCTTGAACATCATCACCGGATCGAAGGGTGGGCGTCCGCCTTTGGCTCCATCGCCATAACCAAGCCCTTCGACCAGCCACGCTCGGAAATACTCGAAATCCACCGTCTCCTGCAAAACCTCAAGCGGATCGCCCTCCTTGCTCAATGCCTCAAGGTGATCGCTCAAACTGAACAGGGACTTGGGATCCATGGCTGGCCTCCGTGATCGCGCGCCCTCAATGAATCATCATAGCCGTCCAAACACTACCGGTTTTTGCGGGTCTCCAGCTGCGTGGACGATCTTCCGGGTCTGCGTGATCGGGCGCTGCTGTCGACCGCCTACGACACGGGGCTGCGCGCCTCCGAGCTGTGTGCGGTGGCGGTCGAGGACTTGGTCGAGGCAATCGATCCGGGGCGCGGCCGCTCGAGATTCGCAAGCACAAGGGTGATCAGCAGGGCGAAGGGAGCGCCGCGTACCTGAGCCCGACAGCGTCGCCGCCATCGCCGCGTGGGGCGAAGCTGCGGGGATTGCCGAGGGACCGCTGTTCCGGCGCGTGCAGGTGCGGCGCTACAAGGCGCGCTGCATCGAGACCATCTCGGGCCGGGAGGCCTGGGACTTGCGCAAGACCCTGCCCAAGCCGGCGGTGCCGGCGCGGACTGAATACGATATCGGCGCAAAGCCGTTGCACCCGGGCTCGATCGGTCCAATCTACCAAGCGATGATCCAGCGCGCCTTTGATCGCGGCGGCTTGCCGGATCTGACCCTGCACGATGTGGCGCGGCTGCTCTAGGGCATCTCGGCGCACTCGACGCCGGTCGGGCTGAATCAGGACCTGTTCGCCAGCGGTGAGGATCTCGCCGGCATCATGGATGGGCTGCGCTGGAAGAGTCCGCGCAATGCCGCTTTCGTACAACCGCAATCTTGTCGCCGAGCATGGTGCCGCTGGCCGGATCATGAAGAAGCTGGGGTAACGGCCGGCTTGCACATCGCCTTCGGCCATCGAACTTTTGAAAGCCAGGTTGGCAGGGCGAGGGGAGCAAAGTCGCTCCCCTCGCACGGGTCACAGGGACTTCGCTATCAAGCGCTCAAGCCGTTCCACGAATGCCCGCGGATCGGCGGGGGCTTCGCCCTCGGCGATCCGGGCTTCGTCGAGAAGAAGAAACGAAAGGTCGCGCCGTTCATCCTCATTGGCGCTGCTTTGCGCCAGCTTCCCGATCAGCGTGTGTCCGGCGTTTACCTCCAGAATGGGCTTCGCCCGCTCCGGCGCACGGCCGGCGGATGCCAGCATCTTTTCGAGCTGGAGGTCCATCGCATTATCGGGTGCGACAAGGCAAACGGCACTCGTGGTCAGGCGATCGGAGATCCGAACGTCGGACACGTAGTCTGCCAGAGCCTCCTTGGCGAAGTCGATGAACCCCGTCACATCTTCGGCCGCGGCGTTGGTGGGCTCACGACCTTCAGCTAAGGGGATGAGGCTGAGGTCGGCCGCACCCTGCGTAACCGACTTGAACGGCTTGCCTTCGTAATCCGCCCCCATCGACGTCCAGAAATTGTCGATCTGGTCGGGCAGCAGCAGCACCTCGATTCCGCGCGCTTTGAAACCCTCAAGCTGCGGGGAATCGGCGATCCGCTCAAGGTCGGTTCCCGTCGCATAGTAGATCGCCGTCTGGTTTTCCTTCAGTGCAAAGACGTAATCCTTGAGCGAGCGCCACTCACCGTTCGACGTGGTGGTCTTGAAGCGAGCAAGGCCGAGCAGGGTCTCGCGCCGGGCATAGTCCTCATAGAGGCCCTCCTTCAGCACGGCCCCGAAGTTTTCCCAGATCGCCGCGTAGCGTTCGGGCTCGGCGTCGGCGAGCTTTTCCAGTTCAGACAGGACGCGGTTGCTGACGCCCTTCTGAATTGCGGAAAGGACCGGGCTGTCCTGGATCATCTCACGCGACATGTTGAGTGGAAGGTCGGCGGAATCGACCAGCCCGCGCACGAAGCGCAGGTAGCGCGGCAGGATCTCCGCCTCATCGGTGATGAACACGCGGCGGACGTAAAGCTTGATGCGCCCGCTGCGATCGGGATCGAAAAGGTCGAACGGCTTGCTCTCCGGAATGAAGGTCAGCACCGAATACTCGTGCCGTCCCTCTGCCCGGTAATGGAGTGTCAGGGCAGGCTTATCGAACTGGCCTGCCACGCTGCGATAGAAGTCTGTATAGTCTTCCTTGCTGATGTCGGACTTCGGCTTGGTCCACAGCGCCGCGCCGTCGGCAAGCTGCCGTGCTTCCTCGTCGCTACCGGCTTCCTCGATGAAAATGGGGACCGGGACATGGCCGGACTGGGCTTTGACGATGCGCTCGACATTGTAGCGCTCGGCATAGCTTTTCGCATCATCCAGAAGGTGGAGAATGACTTTGGTCCCGCGTGCAGGCGCCTGCGCCGGATCGACGGGCGCAAGGGTGTACGTGCCGAGACCATCGGAAGACCAGCTGGCCGCGCCGCTTTCTCCCGCTCGCCGCGATATGACGTCGACTTTGCCCGCCACCATAAAGGCCGAATAGAAGCCGACGCCGAACTGACCGATGAGCTGCTGTCCCTCTCCGTTTTTGTCCGCGGAGAGCCTGTCCATGAACGCCTTGGTGCCGGAGCGGGCGATGGTGCCAAGCGTCTCGCCCATATCGGCAGCGGTCATGCCGATGCCGTTGTCCGCCAGGATGAGCGTGCCGGCGTCCTTGTCCAGCGTGATGGTGATCTGCAGCTGCGGGTCTTCGCCCAGGAGAGAGGGATCGGCGATCGCTTCATAGCGCAGCTTCTCACAGGCGTCCGCGGCATTCGAGATCAGCTCGCGCAGGAACACGTCGCGGTCCGAATAGACCGAGTGGACCATCATGTGCAGCAACTTGGAGACATCCGCCTCGAAGGCGCGGGTCTCAGCGGCGATAGCGGAATCTGTCGTCATCGTATCCTTGGCTCGCATGGTTCAGATTTGCCTCGGTCAAATGGAAAGGCCCTGCGTGCTCGTCAAGGCATCCAGTGTGATGACGGTCGCATATGGAAGATGCCTCGCTCCAGGGCCGGCTTGCAGAACGACGAAGCCGCCGTGGGCCATTTTCCGCGAGGCGGCATCAGCAGTGCGCTGACAAGCTGGCATTGAATCCTGCCGTTCGGATGCCCACGTCCTACCCAGGCAACGAATGGACGCTCATATGGCCGGTGGATGGTCGCGCGACGGCGCGGTGCAGGATCAGATCGATGACACCGTAAGCGACGCGGTCCGCGGCGCACGCGCGCGGATGCCCGCTGGTGAAGGGCTGGAGCATTGCGAAGACTGCGGCGAGACAATCCCGGCCCGCCGGCGCAAGGCACTGCCGGGTGCCCGCACCTGTATAGCCTGCCAGGCGCTGCGCGACAAAACTGTCGTTCATTCCCAAATCAACCGGCGGGGCAGCAAAGATAGCCAATTGCGATAACGCCTGGCTTGATTGGTCGCCAACAACGGCTAAGCGGTGGACATGACGGCATCCGACCTTGAGCATCTGCTTGTTGCTCGCCTGATCCGAGAACGCGGTGGCACTTCGCAGTCATGGCGGCGGGCGCTCGGCAAGCTTGTCGTGCGAGACATTAGGACCCACACCCATTGTAATTGGGATGTGAGGCTCAGTGGCACCGACGCGCAGCGCGCTGCGATCGAACGTTTGCTTGACGATGTGCGCCTTGAATATTCGATCGTGACAGCCGGTTGAGTACCTGACGGGGGCGACAGAGAACTGAACCCCCCGGGATTGCCGGAGGTCCTAACTCCTGAGAGGAAGGGTCTACGATGAGCAAGATGACGAACAAGTTTGCCCCTGAGGTTCGGCAGCGGGCGATCCGGATGCTTCTGGATCACGAAGGCGATTATCCCTCTCGCTGAGCTGCGATCACATCGGTAACCCAGAAGATCGGGTGTTCCGGGCACACGCTGCTGGAATGGGTGAAGAAATCCGAGGTGGACAGCGGCAAGCGCATTGGCGTGCCGACCGAGACTGCGGAGAAGCTCAAGGCCCTGGAGCGTAAAGTCCGCGAACTGCGGCAAGCCAATGAAATCCTGCGCGGGGCGTCGACATATTTCGCCCGATGTCTTCGCAGCGCCAAGCGTTGCCGCGGCTCGCGCCCTACTGGAACACCGCGAATTCGACCTGGCCGTGGTCGATCTGACTCTTGCCGACGGCAGCGGCATCGAACTGCTTCCCGAACTGCGCGCCGCCGGCCGCAAGCCTTTGCCGGTCGTCATTTTCTCCGCACAGGATGCCGATCCTACGACCGCCAGCCTGGTGGATGCCTATCTCACTAAGTCCCGCACGCCCATATCCAGCCTTGTCGCCATCGTCGGATCGCTGGCCGGCGCGCGGGCCAGCCAGGAGCCTTCACGATGAGCCTGCAAGTCCTCTACATCGACGACGAGCCCGATCTCAGGGAAGTGGCGGCCATGTCGCTGGAACTCGATCCGGAGCTTGAAGTTCGCTGCTGCGCTTCCGGCCCGGAAGCGCTCGATGTTCTGGAAAGCTGGCGGCCGGACCTGATCCTGCTCGACCTGATGATGCCCGGCATGGATGGCCCGACCACGCACGGCAAGATCCTGGAGCGCTACGGTAACGCTTTCCCTATCATCTACTTCACGGCCCGTGCCGAGGCATCGGAACGGGATCGGCTCAAGGCCCTTGGAGCGCGCGGCGTCATCGCCAAGCCCTTCGATCCAATGTCCCTGGCGGCGCAAGTGCGGAGCCTGGCAAGTGGTGACTGAGGCGCGCGATCCCTTCGCAGCGGTCCGCGCCCGCTTTGTGGACCGGCTGATCGACGATCGCGCAACGCTCGCGAAGGAAGATGCGCTTTCGAATGACGCTGCCAAGGTGACGGCGCACCGCCTTGCCGGGCTCGCCGGAACACTCGGATATACGGAAGTATCGTTGGCAGCGAAGGCGCTGGAGGCGTTGCTGATGGACAAGGGTTCCGTCACTCCAGAAGCCGGTGAGGCGCGGGACCTCCTTCTGGAACAGATCGATCTCCTGCTCAGCCAGTAAGGTTGCCATCGAAGGGTCGGTTGGAAATCTGCGCCTCACTCCAGACGGTCCCTGGCGCCGGGCGGCGGCAGCTTGTCGAGAAAACCCAAAGTGTCGAAGGACGGAGAAGGCTTTTTTAAGCGTTCTAGATAGCCGATTGGCGGCTCTCATTAGAAGCGGACGTTCACCCACGGATGTCGGCCATCCGATCGGTCCGGAACATCCGGAAATCTTCGCGCGGGCAGCACCAGCTCAGAGCGGTCAGGCACGTCTCGTTATAAAACAAGCGGCGGTCGCTTTCGGCGACGATCTCCAGCGCCCGTTCGCGATGCGGCGTGACGACGCTTTGCGCGACGGGCCAGGCCGACTAGGGCCGATCGGTGCGGGTGCCTTCCGGCACTTCGCCGTTCAGCGGCGCGGATGCTGTGGCGCATGACCAGCACCGCCCGCTCCGTCACCAGATCGCACGGCCTAGTGGGCGCGGTGTGAACCGCCTCCGGGATCAGCAGGGCCAGTACGGCGAGGATGGCGGGCACGTCATCTCAGGGTTTTACGGCGCAGGGTCCGGCCACGCGTACCGTACTGCACCCCGCCATTGCGCCGTTCGGCAGGGTGACGGTGAAGTGCAGGCCCAGCGGGTCGGGCGCACCGGGATAGTAGTCGGTGCTGACCGCCTGCGCGCCGCTTTCTATCGCCGCGCGGGTCTTGGTGAAATCGTGGGCGCGCGCCTCCACGGTGTTGGCGTCGGTGCGGGTGCGGACGATCACGCCGGCCTTCACCCATTCGCGGATCTTCGCGCCATCGACGAGCGGGTCCTGCACGATCTGGATCGCGCTTTCCGGCTCGCCGTCGGGATACCATCCGAACATCGCGCGTCCCCGCAGCGAGGGATGGCCGGCGCGGTACACGTCGGAGACGGCCTGGCGCACATCGAACAGGACGTAGATCCGTCCGCGTGCCGCCTTCAGCGTGGGCCAGCCCTTCGTTTTCACCGCCCCTGCGAGCGTGGCCGCGTCGCCGCGCACTTCGTCGGGGGTGATGAGCCGTTTGCCCGGTAGCGCCTTGCGGATTTCGGCGTCCAGTGCATCGAGCAGGCGGGCATCGTCGAGCGGCAGCGGCTGCGTGATCTCGTGCGTGTTCGCGGTATCGGCGGCGTTGAGAGTCAGCATGATCGGCAGGTGGCCGGGGTGCGCCTGCGACCACGCGTTCACTTCGGTCAGGCAAGCGACCAGGGTGGGGCATACGGCGCGATAATCGACATCGGGAATGTGCAGCACTTTGTAGCCGGGCTTTCGCATCGCGGCCTCGTCGAAGCCCTCCTGCCTCGCGCGGGCGCGCTCGGCCGGGGAGAGCAGCGCCTCGCCCTTGGGGGCGGCATAGCGGCCGCCCTCGGGATCGGCGAAGATGTCGATCTCCAGCTGACGCACGCCGGCATCGAGCTGGGCGGACAGTGGCAGGTGGTAGTAGTCCAGCGCCTCGGCCATCTTCGGATCGCGGCGGCGCAGTTCCGCCATTACGGCTGCGGGAATCCGCGTCTTGAAGCTGTTGTGCGAGCCGACGACCTGGATGTCGTTCATGCGCAGCGGCCCGGAAGCCTCCGCGTCTTTCGCCAATACCGGGGAGGCCACCGCCCCCCCGAGAATCAGCGCGGCGAGAACAGAGGCGCGCAGCATCAGAATTCCGCCCGCGCGCCGAACAGGATCGTGCGGCCGTAGTCGTTGATGTCGCCGTAGCGGATCGGCAGGTCGTTGTAGGTATACTGGCGGGCCTTGGCGATGTTGATCGCCTCGAGGCTGAGCGTGACGTTGCTGGTCAGGCGATAAGCGATCGACCCGTCGAGCGAACCGAATGCCGCGGTATAGGTCGGCGCCTGCGTGGTGCTGCCGGTGCCCGACAGATAACGGTCGCGCCAGACGTAGGACAGGCGGGTCGAGATCGGGCCCTTTTCGAAGAAGCCGACCACGTTGAAGCTGTTCTTCGACAGGCCGATCATCTCGTCCTTGATGACGCGCGAACCGGCCGTGTAGTTCGCTTTGACCGAGGTGCGGGTGTAGGACGCCTGGAAGCCCAGGCCGTCGAACGGCTGCGGCAGGAAGGTGAACACTTGGCTGTAGGCGGCCTCGAAGCCGTAGACCTTGGCGTCACCACCGTTGACCTGCGTGCTCAGCTGCACCGTGCCGCGGCCCGGAATGTCGATCGGCACGTTCTGCTGGGTGATATAGTCGTCCATCGACTTGTAGAACACCGCGCCGGTGAGCGAGCCGGACGTGTTGAAGTACCACTCCAGCGATCCGTCGAATTGGGTGGCGAGGAACGGCACGAGGTCCGGGTTGCCGCCGCTGGCGGTCGGCGCGTCGGTCGAGATGGTGATGCGCGGGGCGCTGTCGGTCACGTTCGGACGGGTCAACACGCGGCTGGCGCTGAGGCGGCCGACGAGAGAGGGTGTCAGTTCGGCGCGCAGGTTGAAGCTGGGCAGGACGTTGTTGAACGTCTTGGGATACTCGACCAGGGTGATCGCGTTGCCGCTGCGCAGGTTGCCGCCCGCGACCTGGTCGGTGTGGACATAGCGCACGCCGACGTTGCCGGTGACCGGCACTGAACCCAGTGAGAAGTCGTAGTCGGCGCGGGCGTAGGCGCTCAGGATCTTCTCGGTGGTGCGGAACGAGGCGGCCAAATCCGCCGGGGTCAGCGCCGAGTTCTCGACCGTGGGGGTGAAGAAGGCGTCGAGATAGGCGCTCGTCACCGGGACCAGGAAGTTGCGCGGAATGTTGCCGCCCAGGCCCTGCAGATAGTCGTCGAACGGCAGTTGCTCGTAGACACCCGAACCCAGGCTCGACAGCGGCGTGCCGGCTACCGGGTTGACGATGAAATCGCGGCGCGAATAGTCGCGCTTGCGGAACTGGTACTCGCCGCCGACCGCCAGCTTGGAGATGAAGCCCTCGAAATCGTAGGCGACATCGGCGCGGGTGTAGAAGTTCCAGTCCTTGCTGTTCTTGGGCGCGATGTTGAACTGGTAGAGCTGGTAATTGGCCGGATTGGTGGGGTCGACCGTGGTGTTGAAGTCCGGCACGTCCTTGTAGCCGCGCGTCGCGTCATAAGTCAGCGGCGCGAAGAACATGGCGCGGCTACGCACGGTGCCGACGTCGTAGCTGGGGTGGTAGCTGTGCGCGTAGGACCAGTTGACGGTGCCGGCGACATGCCAGGCGTCATGATCCCACGTCTGGCGCAGGCCGACGTTGAACAGGTCGTGGCGGTTGAGGCTGTACTCGCGTGAGGCCATGAAGCGCACGTCGTTGATCGTGGCCTTCACCACGGTATCGCCATCGAGCACGGTGCTGCCCGGGACGATGGTGGGGCGGTGGCCGGCGACGCTGCTGTCGTCGGGATAGATGTCGAGGCCGTATTCGTCGTAAGCCACGTCGAGGCGGGTGGCGAGGACGTTCAGCGTCGTCGTCATTTCCGGGTTCGGGCGCCACTGCACCGACAGCATGCCCGAGATGCGCTCGCGCTTCTCGGTCTCGACCGTCGCGCGGGTGCGGGTGGGCAGGTAGAGACCGGTCTGGCCTAGTTGCGAGGCGAAGCGGTCCTTGTACCAGCCGGCGTTGTACCAGCGGTCGTTGCGCACGTCCTTGGCCCAGTACTGGCCGCCGACGAGAATGCCGAAGGTGTCGTCGTTGTTGACCCAGCTGGTGATCAGGGTGGCGTTCGGCTTCACCTTGCCGGTCCGCTCGGTATACGTGCCGCGCACGTTGAGCGTGGTCTTGGTGCCGACGTCGAACGGCTCGAAGGTCTTGACGTTGATGTTGCCGCCCAGCGCGCCTTCGGTCATGTCGCTGGTGGGCGTCTTGATGACGTCGATGCTGGAGGTGAACTCGGCCGGGAGCATCTCGAAGCGGAACTGGCGACCGGCGGCGCCGCCGTTCTCGATCACTTCGTTCACCGCCACGGGGCTGCCGTTCAGCAGGGTGTTCTGGAACTGCGGACCAAGGCCGCGCACACTGACGTTCAGGCCTTCGCCACGCGGACGGGTGATCGCGACGCCGGTGACCAGCTGCAGTGCCTCGGCGACGTTCTGGGTGGGGAACTTGCCGATGTCGGTCGAGTTGATCGAATCGACCTGGTACGATGCGGTGCGCTTGGCGTCGGTCGCGGCGCGCAGGCTGCGGGCGTAGCTGCCGGTGACGACGATGTCCTCACCGTTGACGCCAGCCTCGGCATCCGGCTCGGTTTGGGCGGATGCGGGAAGTGCGATGGCCGCGAACAGGATGGCCGACGTCGACGATGCCAAGGCCCGCTTAGTGATACGCATGTGAGATGTGCCCCGAAGAGATTTTTATGTTGGGGGCCCACTAGAAACCACGCATGACGTTTCGCCGTCAAAGCCGTGACGGTTCAATGACCACTGCGATTCGATGAAAATATATTTCAATGTGTAGCGTCATGGCGCTAATCCTGGTTCAACTAGGCTCTGTTGACGAAGTTGGGCAACCATCGGCGGATGAGTAAACTGGCGAACGACAGCGCGGACTTGTTGCAGCGGGTGGCGATGCAGCGTTGATGCTTGAGGTGCCCGAACATGCGCTCGATACGGTTCCGGTCTCGGTATCGACGGAAGTCGTAGGCGATGGTTTCGCGCCGGTTGGCCTTTGGCGGCGCGATCGGCAGGATACCGCAGATCAACAGGTTCGCCCGGACGGCATTGCCGTCATAGCCTTTGACGGCCTGCAGCGCCTTGGGCTTGTTGACCGGCAGCGTCATCAGGCCATCGACCGCGCGTAATCCGACGCTCGCCGCCGGTCAGGAGGAAGCCGAGAGGGCGTCCTTGATTGTCGCAGCGGGCATGGACTTTGCACGTAAAGCCGCCGCGTGATCGACCAAAAGCCTCCTTATGACCCCCCTTTAGCCCCCGCTGCCGAGACATGGCCGCGAACCGTGTTGCTGTCGATCATGTGCTGCCAATCGTCGGTCAACCCGCACGCCAACTGGTGGCGGGGCGTGTCGTCATCAACGGAGCACCCCACGATCCCCATGCTCCATTCGGCGGTTTCCGCCAGTCAGGTCTCGGGCGCGAGATCGGGGCCTACGGCCTCGATGCCTACCTCGAACCGCGCGCGATCCTGAAGCCCGCAGCCTGATCCTCCTCCCATCGAAAGCAAGAGACATGGACAAGACTTCCTTCAAGAGCTGGATCATCACCGGCGGCGGGCGCGGCCTGGGCCGTGCCATCCTGACCGCCGCGCTGGAACGCGGCGACGCCGTACTCGCCACCGCGCGCGACGTGGCGCAACTGGCAGACCTCAAGGCGCTTCATGGCGGGCGCCTTCAGCCCTTCGCGCTGGACGTGACGGACGAAGCCGGAGCCGTCGGGGCCGCAACTGCGGCGATCGCGGCTTTCGGGCAGATCGACGTACTGGTGAACAACGCGGGTTATGGCCATTTCGAGGCCTTCGAGCAGAAGACCTCTGCCGATTTCCGCGCCGAAATCGAAACCAACCTGTTCGGCGTGGTCAACATGACGCGTGCGGTCCTGCCCTTCATGCGTGAGCGACGCATGGGGCATATCCTCAACATCTCCTCGGTCGGCGGACGTGTGGGAACGCCCGGAGTCTCGGCCTATCAGGCGGCGAAATGGGCAGTTGGCGGCTTCACCGAGGTCTTGCGCAACGAAGTGGCACATCTGGGGATACGGATCACCGCGCTGGAGCCGGGCGGGATGCGTACCGATTGGGCGGGAACCGCAGGTCACGGTGCCGCCAGTGCGGTACTGCCGGACTATGCGGAAACCGTGGGGGCGACGATTGCGCGCATCAGGGCCTACGCCGGCAACGAAGTGGGTGATCCGGAACGCATTGCCCTGATCGTGCTTGAACTGGCGCAGCGCGAGGATGTGCCTGCCCATCTGGTGCTGGGTACCGATGCCCTTGCCTCGTTCGACGAGGCGGAAGCCCTGCGCCGCGATGCCCATGCGCGCTGGCTTGAGGTCAGCCGCGCCACCGTGTTCGGCGGGCCGGACGGCGAGGCTCTCAGCGCGTTGTTGCCGCGCCCGGAACGGGATTGACGACATCGACAGGCAGGCGTGCGAGGTCGGCGGCGATGCGCCGTTCCCATCCGTACGCACCCTGGTGTCGGGCGATTTCAGCCGCTTCTTCCAGCAAACGGCGTGCCTCGTCGGGTGTGCCGCTGGCCGCCCTGACCCGGAGCAGTTCGGCGAGCGCCACGCGTTCACCGATACTTTCGCATCGTGTCATCGTGTCTTCGATCACGCGGCGCGCCGCGTCCTGCCTCCCGCTTCCGGCAAGGCCACGCGCCAGTGCGATCGAGAACCGCGTCGTCAGCAGTTCGTACCGCGTTGCGCGCAATAGGGGCAGGTTGTGGTCCAGCGCGTAGACGGCTCCGGCATGGTCGCCGTGTTCGAGCGCCAGTTCGCCATCGAAACACCGCGCCACGAGGATATAGGGAGCCAGCGCGTTGGTCTGTGCGCAGTCGCGCAGGATCGCCAGCGTCGCTTCGGCCCGCGCCAGATCGCCCATCCACAACTGGATGGACAGCGAGCAGATCAGCGCGATGCAATGCGTGACCGGGAGGTTGAGCGCCGCAGCCTCGGCCAGGGTTCGTTCGGCAAGACGCAGCGCGGCGTCCGGCTCGCCGGACAGCCACAGCACGCGGGCCAGTGCAATGCTCGCGCGGTTACGGTGGTCGAACCCCGATGCGGACGCGCCGCGTTGCTGCGAAGGCGCACTCTGCTCCAGCGCCCGTTCCAAATCGCGGCGGGCCTGAACCTGATCGCCAGCGAGGTAGCGGGATATGCCGGACAGCGAGCAGGCGATGGCCATGGCATCGGGCGCGCCGATCTGTGCGGCGATCACAATGGCCTGCTCGGCGTGGACTTCGGCGCTTGCGCAGTCGCCGACATGTTCGCGGAAAATATGGAGCCGTGCCAGCGTGATCAGCTGGCTCCAGCGGTCCTCAAGCATGGCCGCGACGTCCAGCGCGCGGGTCAGCGCCTCGCCCGCCTCGACGCTGTTGGCATGGGCGAACATCAGAGTGATGCCGAGCGCGGCCTGCAGTTCCAGTTCCAGTGTGGTGCCGCGCTGCTCCGGGGGCAGCACGGCAAGGGCGCGCGCCGCCCAGTTGCGACATTCGACAAGGTGGGAGAGGCCGAGGAACACCCTCATGCTCGCGCTGGTGAGCCGCACGGCAAGACCGATGTCCCCGTCCGGTCCGAAACTCCAGTCGAGCGCGCTGCGGATGTTCCCGAGTTGCGGCCGGATGGCCTGCATGTCCCGGAGGCCCCCATCGTCCTGCGCTGCCGCCCCCTCCAGCTCGGACAGAAAGAAGCGGGCGTGATGCAGCGCTGCGATGCGCTGTTCGCCGTTTCCGCGCATCGCCAGCTTGTCGCGCGCATAAGCGCGGGTCATTTCCAGTAGCCGATACGTTCCGGCTCCCCGCGTGCGGCTGGGGGCGACGAGCGATTTGGCGACCAGTTCATCGAGCGCCATCGCCGCTTCGTCCGACCCGAGCGCGGCATCCGTGACCACCTCCAGCGCGGCGTCGATCGAGAAGGGGCCGACGAAAACCGCCAGCCGGTCCAGCACCGTGCGCTCTGTTGGCGAAAGCAGGTCGTAACTCCAGTCGAGCGCGCCGCGAAGGGTCTGCTGGCGCGGTTGCGCGGTGCGGTGGCCCGACCACGCGAGGCTGAAACGCTCTCCGATCTGGCGCGCGGTGGCGGCGATCCCATGCGTCGCGACCCGCACGGCGGCCAGTTCGATCGGCAGCGCCATACCGTCGAGACGCTGGCACATGTCGGCGATCAGGCGTGCGTCGCCCTCGTCGATCTGCAGCGTGCTGTCGGCAGCACGCGCGCGTTCGCAGAACAGCTGCACGGCCGGGTAGGCGAGGATCTCGTCGTGAGGCACTCCATCGACCTGCGGCGGACAGGCCAGCGCATCGAGCCGATGGACATGCTCGCCCCGGACCCGCAGCGGCTCGCGCGAGGTGGTGACGATGCGCACCTGCGGCGCGGCCTGCGTGATGCGTTCGACGATCCCGGCGGCCTCGTCGATCACATGCTCGCAATTGTCGAGCAGGAGCAGGAACGGTCCGGTGCGCAGCTGGCCCAGAATGACGGCGGCGGGGTCGCCGCCCGGCACCGACAGGCCCATGGCGCCCGCGATCATCGGGGGGACCAGTGCGGGGTTCTCCAGCATCGCGAAATCGACGAAGGCCACCCGTCCGCCGAAATGGGCAGTCAGACGGTGGCCGATCTCAATCAGCAGCGAGGTCTTGCCGACGCCCGCAGGCCCGGCGATCGTGAACAGCGGAGTGTCGACCACGCGGGCCAGCAGCAGCTCGACGTCTTGCTCGCGCCCGACGAGATGCGGCAATGCAGGCGGGATGTTGGTGGCGAAGCCGGTTGGCGTTTCCAGGACGGGCATTGCGGCTTCGGAGGCCGGCGCGCCGATCCTCTGCACCGGTGCGACGAAGGCATAGCCGACGCCGACCTGCGTGGCGATGAAGCGGGGACCGTCCGCGTCCTTGCCGCTCCCTGCGCCTTCGCCCAGCAGCTTGCGCAGGCCCGCCATGTGAAAGCGCAGGCTGCCGTCCTCGACGACGACATCGGGCCACACGCGCTTCAGCAGTTCGCGCTTGGAGAGAACCCTGCCCGGCTGTTCGGCGAGTGCCATCAGCAGGTCGAAGGAGCGCCCGCCGATTTCCACCGGCTCTCCGTCGCGGGTGAGCAGGCGCTTGGCGGGATGGACGCAGAAGCGGCCGAAAGTCATGCTCTCGCCCTGCGCCTGACCGTCGTTATCCGCCATTCCGTCGCCTTGCCTCGATTTGTTATGTTCGCCACGCCGTAAGACGACACGCGCCGAGATGCTTACACGATGGCCGGGCATCGCGGGAGTGGCCCTGTGAAACAGGCGCTAATATCGCATCACACCAGCTAACGAGTGTTCCACGCGCCGCTCTTCTACCGTCCTGTCATCGGATCGGATGATCGCTGGAGGGACGACAGATGTTTTCAGGAAATTCCACATCGCGGCGCGGCTTCGTTGCCGGTGCGACACTTGTCGGAGCGATGGTGACGGTGCCCGGCCTTGCCCGTGCAGCGAGCGTATCGGGCGCCGTCCGACCGTTCCGCATTGCTATTCCTGCCGCCGATATCGCGGCCATGAAGCACCGGATCGCAGAGACGCGCTGGGCAGACCCGCAGCCGGTCGGCGAAGATACGCAGGGTGTTCGTCGCCAGACCTTGCAGCCGCTGATGGCCTATTGGGCAAGGGCCTATGACTGGCGCCGGATCGAGGCGCGGCTCAACGCCTTGCCGATGTTCATGACCGAGATCGACGGTCTGGACATTCATTTCATCCATGTCCGCTCTCGCCACGAGAACGCCATGCCGATGATCCTGACGCACGGCTGGCCGGGCTCGGTGCTCGAGTTTCTGGACGTAATCGGCCCGCTTGCCGATCCTGTGGCCCATGGGGGCCGTGCCGAGGATGCATTCCATCTCGTCATTCCCTCGATACCGGGCTTCGGCTTCTCGGCGAAGCCCACGGTGCCGGGCTGGGGGTCGGATCGCATCGGGCGGGCTTGGTCGGCACTGATGCTGCAGCTCGGCTACGACCGTTACGTCAGCCAGGGCGGGGACTGCGGCTCGGTGATCTCGCAGCGCATGGCCCTGCAGAAAGTGCCGGGGCTGCTGGGCATCCATCTCAACATGCCTGCCGTCGTCCCTGCCGAGATTGTCCGCACTCTGGCCGCGGGCGACCCGGCCCCGGCTGGCCTGTCCGCGAAGGAGCGCGGCGCTTTCGATCAGTTGGCGGCGTTCTACCGCGACAATTCCGCTTACGCGGCCATGATGAACACGCGGCCCCAGACCATCGGCTATTCGCTGGTGGATTCGCCCGTCGGCATGGCGGCATGGATGTATGAGAAGATCGCGCAGTGGACGTATAGCGGCGGTCAGCCCGAGCGCGTGCTTGGGCGCGATGCGATCCTCGACGACATGTCGCTCTACTGGCTTACCGCGACCGGTGCCTCCGCCGCGCGGATCTACTGGGAAGACCATTCCAACAATTTCAACGCGCGCGGGGTGATCGACCTGCCGGTCGCGATCAGCGTGTTCCCCGGCGAGATATTCCGAGCGCCCAGAAGCTGGGCCGAGCGCTGCTACACCAACCTGATCTATTTCAACGAGGTGGGCGACGGAGGCCATTTTGCCGCCTGGGAACAGCCCGTCCTGTTCGCTGAGGAAGTGCGCGCCGCCTTCCGCTCTTTGCGCTGATTTTTCCGAAGAAGGAGACTGCCCATGTCCGCAAGCAAGACGCTCTATACCGCACACGTCCATGTTGTCGGGGGCCGCGAAGGTGCGGCCCGCAGTTCTGACGGTCGGCTGGATATCCGGCTGTCCACGCCCGGTGCGCCGGGCGCGGGTACGAACCCCGAGCAGTTGTTCGCCGCCGGATGGTCTGCCTGCTTCGAAGGTGCCATGACGATTGCCGCGAAGGCGAAGGGTGTGACCTTGCCCGAGGCCCTGGCCATCGACGCGCAAGTGGAACTGCGGCTTGGCGACGATGGCTATACGCTGGCTGCGCGGCTCGACGTCCACGTGCCCGGCCTCGACCCCGAAAGCGCCCGGCAAATCATCGAGGCTGCCCACCGCACCTGCCCTTATTCGAGGGCGGTGAAAGGTAACATCGAAACCGTCGTCGCTCTGGCCTGACGCAAACACAGGATACCACGCATGAAGAAGACCCTTATCGCCGGCGGCCTGGCGCTCGCCGCAGGATTGATCGCGCCCTGTGCGCAGGCGAAGCCGACCGTGCCGGCGGCAAGGCCAACCATCGTCCTTGTTCACGGCGCCTTTGCGGATTCGTCGAGCTGGAACGGCGTGATGGCCGCACTCCAGCATGATGGCTACACCGTCGTTGCGGCACCCGACACCTTGCGCGGCGTGCGCGCCGATGCCGATGTCGTGGCCGGGGTGGTGAAATCCATCGCCGGGCCAGTCGTGCTGGTGGGCCATTCCTATGGCGGATCGGTGATCAGCGAGGCGGCGGAAGGGGCGTCCAATGTCACCGGACTGGTCTATGTCGCCGCTTTCGCTCCCGATGCGGGAGAGACGGCGCTCGGTCTGGCCGGCAGGTTCCCTGGCAGCACGCTGGCGCCGACGCTGGCTCCGCCGGTGCCGCTGGCGGGAGGCGGCAACGACCTGTACATCCGGCAGGCGCTCTTCCCGGCTCAGTTCGCAGCTGACGTCCCTCTCGCACAGGCCCGGCTGATGGCGGCGGGACAGCGCCCCGTGACGGATGCGGCGCTGTCCGAAGCCTCGACCGCGCCTGCATGGAAGCATGTGCCGTCGTGGTTTGTCTATGGCGATGCCGACCGCAACATTCCCCCGGCCGCCATGCGCTTCATGGCGCAGCGGGCCGGCGCGCGGGAAACCCTGGTGGTGAAAGGCGCCTCGCACGTCGTCATGGTATCGCACCCGGCTGAGGTGGCGGGGGTGATCGAGCGCGCCGCCGCCGCGCAGTAGCGGTTGCGCGCCGATCCGGCCCCATACTCCCCTATCGGCGCGCATTCGCCCACGGCCGACCATCGCAATGCGAGGCCGGCCGTGGGTTCTTTTTCGCTCCGGGCTCACCGCGAATAGGCGGTGAAGACCTGATCGTCGCTCGCATCGAGCCTGGCGTGGCAGGCGGCGCAGGAGCGTGTGAGGGCTTCGTTCGGGTTGGGGCGGCCATCATCGAACTGGCCGTACCCCCAGCCGCCACTCGCTGCATAGCGGCGCGCATCCTTGACGCTGACCTGCACATTGGTCGGCTCCCCCGCCACGAAGGACTGCGGCGCGGGAAACACGGCGTCGTTGCGCGGCGAGGATTCGTAGCGCCACGCCAACCGAACGATCACCGCGCCGTCTGGGAACGGGCGGATACCCTTGCGATAGGCGCGCACGGCGATGTCGTTGCCGAGGATGGCCCGGATATCGTTGTTCTTGCCCGCCTCATGCGCGACGCTGATGACTTTCCAGTCGCGATATCCGGCGGGAAGGCGAACGCCGTAGACCGGCGCGGCATCGGCTTCCCGCCGCCCCGCCCCGGCCACGCCGGATCCTGCCAGCAGCATGAGGGAGGCTCCCAGCGTGCAGGTCGAAAGACGGATCATGCGCCCATCCTGCCCGCATCGAGCACGGCCTTGGCAAAGGCGACCGGCGCTTCCTGCGGCAGGTTGTGACCGATCCCACCGGCAATCAGGCGGTGCTCGTAAGGCCCGGCAAACTTCGCACGATAGGCGGCGGGATCGGGATGCGGCGCGCCGTTGGCATCGCCCTCCATGGTGATGGCGGGGATCGTCACCGGCGGTCCTGCGGCGAGGCGCGCTTCGGCGGCATCATACTGGTGCTCGCCTTCGGCAAGACCCAGCCGCCAGCGATAGTTGTGGATCACGATGGCGACATGGTCCGGGTTGATGAAGGACGCTGCCGAAGCATCGTAGGTCGCATCGTCGAAGGCCCAGTGCGGAGAGGCCTGCTCCCAGATCAGGCGATTGAACGCCTCCGTGTTTGCCGCGTAGCCTTCGCGGCCGCGCTCGGTGGCGAAATAGAACTGATACCACCATTGGAGTTCGGCCTTGGGCGGCAGCGGTTTGGCATTGCCCGCCTGACTGCCGATCAGGTAGCCGCTGACGGATACCAGCGCCTTGCATCGCTCGGGCCAGAGTACGGCCATGATGTCTGCCGTGCGGGCGCCCCAGTCGAACCCGGCGACCACCGCCTGCCGGATGCCCAGCGCATCCATCAGCGCGATTCCGTCTGCCGCCAGAGCCGCCTGCTGACCATTGCGCGGCGCTCCGGCAGAGCGGAACGTGGTTGTGCCGAAGCCGCGAAGGTGCGGCACGATCACGCGATAACCCTGTGCTGTCAGCAATGGGGCGACTTCGGCAAAGGCACGAATGTCATAAGGCCAGCCGTGGAACAGCAGGACTGCTGGGCCTGATGAGGGCCCTGTCTCCACATAGCCGATATCGAGCGGCCCGGCGGCGATCTGGCGCACTGGCCCGAAGGGGCGAATATCCGATATGCCTTGCGTTGCCGCCCTTGCCGGGGTCCGGCCCGCCATCATGACAGAGGCAAGCGTGGCAGCCCCGGCGATGAACTCGCGGCGGCGCGGCCGGGGAATTTCGGGCGATTGATCGAACATGACGGGTCTCCTTGCTACGAGAAGCAGCATAACCGGCCCCGTCGGGGCACGCCCGTTAGTTGCTGTGATCCGGTGTTAGGCCGATCCCAGAGCCTTTGCGAAGAAGCCGGCCAACTGCTCGACGGCCGCGTTCACGGCAGCGTCGCGATCGTAGACATCGACGTGGGTGGCTCCCGCGATCGTATGTAGGCGCTCGGGGCTGCCTGCGCGTTCCAGCGCCTCGTGCGTCATCCATGCCGTTACGGCCTTTTCCGCCGTGATCATCAGCAGCGGGCGCGGCGCGACGAGGTCGATGAAGCGGAAGCAGCAGGTAAGTTGAACGACCGTCGCCGTAGCACCCTGCGTTGGCTGTTCGGAGGCCTCGACAGTTTCGCCGCTGCGAGATCCAAATCAGCCGGTATGCACTCTGGGTGAGAAAATCGGCGCTGAATGACTGGGAAGGGACGACGCAAGAAGCGGGGCCAGCGAGGACCCCGCTTCTTTCGCATCAAGCGGCGACTGGGATGGGATTGTCCGCCACGCTCTGGTTGAAGGCGGCGACCAGCGCATGTTCCTGCGCTCCCGGATTGTCGCGCAGCGGCTTTACAGCATCGACCAGGATCTCCGGATCATCGCTGGCCAGCGCTACCAAGGTCTGTTCGATAAAGTCGTCGAGCGGCATAGCCCGCGGATCGCCGCTCTTGTAGATGAGATCCGTATCGACCCAGGGCGGGGCGATCTCCTGGACTCGGACATGGGTGTTGCGGAGCTGGAAGCGCTGCGACAGGGCGTAGGAATGCAATGCTGCTTTCGTTGCCGAGTAGATGGCGTTGGTCGCGAGCGGCACGAAGGCGAGGACGCTGCTGGTGTAGAGGATGGTCGCCTCCGGCTTGGCCTTGAGATGCTCGATCAGTGCGGAGGTCATGCGGATCGGACCGAGCAGGTTGGTGGTGAGAAGCCCCTGCGCCATGGCATCGTCGATTTCCGCTGCCGCATCATCGAACGGCATGATGCCGGCATTGTTCAGCAGCACGTTGGTCTCCGGAAAATCGCGCCGGATCGTTTCGGCAGCGCGCACGATGCTGGCAGGGTCGGTGATGTCGAGCTGGATCGCGGCCATGCCCGGATGGGCGGCGGTCACCTCGTCGAGCAGGCTGCGGCGGCGGCCGGAGATGATCACCTGATTGCCGCGCTCGTGCAGCGCCTGGGCGAGTGCGCGACCGATGCCGCTGGTGCCGCCGGTGATGAAGATGGTGTTGCCGGTGAGTTTCATGAATCTGGTCCTTCTGTTCAGGGTCAGGCAGCGGCCGCATCGACGCGGGCGACGCGTGGAAAGTCGAGGCTGGTGCCGACGAGGTTGTTGATGCTGTTGGTGAGGATGCTGACCGCGACATGGGCGGTCACTTCCAATATCTCGGCGTCCGTCAGGCCCGAAGCGCGAGCCTGCTCCAGAGCGAGCGAGCCGGTCCGGCCATGATCGGCATTGACGGCCAGAGCAAACGCCAGGACCGCCGCTGCATGGCCATCACTGGCCCGGCCGAGCTGCGCGTCGGCAAGGTCGGTGGCGGACAGCCCCGCCGCCCGCCCCGCGCCGGTGTGGGCGGCAAGGCAGTAGTCGCATCCGTTGGCCGCGGCGACGGCGATGGCGATCTGTTCCTGAACCCTGGCGGGGAGCGTACCCTCCGCAAGCGCACCGCGCCCATCCCAATAGACGCCAAGGACGGCAGGGGCCTGGGCCATGACGCGCAGGAGATTGGGCACCTTGCCCATGCGGGCCTTCGCCTCGCGGAAGATCGCAGCGGTACCGGGGGTGGCATCGGCATCGGCAAGAGGAGCTATGGTCGACATGATGTGTTCCTTTTCGAGTTCAGGCGGCTGCGCGGTCGGCAAGGCCGAAGCGGGCGGCGGGGGCGCTGGCGGACAAGTGCGGGCCGAGGGCGGCACGGGCGGCTTCGAATGCCTCCCACAGGCCGATGTCGGAAAGGGCGGGGATCGTGCTGGTTTCGCCCCGGTCGAACCCGATCAGCGCGGCGTCCACCATGTCCTCGGCGCGCATCACGATCTCGCCGGGCAGATTTTCGATAGGCAGGCCGCCGATTTCCCAGAAGTCG
The DNA here is from genome assembly GCF_000445125.1 of Novosphingobium lindaniclasticum LE124. GTDB lineage: Bacteria > Pseudomonadota > Alphaproteobacteria > Sphingomonadales > Sphingomonadaceae > Novosphingobium > Novosphingobium lindaniclasticum. Next base: position 21,329 of record NZ_ATHL01000067.1, read on the forward strand.
GTTGCGGTGGCGCCCGGCAGGACCGACTGGATGCGGATACCCTTGTCCGCCAGTTCCTTGTGCAGCGAGAGGCTGAAGGCCTGAACGAAAGCCTTGGAACCGCCGTAGACGCCGTTCAGCACTTCCGGGACGATGGCGACGATCGAGGCGATGTTGATGATCGCGCCCCGGCCGCGTGCCACGAAGCCTGGCACGGCGGCATAGGCGAGCCGCATGGGCGCAGTGACGTTGAGGCGGACCATCGCTTCCATGCGGTCCACATCGCTCTCGAGCAGGCTGGTATGCGTGCCGACCCCGGCGTTGTTGACAAGCATGGTGATGCTGGCGTCGCGGCGCAGCACGGCTTCGATGGAGGCAAGGTCTTCGGCATCGCCCAGATCGGCGGCGATCACCTCCACGGAACGCCTGGTTTGATCGGACAGGCGAGAAGCCAGCTCCTGCAGCTTCTCCCGATTGCGAGCGACCAGGATCAGATCGTGACCGCGGCGCGCCAGACGATCGGCGTAGATGGCGCCGATTCCGCTGGATGCGCCGGTGATGAGTGCGGTTCCAAGGGTCATTGATGGTTCCTTTTTCAAGAAGCGGTCGGTGACTTTCGACACCCGCTTTATGGTCCGGATGGACGATGGCTTAAATGACGTATAACAACATGATTCAGGACATACGGGGATGAAGCGATGCCGCACGTTGCGATGGTGTTGACGCCGGGCTTCCAGTTTCTGGCCCTCGGAGCGCAAGCCGCGTTCGAACTGGCCAATGTCGTGGTGGAAGAGCCCTTCTACACGCTAGGCATCTATTCGGTTGAGGGCGGGCCAGTCGCTTCGTCCAGCGGCTTTGCCGTGCCGACCGAGCCGCTTCGCGACGCCGGAACTGTCGATACCTTGCTGCTGATGGCCGGGCTGATGCCGCCGCCGCTTCAGGAGGCATCGACGCTGGCGGAGCTCCATGCAGCGGCCGAGTCGGCGAGGCGGATAGCGGGCTTGTGCACCGGCGCGTTCCTGCTTGCGCAGATGGGGCTGCTCGATGGCCGGCGCGCGACGACGCACTGGGCTTATGCAAGGCTGATGCGCGACGGCTTCCCCGGCGTCCGGGTGGAGGACGATCGCATCTTCATCAATGAAGGCAAGGTTTGGACCTCAGCGGGGCTGACGGCCGGGCTGGATGTGGTAGTGGCGATGGTCGAGAAGGATCTCGGGCAAGACGTCGCGCGATCGGTCGCACGGCGACTGGTGATGCATCATCGCCGGACGGGCGGGCAGTCGCAGCATTCGGAGATGCTGGATTTGGCGCCCAGCAGCGACCGCATCCAGAAGGCCTTGATCCACGCACGCACTCATCTCAGCAACCCGCTGACGGTAGAGGAACTTGCTGAAGTGGCGGCACTATCACCGCGTCAGTTCAGCCGGGCTTTCCGGGCCGAAACCGGTCAGTCGCCGGCCAAGGCGGTGGAGCAGCTACGGCTCGAGGCCGCCCGGCTGTTGCTGGAAGACACGCGCCACAGCCTGGAGGCGGTGGCGCGCGAGGTAGGGTTCATCGATCTGCGCCGCATGCGCGAGGTGTTCATGCGCAACTACGGGCAACCGCCTCAGGCACTGCGCCGGATGATGCGCACCGCCTGAGGCGAGTAGTCAGTCGAGGCGCGTCAGCCGTTCCAGCGTCGGCGGCTCGGTCAACAGGGAGTCGAACCGGGCAGCCAGACCGGTAAACGCCGGCGCAGCGGCATGGGCGTCCAGCGCGGCCTGATTCGCCCATGCCTCGATCATGACGATGACACCCGGATCATCGCGGCTTTCATGTGCGATGTAGGCGATGCAGCCGGGTTCTGCGCGGACCTGCGGCAACAGGTCCGTGATCGCTTCGGCAAGCTCGTCTGCCTTGCCCGGACGGGGGACGAGGCGCGCGACCAGATGGACAACGGTACTGCTATCCGTTTCAGTCATGGCTCCAGCCCTCCAGCACGATCTTGCCGCGCGTGGTGGCGGTTTCGATCTGGCGATGCGCGGCGATAAGGTTGGCCGCATTGATAGGTGATAGCGTTTGCGTCAGCGTGGTGCGGATCGCGCCCCGGTCGACCAGCGCGGCAACCTCGTCGAGGAGCTTGCCCTGTTCCGCCATGTCCGCCGTGTCGAACAGCGACCGGGTGAACATCAGTTCCCAATGCACCGACACCGCCTTGCGCTTAAAACCGACGATGTCCAGGCTGGCCGGATCGTCGATCAATGCGAAGCGGCCCTGCGGCGCGATCAGTTCGGCAATGTCGGCAAGGTGTCGATCGGTGTGGGTCGTCGAAAAGACGAAGCGCGGCGCATCGAGCCCGAGAGCTGCGATCTGCGGTGCCATCGGCCGGCTGTGGTCGATGACATGATCGGCACCGAGACTGCGCACCCAATCGGCAGTTTCCGGGCGCGAGGCCGTGGCGATGATCGTAAGGTCGGTGCGGGCCCGCGCGATCTGGATCGCGATCGATCCGACACCGCCTGCGCCGCCGATGATCAGGATGGCGGTGGGCTTCTCCTCCATCCGATCCTGCACGCGCAGCCGGTCGAACAAGGTTTCCCACGCCGTGATAGCCGTCAGGGGCAGGGCGGCGGCTTCGGCGACCGACAGGGTGGAGGGCGCCTGGCCAACGATGCGCTCGTCGACCAGCTGATACTCGGCATTGCTGCCATCCCGCGCGATATCACCTGCGTAGAAGACGGGATCGCCGACCTTGAACCGGGTGACCTCCGGCCCGACAGCCGCGACGACACCCGCCGCGTCCCAGCCCAATATGCGTTCCTCGCGGCCGTCGAAGGGGGCGGCGCCGGCGCGGACCTTGGTGTCCACCGGATTGACCGACACCGCCTGAACGGCAACTAGCAGGTCGCGGCCGCTCGGCTGAGGGCGTGGCAGCTCCAGATCGAGAAGAGCGTCGAGCCGATTGATCGAACCAGCTTGATGATAGGCGATGGCGCGCATGGAGATGCTTCCTTTTGCAGTTGTCCTCCCCATCTAAGCCCGGTGGCATTGTACGCCATACGCACAAAAACCGCCCATAGTGTCAAAAAGGATACCGTCTTTGTCCAAGGCCCGCCATTCCCGCCTCGATTGCACGCCCGGCTGCGCGGTGGAGGCTGCCATCAGTCTGATCGACGGCAAGTGGAAGGCCGTGATCCTCTATCATCTCCAGGACGGACCTGTCCGGTTCAATGAACTGCGGCGGCGTAGCGGGACCGTGACGCAGCGCATGCTCACGAACCAGCTGCGCGAATTGGAAGCTGATGGACTGATCGAACGAGAGATATTCGTTCAGGTCCCGCCGAAAGTGGAATATCGCCTCTCCGACCGCGGCCGCACCCTGACGCCGATCATCGAGGCGCTCAAGACGTGGGGCGACGCAAATATGGACCTGTTCGCCCGCCGCTAAGTTCCGCTTGTGGCGTTGAAAGCGGACTGTCTGCACCTGAGGAGCGAAAATCAACCGCCGAAGGCCGGCGAAGGGTCGGCTTTGAATGTTCTGCACCGCCTATCGTCGCTGCGCTCGGAGCATGATCGACCTCGACCTCATTCGACCAATTGCTGGCTTTCCCATGCTGGAAAAGAGTCTTGCAGTGTGGCCCAGTCCAAAAGACGAAAAATCATTACCGGCAATGAGGCACGCATCGAGCCGTGCCCGATTCGCGGCTCGTTCATGTCGATACCGATGAAGACCAGTTCCTGCCGGCGATCGCCCAGAGCGGATGTTGCGCCGCCTTCTCTTCGTCGCGCCACCTCGACATTGCCCGGCCTCGTCGCGGAACGAGAAGGTGCTGGAGCGGCTTGGAAATGCCGGTGCTTTCGATCATGAGGCAGTCGAAGCGGCCCGCCTCAGCCAGCGCGCGCAGTTCTCGCAGCAGATCGTCGCGCAGGGTGCAGCAGATGCAGCCGTTGGTCATTTCCACCAGCGCGTCCTCTGAGCGGGACAGCGCCGCCTCGCTGCCGCGCAAGAGGTCGGCGTCGATGTTCAGCTCCGACATGACGTTCACGATCACCGCCACGCGCAGCCCCTCGCGATTGGCGAGGATGTGGTTGAGCAGCGTCGTCTTGCCCGAACCCAAAAAGCCGGAGAGCACAGGGGCGGGCAGGCAGCCATCGGCTGCCCGCGCGACGTTCTGCAGGGAGTTCAAGGTCAGCCTCTTGCCATTTTGCAAAGATGTTATACCATAACATTGAAATTCTAAAAACGGGGGTAACTTTGATCCGACTTCCTTTGACGGCGGCCCTGCTGGGCGCGCCTTTGTTTGCCATGCCTGCACTGGCTGAAACCGAAGATCAGGCATCCGCCCGTCGCGGCGAGATTACGGTCACTGCGATCCGCGAGGACGACAGCTATGCGCCCAAAAAGGCGACGGCGGCTGGCAAGACACCGGCCGACATCCTGGAAATCCCGCAGTCGGTCAGCGTGGTGACGCGCGAGCAGATCGAGGACCGCAACTTCTTCACGATCGGCGAAGCGCTGCAGCAGGTGACCGGCATCACCGTGATGCCGTTTGACGGCTCCAACCCGGATTATCGGATCTGGGGATCGGAAATCGGCGGCTGAATGGCGATCAAGGGTCGAGGTCATCCTGTGGCGCCCGATGCAACCCTGCGGATTTGTCGAGGTATGCGGGATGATGGAGCCTGCACCTACAGAAGGCATCTCAATCTCGGAAATCACAGGGGCGAGCAAATGAATTGCACTTCATGGCCGCCGGAGTTTCCGCCGGTATGCAACGGGCGATAGGCCCATTTCGCGTCGAAAAGCGGCATGGAAGGCGCTGTCGCTGAGATAACCTGCCTGTGCTGCCACGGTGCTGACGGTCGTCGTGCTCGCAGCAAGCTGGCGCGCGGCCACCCGCATTCGCCAGTTGGTGGCATAGCTGACCGGCGGCATGCCGACGCGGCGCGCAAACCGCTCCGCAAAGGACGATCGTGAAAGGCCTGCGAGCGAGGCGAGTTCGTCGAGCCGCCAATGGCGTGCCGGATTGGCATGGATCGCCTGCAGCGCCCTTGCGACCGGAGGATCCGACAGGCCGCCAAGCCAGCTGGGGATATCCGTCCTGGCACCGAGTTGGCTGCGAAGGGCCTGCACGAAGAGCAGGCGGATCATGTCGTCACACGCGGCTCGCGCGCCGGGCAGATTGCTTCGCCATTCGGCGTCGAGTTGGGCGATCAACCATCCCATCGGCGTTGCCGAGGATTGCTCGGCATCGATCAGCAACAGGCCAGGCAGCAGCGGCAGCAGCAAGTCCGCCTGAGCGTCCTCGAAGCTCACGCTCCCGCCGAGGATTTCGGTTTCCGGAGCCGCTCCTACCTGGCCACGAGTGGCATCATCCTCGAACACCAGCGATGCGTCGATCGGCTGCAATGTCGGGTCGCTGGCCAGTACGAAGGGTGTGGCCGCTACCATGAAGCAATCACCGGCCGACAACTGCCGGGCGGAGCCTTCAGCCAAAATCCAGCAGGTGCCGGAGCGAACGACGTTGAACTTGACGTGCGTGGGCGAGAACCGCAGCGCCCACGCGCCTCCAGCGGTGAAGCGGACGGTGCATGCCGCGCTCGCTTGCACCAGACCAAGCACATCGGACAAGGGGTCTGCCGGCGCTTCCTGGACGATCACGACATGATTTCGGATGAATGAGGATCGATCATCCGATCGGCTTACTTCACAAATCGGCTCATGACGAGCTTGCAAGAACCCCTCGGATCGCCCTTCGGCGCCGCCTCCACCGCTGACGAAGTAATCGCCGGCCTCGACCTTTCCGGCCGCAACGCCATTGTCACAGGCGGCTATTCCGGTCTCGGCCTTGTTACGACAAAAGCGCTCTCCAGTGCGGGCGCAGAGGTGATCGTGCCTGCGCGCGACCTCGAACGGGCCGAAGCCGCGCTCGCGGGTGTCGAGCGGGTGGAAATCGCGCCCATGGACCTGATCGACGCCGCATCGGTTGCCGATTTCGCCAGTGCCTTCATCGCCCGCAGGCAGCCGCTTCACCTGTTGATCAACAGCGCGGGCATCATGGCCACACCCTTGCGGCGCGACGCGAACGGCCATGAGGCGCAGTTCGCGACGAACCATCTCGGCCATTTCCGGCTTACCTGCCATCTCTGGCCTGCCTTGGCGCGTGAGGGTGCCCGCGTCGTTGCCGTATCCTCGCGCGGACACCAGATTGCCGGTGTCGATTTCGAGGACATCGATTTCGAACGCCGCGCCTATGACAAATGGGCAGCTTACGGACAGTCCAAGACGGCTAACGTCCTGTTCGCCCGTGCTCTGGACCAGAGAGGCGAGGGGCAAGGAGTCCGCGCCTTCTCGCTGCACCCCGGACAGATCATAACCGATCTGGCACGGCATCTCTCTAAAGAGGAAATGGCAGGGTTCGATGCATTCGATGTGCAAGGCATGCCGATCATCGACCCTGCACGAGGCATGAAGACCGTCGAGCAAGGCGCGGCGACGACCCTTTGGTGCGCTACGAGCCCGCTTCTTGAGGGCATGGGCGGCGTCTACTGCGAGGATTGCGACATTGCCGGCATCAATGGCGGAGAAACCGGGCGCAAAGGCGTGGTGCCTTGGGCTATCGACGATGAAGCCGCTGAGCGTCTTTGGTCAGTCTCGTCGCGATGGACGGAGTGCCGCTTCTAGATCATCGCAGAGCGAGGCTCGCAAGCGCGACGGATGGCCTGGCCCGTACGGAAGCGTCGGTGCAGGGATCATGTGTCCCCATGTTCGTTGCGCACGTTTCTACGGCTCGTTCTCGCGGTGGGCCGAGCGTCGCGATCACCGTGTCGACATCTCGCGGCGATAGGCACTGGGTGTTATCTTGGCCGCCTTGCGGAAGCTGGCGCTGAACGCGGAGGGGGTCTCATACCCTACTTCAAGCGCGATCGCGATGATCGGTAGCTCGGTGTGGGCCAGCAGGTCCCGGGCGCGGTTCATGCGCAAGGACGTGAGCCACTCATGCGGCGTCATGCCCGTCGCCAGCCGGAACGAGGTGGCGAAATGGAAGCGGCTCAACTCGACGATCCCGGCCAGTTCGTCGAGACTGATCGCGTGGTCGAGATTGGCGACCATGTAGTCGTTGATCCGCCGGACCTGCCAATCCGCCAAACCTCGTCGCGGCGCGACAGCCTGTGCAGCGCCGAAGCTGGAGTGCGCGCGGATCAGCTGGGTGCACAGAAGGTCCACCGCTTGCTCCACGAACAGCGAGGCACCGGCATCGGACGAGGCTGCTTCCTTGCCGAGGATCGCCATGATCTGCGCCGACGTCGGGTCATCGAAGCAGTTCCTGCCGATCAGTTCGACGCGGTGCGGCACCGCCATTGCTTCCGCCGCCGACTGAAGCCGCCAGTCGGGCAGGTACACGTGCGAAACCTCGATCGGCCCTTCGACATCCCAGCGCCCGTCCTCGCCCTCCGGAATGAGGGTGATCGACCCTCGGCGCGTGCGCGATTCCACCCGCTTGCTGCCCTGCCGCCAGGTCGCCTGCTGGGCAGTGCCGTAGTATGTCATGACAACGTGGGTATCCAGGCCCGGAAGCGCTGCGTGGAGCGCGCCATGGGTCCAGGGCCGGGTGAGCCGGGTGCCGCCGCGCAGATCCTGGTCGGCCAGTACTGGCGGCGTATCGAGGATATGCTCCATCTCTGCGCGTGTGGACGCGCGTTCGCCTGCTGACGGAGCATTCGCTGTCTCGGACGGGGAAGCGGCCATCGTTCATCCTCGGCGTGTCGCCCGACACTATCCGATCGCCGTTCCGCATCAACCGCAATCTGGCGACAGTCGCCGCAACCCCGCGACAGAAGCGAACCGGGCAATCCCGTACATCTCTTCTCACAGGAGGCGCATGCCGCGCCCGACAGGAGGACAAGATGGACAGGAAGAAGATCACGATCATCGGCGGCACCGGCCTTGTCGGTGCGAAGCTGGCCCGGCTGCTCGCGGTGGCAGGGCACGAGGTCGTCGCGGCCTCGCCCGGCACCGGGGTCAACAGCGTCACCGGCCTGGGGCTCGACGAGGCGCTCGCCGGCGCCGAGATCCTCGTGGACGTATCGAATGCCATGTCGTTCGATCCGGCCGAGGTGCGCGCCTTCTTCGACGCCTCGGGCCGGAACCTCATCCGCGCCGCCGCCGCCGCCGGTGTGAAGCACCATGTGGTCCTCTCCATCGTCGGCGCCGACCGCATGCCCGGCAACGGCTATTTCGATGGCAAGCTTGTCCAGGAGCGGATCGCCGGCGGCTCGGGGCTGCCTTACACCATCGTGCGCTCGGCCCAGTTCTTCGAATTCCTGGCCGCCATCGCCGACGGCTACACCGCCGATGGTGTGGTAAGGGTCAGCGGCGCGCAGTTTCAGCCGATCGCAGCCGACGATGTCGCGGCGAACCTCGCCTCGATCGCGCTGGAGCCACCGGTGAACGGCATCGTCGAGATCGCCGGGCCGGAACGCGGGCCCTTCGACCTCACCCTCGGCCGCTATCTCAAGATGCGCGGCGATGCCCGCCGCGTCGAACGGGATCCCGATGCCGACTATTTCGGAGGCCGCGTCGACGAGCTCTCCCTCGTCCCGCTCGGTCTCCACCGGCAGGGCCTGCAGGATCTCGCCATCTGGATGAACGCACAGGTCATGCCCACCACCTGAGCCCGCCCGAACTCTTCACAATCCGCACGCGAAAGGACAGTCCCATGAAAACCCTGATTTCCACGCTCGCCATCGCCGCCGCCTTCGCGGCACTCGCCCCGGTCGCCCACGCGCAGGCCCACGATCACGCCGCAGCCCGCGAGACAGCTCCCACACCGTCAGGCGTCAAGGCGACGCTCGTCTACCAGCACGCGATCCCGGACGTTGCGGGCAAGAGCGTCAAGGGCGTGCTCGTGGAGTATCAGCCGGGCGGCTCCAACGGATCGCATGTCCACGCGCGCTCGGCGCTCATCTATGCCACCGTCATCCAGGGCGCCGTCGTCAGTCAGGTGAATGGCGGGGAGATCCGCACCTTCAAGACCGGCGAGAACTTCACCGAACTGCCGGGTGATTTCCACAACATCAGCGCCAACGCCAGCAAGACCGAGCCCGCCAAGCTGCTCGCGGTCTTCATCGTCGACACCGACGAGACCGTCCTGACGACGCCAGCGAAGCAGAACTGATCCGCCCCCCAACCTCACGATACCCAGACATCGAAAGGATATGCCATGAACCGCCTGAACTGGTTTGAAGTCGCGCCCGACGGCGCAAAGGCCTTGATGGGCGTCCATCACTATATCACCAAAAGCACCAGCCTGCCGGAGGAACTCATCCACCTCGTGTTCCTTCGCGTCTCGCAGATCAACGGCTGCGCCCACTGCATCGATCTGCATACCCGCGATCTGCTCAAGACCATGGCTATCGACAAAGTGGTGCTGGTGCCGGTGTGGGACGAGGTTCCTCATCTCTTCAACGCCCAGTATCGAGCCGCACTGGCGTGGGCCGAGGAAGTGACCAACCTTAGCGAAACCCACGCATCGGATGAAGCTTATGCAGCAGTCGCGGAGGTGTTTGAGCCGAAGGACCTGGTCGATCTTACATTAGCGATCGCCGCTATGAACGCCTTCAATCGGCTCGGCGCCCCGTTTCGCCTCCCCGTCGCCGCAAAGCCCTGATCCTGAGCGAGGGGTGAAGCCTTCGTATTAACTGACGGCAGATTAATCGAAACGCGAGAAGTTAAATGGTGGGAGGCAAGCCGCTCTTCCACCATTTTCTCCAAATCGGCCGACATTTCGAGCAAGGTTTTGTCAACGAAGCTTGATCAGCAAACTCCGACCGGGATGGGATATCCAGTGGCGCCAGACAATAGCCTACTTGGGGCGGCTGCCTCGCAATAACTGAAGTTCTGCAGTTAGAAAGTGCAAGTCTGGCGCTGAATGACCGGAAAGGGTCGGCTGCGATGATCCGATGCAATCGGATCGGAAACCACTCTAGACACAGCCTCGGCTGATCCCCAGTTCATTCGCCTGACGCTTCACCGGCAAGGTGTGCGTTCGGTCGATCATCGCTTTGCGCTCGGCAACAGTCCTGCCTTGCCGAGCGCGCCTTCCAAAAAATCACTCCCCAACGTCAGCTCGCCGATCTTGGCGTGCAGCGTCTTCACGTCGACGGCGGGCTCGTCCAAGGCCTTCTCCGAGCCAAACACGCCGGCCGCCCCTTCAAGCAATTGCGTACGCCAGGTCGTGATCTGGTTGGATCAGGTCATAATCCTGCGCGGCCCGACAGCCCCATCACCGACTACGCTCAAGTCGGACGGTTTCCCATCATCTCGCCCAGCCGCACGGGTCGTTCCGGGACCCAATGTTCGTTGAAGACGATACTGCCCTGCCTGAAGAGCATTACGATGGTGGAGCCGAGCAGGAAGCGGCCCATTTCGTCACCCTGTTTCAAGTGGATGCGCTGGTCAGGATAAGTCCATTCGGAGGGCGCTCTTGTACGTTTCGGATTGACCACGCCGTGCCATGTCGTGGCGATGCTGCCGACAATGGTGGCGCCTACCAATACCATGACAAACGGCCCATGTTCCAGCGATTCAAAGACGCATACGACGCGCTCGTTGCGCGCAAACAGATTGGACACGCCCCTTGCGGTGACCGGATTGACCGAGAAAAGTGAGCCGGGCACATGGATCATGCGCGTCAATACGCCGTCACACGGCATGTGCAGGCGATGGTAATCCCTTGGCGACAGATACAGGTTGGCGAAACTCCCGTGGCGGAATTCGGCCGCTAACGCGCCATCTCCGCCGACCAGTTCCGCGGTGGTAAACCTATGTCCTTTGGCTTGAAGGATATGATGGTCGTCGATCGCTCCGCACTGGCTGATCGCGCCGTCCACAGGGCAGATGAAATCGGCACTAGCCAGGGGGCGGGCTCCGGGCCGAAGCGGTCGGCTGAAGAAGTCATTGAAGCTTTTATAGCTGGCGAGATCCGGGTTTGCGGCTTCGCTCATGTCCACCCCGTATCTTCCGACAAACCAGCGGATCAGGCGAGTGCTGATCGGGCCGGCCCCTAGGTTCGCAATGTGGCCGGCGAGATTGGTCAAGGCCCGCTTGGGAAGAAGATGTTGCAGCAGGACTGTCATGCGTTCGGACAAGGTGAGCCTCGTAGTAGCGGCCGCCGGTTTTCCGGCGGTCTCAGAATGTGCCGGCATTCTGTTCCAGCGCGGCGATACGTCTGTCAACCGGACAGGGCATATGAATGCCCATGGTTGCCGTCTGCGGATCGGCGGATCTTGGGCGGAGGGAAGCAACTGCCGTTTATGGTATCCCCTATCCTTCAGTGAGCCGTAAAGCCGCCATCGACGGGCAGCGCTACGCCGACGACGAAGCTCCAACCCGGGCTGACAGCCACAACACCGCTTGCGCCATCTCCTCGGCGGTTCCGAGGCAGCCGATCGGCTGCTGCTTCAGAAACTCGTCCATCGCGTCCTTCCACGTCTTGAGCATGTCCGCGACCATAGGCGTCTGATCACGCCTGGGCAGATCGCGTTGATGCGGACCCCGCGAGGTGCGTATTCGAGCGCGGCGCTCTTGGTTAGGCCGATCACGCCATGCTTGGGCGCGTGATCAGCGAAGCCTTGTAGGAACGAGCTTCCGATTCGGTCGGAGCAGGCATCAAGTTTGGCCAGTTCCTTCTGCTACGCCGGGGTGTCACGCACTCCAAAGCCAGCTGCGGTGCCGACGCTAACCGGTATGTGAACGATAAAGTTCGCTCCCGGCATGCGCGTTAGCACCGAAGGAGGCGGAGCGTCGCCGCCCCGTCACTCTTGTCGTCTCAACCAGGCAGCGCCGCTCAATAGGCCGCCGACAAAGTCAGGAACCACTGGCGCGGTGCGATGGGGTAGGCGGAATAGCTGTTCGTGGCTGATCCTATCGAGAGCGTCGACACGCCCTTCTTGTCCGTCAGATTGGTTACATTGAGCGCAAGTTCCACTTTCTTGACAGGCAGGATACCGTCTGGAACCCGCCCGGCCACGCGCAGCGAGGTCAGGAAATAGGACGACACGCTCGCATCGTTGGTGAACGTGGCGAAGCGGCGGCCGACAAAGTCCCCTATCGCCTGCAACTCGAACGGACCGACATTCAGCGTCGCGACCGTCTTGTTCATCCACTTGGGCGTGCCGGGCAGTTGCTTACCGCAAGTCGGCACGATGCCGCCCGTGACGATGTAGCCGCCGATGCAGGTATCGGTGGCCGCGCCGATGCCCAGCGCGGTAGAGGTGTAGTCGTTCTGGTACTTGGACAAGTTGTACGAGACGGCGTTGTAGAGGGAGAACGTCTGCCCGACCCTCAAGGTGACGGCGGCATCGATCCCATCGGTCTTGACATCGCCGACGTTCACCAGCGTCGAGGTGCCGCCGGTGATGCCGCTTCCCGCGATACCGCCTGGGTTGGTGGGAATGGCAAGCAGACGGTTGCTGAAATCGACGTGATAGTAGTTGATCTGGGCCTGGAGCGCCCAGCCGTTGGCAAAACTGCGGTTCGTGCGAAGGCCGGCCTCGTAAGTCCAGCTGGTCTCGGGCTTGCCCTCCTCGGCGAAAGCGTCGAATGCCGCTTGGCTTCCGGTGAACCAGGGGCCACCTCCGCCAGCGAGATAGGCCTGATACTGGCGCAGGTTCTTCTGGACGTTGAAGTAGACCTGCTCATGCCCGTTGAAGTCATACGTCGCGCCGAACGCAGGCAAGAACCAGTTCCTTGTGTTGATCTTGCCCTGGGGCAGCGCCGTCGTACCGCCCAGCGAGCCGACCCGCGGTTGCACCGGGAAGCGGCCACTGGCCCACTGCGCGCTAGTCTTCACCCCGCCTTGGACGAGCAGCGCGTCGGTCACCTGCCATGTGTCCTGAAGGTGGAGTTGCAACTGCTTGATCCGCGCTTCGCCCTGATACTGGGTGAACAGTGGGTCCATGACATCGCGGGGGCGGACATAGGGCGTGCTCAGCGAAGGTTCGGAAACCGGCACGGCATACCAGCGGCGCCACTGGGTGGTGCTGTTGTGCTCGAACCAACCACCGAATTCGATTTTGTGTCTGCCGAGTTCGACGCTCGCCGCGGAGATCACGCCTACCCGGTCGATGCGGTATTCGGTGGTGCGGGTGATCATCCCGGATCCGCCGGTCGCGGCCACCAGTGCGGCACCGGACGCTGCCGCCTGGGCGGTGGTCAGCGCCGTACAGGCAGACGGCCGGATACCGTTGCCGTTGGCGCCGAAGCGGCAGTTCGTGGGCAGGCTGGCATAGATCGGATCGAGATAGGCCTGCGCCGTGGTGATCGACTGCCCTAGCGGCCCGGCAACCACGCCGGCGCCGTCGTTGTGGTGATAATAGCCCGTGGTCGACCAGGTCATCTTGTCGGAGAAACGGGCATCGTAACGCGCATAGCCGAGGTAGTCGGTGCGCTGCGCGTCCGAATAGTAATTGCGGTAATTGCCGCCCTCGGCTGCCGGAGAGTTTCCGAGCGGCGTCAGGTAGCGTGTCCGATAGCCATCGAAGTCAGGGTAGAAGAAGGGCTTGGTATATGGAGTGTAGAGTTGGGCCGGGGTGGCCGTGCCGCCTGCGGAAGGCTTGAAGAACACGGTGGCATCCTCGTTCGGCTGGGTCATGTCGTTGTAGTCGAAGTAGAGCGTCAGCTTGCCGGCATCGCTGTCGTGCACGAACTTCGCATTGGCCTGCCAGCCTTTCTGGATGCCGTCGAAGTCCCAGGCGCGCGCTCTCTGGCGTACGCCCGAAATGTAGCCCGAATTCCCGCCGCCGATGTCGCCGCTGTCGACCCGCAAATAGCTGCGTGAGGTGCCGTAGCTGCCCACCGTCTGCGCGCCCCGGACGCCGAACTCCGCCTGGGGGTCGGAGGAGAACGTCTCAACCGTGCCGCCGAGGTTGCTGTTCGAGGCCGTCGCCAGGTCGCCGGCGCCGGTAGCCACGACCACCCGGGCGACATTCTCGGAAATGACCGCGCGCTGGGGGGAAAGACCGTTGTAGTTGCCGTAGCTCTGATCGCCCAGCGGGATGCCGTCCATGGTATAGCCGAGCTGGTTGCCGGCAAATCCGTGGACGAAGATCTGCGCGTTCTGCTCGTTGTTCCCCCAGGGGTCGGCAGTGATATAGAGGACGCCGGGCAGCGTCTGGATCGCCTTCAGGGGCGAGACGCCGGGCAGGATCTTCTGGATTTCGACCTCCGAGATCGCCGTAGCGGAGCGGGTGGTCTTGGCGCCGGTGACGATGATCGCGCCGTTGCTCTCGCCGGCGTCGACCTCTGCGCCGGCGGCCGCGCCTGCTGCGGGTGCATCGTCCCGCGCCATCGCTTGTGCTGCGGAGCACACAGCGAGTGCGGTACCGGCGAGCATTGCGCAGCGCACGGCCTTAGAGGCCGATGGAATTGCCGTCATCTGATTGTCTTCCCCAAACCTTGCTGCCGGTGCGTTCACCGAGCGATAGGTCGGTTAGACAAGAGGCGTGGCGGTTTGACTTAATTTTGATTGCAATTTCATTTCATGTCTAAATTATCAATTAATGCGTCTTCTCGGCTCAAAACCTGACGGGATCGGCGGGCAAGATCATGCGGGATGTGCAGGTGCCGAACGGAAGGGCCTTCTTGAGGCTCGGTAACGCGTGCACGACAATGTTCGACTGAGCGGCGCTACCAGGTTGGAAGGTCGATCGGCCTTTCGGCAACGCCCGTCGTTCCCCGCCGGTTTGGGAAAATGGGCAATTTCGTTCGCGCACGGGCACCGGGTAACTGCTGTAATCCTCGATCCCCGCCATCCGTCAGGCAACGGGAAGAGGCGTCGTTCGGCCACTCATAAAGCGAATCGTGCCGCTTCGGGTAAACCAATTGCGATGCTGCGGACCAGCTGGCCAATCTCGGCATGGAAGCCATCCATCCGCGTGCCGGTCGCGGGCTGCGCCGGCCCGGCATTCCTCTGCGGGTGCGCAACACGTTCGAGCGTAAAGATGAGGGAACGCTGATCAAGGGCGACTACATTTCCGAGACGCCGCGAGTGGAGGTTCGACTACGGCATCTATGCCTTTGCCGTCAGCTATATCTCCGCCTCGCTGTTCCCCGGCGAGGCGGCCGACGCCACGCTCTTCGCGCTGCGGACTTCCCCGGCCTACTTTCCCACGCCCGTAAGATTTGCGGGCTTTGCTCCGGCCTGTAATTTGTCTACCTCGCTGTTCGGAGGAACTGCACCCGCTTTCAACTCCTGGCTCATCGATGCCACCGGCCACCCGCTCGTGCCCGCCTATGTCATGATAGCTGCGTGCCTCTGCGGCCTTCTCGCCCCGAGCTTCACTGCGGAAAGCGCCGGGAAGCCGCTGCCCAGGACCTGAACAGATCGCTCAACACTCTTCAGAGGAACTACTTTGCCTACCGAGAATTCCCGATCGGCTCTCGATCTGTCGGCCCTGAACCTGCCCTGGGCCGGCGAACCGTGGATGCAGACGAGCCTCGCCCTGCTCTTGCTGGGGGCGAGTGCCTGCCTTGCCAACTGGGTGGCCAAGCGGATCGTGCTCAAGGGCGTGCTTCGCCTGCTGGGCCGCAGCCCTTTCGAAGCGGAAGCAGGGCACGTCGGCGCGATCGTCGCGCGCCTGTCGAACATTCTCCCCACCGTCATCGTCCAGGCGGGGATAAGCGCGGTGCCCGGACTTCCTGCGGAACTGGTCGCTCTGGTGCACAGCCTATGTGCCGTGATCATCATTCTGACGCTCGCCCGCGCCCTGACGGCGACGTTTACACTCGGCAACGAGCTTTACCAGCGGCGTCCAGATGCCCGAAGCCGGCCCATCAAGGGCTATGTGCAGGTTGCCAACCTGCTGGTCTATGCCGCCGCCGCGATCCTGGTGCTGGCGGCGCTGATGAACCAGTCGCCGCTGCTGCTGCTCTCCGGGCTCGGCGCCATGGCGGCAGTGCTGATGCTGGTGTTCAAGGACACCATTCTCTCCCTGGTGGCCTCCGTCCAGATCGGCTCGAACGACATGGTCCGGGTGGGTGACTGGATAGAGATGCCCAAGCTCGACGCCAATGGAGACGTCATCGATATCGCCCTGCACACCGTGAAAGTGCAGAACTTCGACAAGACGATCACCACGATCCCAACCTATCGCCTCATCACCGAGAGCTTCCGAAACTGGCGGGGCATGACGGAATCCGGGGGGCGCCGCATCATGCGGTCACTGATGATCGACCAGAACGCGATCGGCTTTCTCGACGAGGAAGACATTGCCAGGCTCTCGCGGTTCAGCGTGCTGCGGGGGTATCTGCAGGACCGGCAGGACCAGATCGGCAAATGGAACGCGGCGCATGCGCGGGACGAGATCCTCGACGCGCGGCGCCTCACCAATCTGGGCACGTTCCGCGCCTATGTGCTGGCCTACCTCCGGTCCCGGCCGGACATCGCCACTGACAAGACCCTGTTGGTGCGACAGCTCGCACCGGGCGAGCACGGCCTGCCGCTCGAAATCTACGCATTCGCCACTAAGACGGTCTGGGCGCAGTACGAGGACGTCCAGGCCGACATCTTCGATCATCTCCTGGCGATCCTGCCGGAGTTCGGCCTCCGGATATTCCAACGACCGGCAGGATCGGATTTCCTTTTCCTTGCCGGTGAGGCTGGGCAAAGGCCCGACCGGAATGCGCCCGCTCTCCTCTCCACGCCCTGTCAGCGGAACCCATGACCGATGTCCAACCGTATTGCCAATCTCGTCGCCGGCCTCGCGGCTTCCATATGCCTGATCGTGCCGGGTTTCGCGGAGGCTCAGGTGCGGGCGCTTTCCGCCGATCAGGGCACCTATGTCGACACGGTGGAACTTTCGAAAAAGGCGGAACTGATCGTGCTCGCCAGGGTAACGCACATGGAGCCCGTCACCCCGGCGAATTCCGGTTCGCTTTCCCCTGTTCACCGGCGCTACTATGCGGAGGCGAACACACGGGCACTGTTATATGGCCAGAACGGCATCGGCGGCTCTCTGCGATACTTGGTGGACTTGCCGGCAGATGCGTCTCCAAGCGCAGCCGATCTGACGAACAAGGACATCTTCCTCTTCGCATCCCATGTGCCCGGTCGCCCTGCGGAATTGAAACTGGTTGAACCGACGGCCCAGCAGCTCTGGTCACCGGAACGCGAAAGCCGGCTTCGCGCCGTTCTGCGATCTCTGGTCTCACCCAGGAGATCGGCGCCGGTCACCCGCGTCAGGGAACTTGCCTTCGTGCCGGGCAGCCTGGCAGGGGAGGGGCTTACGCAGATCTTTCTGGACACGAAGAAGGGCCGGGCGACCATCTCCGTTCGCCATCAGCCGGACAACCGGGAGACCTGGGGCGTATCCTTTACGGAAGCGGCGGGACGCGACCCGCTGCCGCCCGCCCAGGAAACGCTCGAATGGTACGACCTCGCTTGCTTCCTGCCCCCGTCGCCCCCCCAAAGCGCCTATGTGTCGGGAACGTTCGCCGCCAAGCAGCAGGCCTATTCGGATTACCGCATGGTATTGGCATCGCTTGGACCCTGCGAGCGGAGTTGATGCGGAACCGAGGGGGCGGCGGTTTGACGTCAGGCTATTGCCGCCTCGCTTGCAGCCATTATCAGCGCGCCTTTCCAGCAAATCGGATTTGGTGAACCTGGCGCTCGATGGCAGGGAGGGCCGCGCGCGGATGGGGTTACAGCGTCACGCCGCGCTTCCAGATGCCGATGGCCCGCTCATCGTTGCTTTCGTTGCGCGCCGGTTCGCCACTGGCGACAGCAATGATGCGACTCAGCAGGGCATCGGCGGCGGCCTCCATGCCCTGCTCCAGCACGATCGCGGCATCGAAGTCGATCCAGCCGGGCTTGCGTTCGGCCAGGGCGTGGTTCGAAGCGATCTTCATGGTCGGGACCGGGCTGCCGAGCGGCGTACCGCGACCGGTGGAGAACAGCGTGATGGTTGCGCCTGCCGCTGCCAGTGCCGTGGTCGAAACGGCGTCGTTACCCGGGCCTTCGAGCACTGTCAGGCCGCCGTGCGCCTTGTCCGGGGCGATGCGCTCGCCATAGCCGATCACGTCCTTGACCGGAGCGAGGCCGCCCTTCTGCACCGCGCCAAGCGATTTTTCCTCAAGCGTCGTGATGCCGCCAGCGATGTTGCCGGGGCTGGGGTTTTCCGAAACAGGCTCTCCATGGTCGAGGAAGTAACGCTTGAAGCTGTTGACGAGGGCGGACAGGCGATCGAACACGTCCTGGCTGATGGAGCGCTCCAGCAGCAGGTTCTCGGCGCCGAAAATCTCGGGTATTTCCGTGAGGATCGCGGCGCCGCCCGCCTGGGTCACGGCGTCCGCCATCAGCCCGATCAGCGGATTGGCAGTGAGGCCGCTCATGGCGTCCGAACCGCCGCATTTCAAGCCCAGGCGCAAGGCGGAAAGCGGAACCTCTTCCCGGCGGTCCCCCGCCATTTCCGCCAGCAGTTCGTCGATCAGGGCCTCGCCAGCCGAAAACTCGTCGCGTTCCGCCTGCGCGCGCAATATGCGCAGGCGGCCGCGCCGCGCTTCGGGAATGCGCTCGAGCAGGGCATCGAGCTGGTTCGATTCGCAGCCGAGGCCCACCAGCAGCACGCCCCCTGCATTGGAATTGAGCGCCAGCGACGCGAGTATGGCCGCCGTGCCGTCAAGATCCGCGCCAAGCTGAGAGCAGCCGAACGGATGGTTGAAGGCGTGAACCCCGTCCAGCCCTTCCGACCCTGCCGGGATCGCGGCATTGCCGCGCATGGCCAGCCGCTCCCCCAAACGTCCGACGCAGCCCACCGTCGGCAGGATCCACAATTCATTGCGCGTGCCGACGCTGCCGTCCGGGCGGACGTAGCCGCTAAAGCTGGGCGCCTGCGGCACGTTCGATGTTAGCGTCTCGGCGCCTGGTCCGGCAAAGGCATGGGAATTCTCGCCCGCCAGCGCGGTTCGGACGTTGTGGGTATGGACGTGCTCGCCGGGGACGATGTCGCGCTGAGCAAGGCCGATCGGCGCGCGATAGCGGTGCACTGGCGCTCCTGCGGCGATCGGTCTGACGGCGAACTTGTGTCCAGCCGGAATCGCATCGCGCAAGGTAACGCTTTCGCGTCCCACCCGGATTTCCGCACCTGCCTCAAGCGATTGGAGAACGACGGCGACGTCATCCTCGACGCCGATACGGACGGCGGCTGCGAGCGTTTCTACCATGCCTAGACCACTACGCCATTGCCAGCGCTGGCACAAGTCGAGATTCTATGAAGTCCGGGCAGTGCGAACTAAACTCATAAATGGGACCGTCGAGCCATTCGGGCGTCCTTCGGATTCGACGCAAAATGGTCCGTCGCCGCAACTGCAGCCGCTTGCGCGCAGTAGCTTCGGCTTTGTTAGTCCGGCGCGGGTCCGCCGACCTTGATCCAAGGCACCCAGGTCAAACCGGCGCAGGGCCTGTGGACTCGGCGGGAACGAGTTCAAGCGGATGAGAACCGGCAGGCGGCAGGTCCTTGCCCTCTATCCGTGCGATCAGCGTCTCGGCAGCGGTGGCGGCCATCGCTCCGAACGGGCGCAGCACGGAGGTCAGCGCCGGCGTCAACATGCGCGTCAGGGCGCTGCCGTCGAAACCGACTATCGAGAGTTCCTCGGGAACAGCGATGCGAAGCCTGGCGGCGACCTTGAGAACGCCTGCCGCCATGATGTCGTTCGCGGCGAAAATGGCGGTGGGTCGGGGCGTGGCGGCGAGCAGTTGCTCGGCCGCAAGGACTCCATATTCGAAACTGTAATCGCCTGCAGCTTCGATCAACGAAGCATTCGGCTCGCTGGCAACGGCACCGACGAACCCGGCGCGCCGCTCCTGCGCCGATGCGACACCGACTGGCCCATTCACCATGCCGATGCTACGGTGTCCCAGTTCGAGCAGGTAGCGGGCTACGTCGGAGCCGGCCTGCCGCTCCTCGCTGACGACGACATCCGCGAACCCGCTGAGAGGGATCGACGAGAGTGCCACTGCCATGACGGGGATGCGGTTCAAGGCCTGCGCAAGACCCGGCACGCCGGACACGGGTGGCAGGACGACGAGGCCGTCCACCCTGGACCGTTCCGCAAAAGCCACCAGGTCTTCGATGACGCCGCTGTCCTCTGCCGGGCAGGAGTGAACGACAAGTTCGTAGCCGCTCCGAGAGGCAACGCCGGCGATGCCGCGCTGGATGGTATCGAGAACGAGGGCGTTCTGGTCGTTGTGTACAAGCCCGATGAGCAGCGATCGCCGCATCGCCAGCGCTCTTGCACCCCGGCTGGGCCGGAAGTTGAGCTGCGCGATGACTGCCTCAATAGACCGCCGAGTGTTCTCGTTGACTTTGGGAGACTTGTTCAGGACCCGCGAAACGGTGCGGATGGAGACACCGGCAGCAGCGGCAACGTCGTCGATGGTCGGTTCGCCAGTAGCTTTCGAGGCGCTCATCGCAGTTCGTGAATCGTCCAAATGGCGATTTCCGGGGCCGATCGCACAGGTGCGCCGGGAAAGTCGCGAAGTTCATCCATCCCGTGTCCTATCACCGCTCATGGAACCGGCAAGACTTATCGAAACGATCGCAACGCATTCGCAGCGCCATTGCCCCTGAGTTGGCGTTCACGATAAGCACGACCCGACGCTGCTTTCCTTTTTACGATGCCTCATCATGGCGCCCTTGGAGAAGCTGGCAGTGCCTGCGGGCCGCTGCCTCCACGAAATCCAACGACCTTGCAGGGTTGGCGGGACAAGGCGACCGGGACAGCCTTGAAAGCGCATCGGATTTAAGCCGAAAGAACACTTCATGTTTGAAGCGCTGTCTATCTATGCTTCTCGCTCATCTTGGGAGCTTGTATGGGCCGCGATTCATCGGTCATCGATAAAGACGTCCGGTATGAACGGCGAGACGAGCGCGACCGCTTCCGCAGGGCCGCGGGGATCGGCAGTTCCCGTTCGAGCCTGCGGCGTCGGCCTGGCGAGAGCCGGCTTCACTTGCGAACCGCCGTCCAAGTCGAGCGACATCGTCCCCGTACACGGCGCCCTGTATCAGCGCATAAACAGGGGGCGCCCGAATTCCATGCAATTCGATAACATCGACTTCGTCATCATCGGCGCCGCGAAATCGGCGACGACCTGGCTTCAGACACAGCTACAGTCGGATCCGGCCGTTTACATGCCCGACCCGGAGCTGCACTTTTTCTCCAGGGAGTATAGCCGAGGAGAAGACTGGTATCTCTCGCAGTTCGGCGAGGGAAGGCGGGGCAGGACCGTTGGCGAGAAATCCAACTCCTACCTTTACGCACCCGATGCCGCGGCTCGTCTTCATCGTCACCTGCCTCACGCGAAGCTGATCGTACAGCTGCGCAACCCTGTGGAGCGGGCATATTCCAACTACTGCATGCTTTTCAGGCGCGGAGAAGTCGGCGCGGACATCGGGAACTACATCGATCCCTCGCTAGGCGAAAACGCGCGGTTCCTGGGCGGAGGCCATTTCGCGACGCATCTACAGTCCTATATCGACCTCTTCGGGCGCGAGGCGCTTCTCATCCTGTTTTTCGAGGGCGTGATGGACGATCCGGGAGCGCAGATGGCGCGGGCCCGAGCTCACCTGGGATTGCCGCCGCGTCCGCTTGCGCCGGCCGGACAGGAGAAGGTGAAAGACAAGACGGTTCCGGTCGTTCCCGCGCGATTGAGCAAGCGTCTCGCGTGGATGAAGCCGATCGCCCGCCCGCTTCGAGGCACTCCGCCGTTCGAGGCGATGCGTGAACTGGTCGCGCGGAAGATCCAGTATCCGCAGCTGACCGAGGATCTGCGCAAGCGTCTCAACGACTATTACGGCCCCTCCATCGAGGTACTGGAGCAGATAAGTGGTCAATCGCTCAGCCGATGGTACGCGCCTGCGAGTCAGGCTGGGCGATGATGTCTTGAACGGACGGACCGGGGCGGATCCATTATCAAGGGGTAGGGCAAATAATATGAAGACGTTTATCGTTACCGGCATACAGATGCGAAACAAGGGATCTCAGGCGATGTTCATCTCCCTGAGCGAATCCTTGAAATCCATTTACGGTGATTGCGAAGTCATCGGCTTCGCGAACAAGTACGATTCACCCGAACAATATACTTTTCGGCTGCTGCCCTATGACGACTATACGCGCCCCATTTTGAAGCATGGATTGTACAAGGCGCCTTTCCTGGTGCCGCTGTTGACGCGCCTGGTGAGCCATTTCAAGAAAAGCGACAAGTGGCGCAACAAAATTCCCGAAATGAGGAAAGCCCTGAAAAGGGCAGATGCCATTTTTGACGCGAGTGGATACGCGCTGGGCTCCGGTTGGCCCAAGCAAAGCGGAAGAATGTTACTCGATACGATCAAAATGGCCAAGCGTTATAACAAGCCGATAATATTGATGCCGCAAAGCTTCGGCCCGTTCGATTGGGGGGAGAAAGACGACGCGCACTTCATCGACGAGGTGAAGAAGGAGTTGACATACCCCCTGAAAATCTATGCGCGAGAGCGCGAGGGGTACGCATGCCTTACTTCTCTCGGGCTGCGCAATGTCGAACTGTCGGCGGATATGGTGATCAGGGAAAAGGCCTTCCCGAGAGCCGACCAGATCCGCATCCGAAATGGCGGCGGCACGAAAGAATATCCCGCGCCCAACTCGGTCGGATTCATCATAAACAAGAATGTGTTCAGGATCGGTGACGCTTCCGCCGTTCTCGATGTCTATGCAAGAATATTGGAGAAGCTGCTTGCGAGCGGCGAGAGGGTCTATATCCTCTGTACCTCCACCGCCGATACGGATCTCGTCAAGCAGGTCCTTGGCAAGATGGGGAACGGCCGGAAAGTGCAGGTCATTTCCGGCGAATATTCAAGCCCGGAACTGATCGATATCCTCTCACGGTTTAAATATGTGGTGGCATCGCGCTATCACTCGGTCGTGTTCGCTTACAGGAGCGGTGTGCCTGCGGTCATACTCGGATGGGCCAGCAAGTATACCGATCTTGCTGCGCTTTTTCAGCAGCAGGATTACGTCTTCGACATCCGGGATACGAATTCCGCCCGCATTCTCGAAGGGGTTGAGAAAATGGCGGCTCGTTATGAGGAAGAGGCGAGCCGGATAAAAGGAAGCCTGGAAGGTCTTCAAGCTACCTCCGTCGTGCTGGACGCGGTACATGCACTCGAGGAGCACGCTTCGTCAGCGGCGGTCACGACCCATCACCAAATCCGGCCGCGAAGGGGCGCTACGAGGACGCCGGCGCGCGATTTGAAACGGCTGCACAGCTGAAAGGGACAACTCGCCCCTGCCTTGCCGCGCGATCTCGCCTGATTTTCGCAAGGTTCCGGATCGTCTGACTCCGATGACTTCGGGGTGACCAGGTGGCGGTCCGGCAATGGGCTCCAACACGGCTTCATCCTGTCTCGCAGGGCCGGTAAAAAGGTGCGAAGCGGCGCCTGGGGCAAGGGACACGCCCC
>NZ_ATHL01000068.1 GCF_000445125.1 Novosphingobium lindaniclasticum LE124
AGCTGGAGACCCGCAAAAACCGGGTAATTTCGGCCTGGCTTGACAGACGTCGAGGCTTCGGAGCGCACGAACGGCATCGTTCGGACCGATTTCCACGATGCCTAGCGTTGATTTCGCCGGTTTGGCTGGCTTGCAGACAGAGTCAGCCCCTGCATTCCCGGCGTTCGTGGAAAATCAGGCGGTTGAAGTTGTAGGCCAAGTTGCAAAGCGTCAGTTTTGCCTCAGCGCGGGCGAGGCCGATGGTGCGGATGAACAGGTTGAACCGGTTCTTCTGATGGGCGAAGACATGTTCGACATGGGCCCGGATCGAGGATTTGGCTGCATTGGCCCGCGAGGTGGCCTTCGACATCGGCTTGCCCATAGGTTTGCGCCGATGAATGCGGGACGTGAGCATCTGATCCGACAACCACTTCTCGTTGCGCCTGGAGCGATAGGCACTGTCTGCCCAGACCTCGGAACTGGTATTGTCCGTGCTGACGACCTGCCGGAGAAGACGCCCGTCCGCCGCTGACGCCGAAGTCACCGCCATGCCTCGGATGAAGCCGAAGCGTCGATCGATGCTGATGTGGGATTTGTAGCCGAAGACCGGCAGGGCGATCATGGGGAGCGGCGTTCCATCCGCTCGATACCGAACTTTCCCGCCGATCTTGAGGGTCCAGCGCGCGTCGGTATCCTTTTGTGCTGCCTTGTTCGGCTCGTTCGGCCAGATATCTCTGGCGCTCTTGCCCGACTTGATCGCTTCGCGTTCGCCCTCGGTGTTCCGCTGTCTTGGTGCAGGCACCAGCGAGGCGTCCACGAGTTGCCCGGACATTGGAATGTAGCCCTTCTTCTGGAGTTGCCAGTCAAAGGCCTTCATCACCCGCTTGAGCGTTCCCGTCTCGGTCAGGCGATTGCGAAAATGCCGGATCGTGTTCTCATCCGGCGTGCGGTCCCCAAGCGACAGTCCCAGAAACCGCAGCCAACTCAGCCGATCGCGGATCATGAACTCCATCCGGGCGTCTGACAGATTATGCTGCGCCTGCAGGATCAGGGCCTTGAACATCATCACCGGATCGAAGGGTGGGCGTCCGCCTTTGGCTCCATCGCCATAACCAAGCCCTTCGACCAGCCACGCTCGGAAATACTCGAAATCCACCGTCTCCTGCAAAACCTCAAGCGGATCGCCCTCCTTGCTCAATGCCTCAAGGTGATCGCTCAAACTGAACAGGGACTTGGGATCCATGGCTGGCCTCCGTGATCGCGCGCCCTCAATGAATCATCATAGCCGTCCAAACACTACCGGTTTTTGCGGGTCTCCAGCTCATGGTGCGACATGTCGCTAGGTATTCTACATGTAACGTCCACTGTTGAAACACCGTCGGCGTCTCGGTCGATTTTAATTGAACACCGAACCAATCGTTCTCCTAAAATCTTGAAAGCATTAGGCCCGTGTGCATCTGCGGCGTGCTGTTTCAAAGAAGCAACCGATTGCTCAAGAAGTAAGGAGAAACCTTCGTTGGAAAGTTCAGGATCGTTAAGTGCAACTAATGTTAATTGAATTCTATTAATCTCGTAATTCATAATTATTTATTCTATGGCATATTTTCTTGGCCAGATGAACTATATAGCCCACGATGGCTTCGGCGTAAACCGTATGTAACCATCGTTATTAATCCACGTATTTATAATTCTATTCTCATACTGTCGTGGTTATCATTTGGGCACAGCTCCTCCTCCGCTAGGGTGATAAGATAAAGAATAATATCTTCAACTTAGTTCACGCGGAGTCTTACACCCAGAATATCTTTACATGTTCTTATATAGCCTAGCTACCTATTGCTCATACCCTTGAAAGGTAAGAGACGGGGGTCACACCGTGTGATACCTGCTGAGAATGCAGCAGGACATAAAAATATCAGCCCATATACGCTAGGTTGTTCCATCGAGCTATTCCAACTCAACCGGAGGGTCGGAGGTCAGTCTTGCGACTTCTAAGTTCCCCAAAAAACATAACTTGTCACCGCTTCAAGAAGTACGGTGAAAGTTCCAACACAAGTAGGTCTGCTGCGCATCGGCTTTCGCCTTCGCAAGCTAGGGTGCTATCACTGATAAGGAACTCGGTCCTAAGAGCCGGACCGGAGGCATTTGGCTTTGCTGATTGAGCGTTCTAGCCAAGAAAAGGTTCGCTGTTTCAAGCATTATAAGCATAATCAGCCTCGAAGACAATCCCCCCTGTGTGATTTTGGTAAATTAAAGCTCGATATGGCTTGATTTACGGAATTAAACCCAGAAATAATTCCATAAAACAAGATAATTTTATTAAACTCACTAATATCTATGTTTATATAAACAAACATTAATGAAAATAAACTTGGGCGATGGTCGTAAATAAATCACAATATAAATATTGCTAAACAAATTTATGCGGCAATAAAGGGTGTGGGATAAGTTTAACGGTATATATGAAGTTAGTAAAATAGGCGGGATGCAAGACGCTGTTGCCCGTACAGTGCGCTCAACCCCCGAGAGGCAGGTAGCCATATTTTCCGATCCATGCGCTGTACGGGCTCCTGAGGGCAATTTAGAGCATATTCAATGCTACAGACGCCCACCAATCGCGATTAAGTCACCGTTATTCTTCGGTTTTCGGACTACCGGTGTGACGTTAGAGGTAATCGGCGTTGGGAGTAGGAGCGGAAGGGTTTCACCCCTTCTGACTCCTTCTATGACTTCCCCATTTGAGCCAATGATCATAGCGACAAGACCTAGGAGGCGTTGACAAATTGGCGGGTCCACAGCCGGATTGAGACGATGTGGATGAAGCCGAGGTAGCTATCGGCGGTTTTGTCATAGCGGGTTGCCAGCCTTCGGGCGTTCTTGAGCTTGTTAAAGCAGCGTTCGACCATGTTGCGCAGGGCATAGATCGCGGCATCGACGGGCAATTGGATCAGCCGGTTCCGCTTGGTCGGGATCATGGCAATACCGCCGCGCTTCTCCATGTCCTTGCGAATGAAGTCTGCATCATAGCCCTTGTCGGCCAGCAGCACCTTGGGCGCTGGTCCATCGGCATCCATGACCGGCATATATCCCTTGAAGTCGGAAGCTTCGCCCCCGGTCAGCGCCACCGCTATGGGCAAGCCCAGCGCATTGACACGGAGGTGGATCTTGGTCGTAAAGCCACCTTTTGAGCGGCCAAGACCCTGACACGGAGTCCCCCTTTAGCGCCGGCTGAACAGTGGTGCGCCCGGATTATTGTGCTGTCGATCATTTGCAGGCTGGGGCCGCCGCCTCCGCTTTCGTTGAAGGCTTCGAGCAGCAACTCCCACAGACCAGACAGCGTCCAGCGCCGGAACTGGCGGTAAACCGATGACCATTTGCCGAAATGCTCGTGCAGATCGCGCCAGGCTACGCCCGTTCGTGCGATCCAGAAAATGCCATCCAGGACAAGCCGGTGATTTCGTGGGCGCCGACCGCTGCGTGCACCACGCTCAATCACGAAGGGCTCAAGGCAGGCCCATTCCTCATCGCTCATCAGACCACGGATCAAGGTAGCTTCCCCAAAAGCCACCTTGAATCAGAACCTACGCGATTTGGGAATCCTCTTTGTCAACACGGCCTAG
>NZ_ATHL01000069.1 GCF_000445125.1 Novosphingobium lindaniclasticum LE124
AGGCAATCTTACACTAACAAATAACCCGGACCACTCGGTGGGGGCCGATCAAAAGCATGGACGAACTGGTTCGATGCTCGGAACATTCCAGGATGTACGCCATTCCCGTTCTAAGACCTTTATATTGCTGGAGTGTAATGGATGGTTTCCCTCAGGATCCAGAACAAGGCAGGTGCTTTGCCGCCTCTCATCCTTGGGGGCATCATCGCCCTGATCGGCTTGGTCCTGACGATGGGAGGTATATACCTCGCGGTACTCGGCGGCTCGGCCTATTATGTTCTCGCCGGTGTCGCGCTGTTAGCCTCAGGCGCGTTGCTGATCCGTCGTAATATCCTGGGTGGCTGGCTGTATTGTGCCATTTTCGTGCTGACCGTCATCTGGGCGCTTGCCGAAGCAGGCACCAACAACTGGGCTCTGGTGCCGCGCGTGATCGCGCCTTTGGTGCTGCTGGTGGCCACTTTCCTGGTCATGCCGACACTCTCCGCACGGTCACATCGCTGGCAGCTGGGCCTTGGCGCCAGCGCCGTGGCGGTCATCCTGACGGGCGTCACCGGGCTGATCTTTGCCCGTATGGCCGACACTGGCCCCATATCACAACTTCCTGAACTGCGCTTCGACATGGGCGATCCGTCGCTCATGTCGGCGGGCGACGATTGGCCGGCTTACGGCGGCACCGACGCCGCTCGCCGTTTCTCGCCTCTTGGACAGATCACCGCCGACAACGTGAAGAACCTCAAGCGCATCTGGGTCACGCACACCGGAGACATGCCGTCGTCGCACAAGATCGCCAAGACCTACGGCGGTGAGAACACCCCGTTGAAGGTCGGGAACATGCTCTACGTCTGCACGCCGAAGAACATCGTCCTCGCGCTCGACCCCGCGACAGGCAAGCAGCGCTGGAAGTTCGACCCGAAAGTGTCCGACGAAGCCATACCCTACACCGCTGCATGCCGCGGCGTCAGCTACTTCGCGGTGCCCGGCGCCCCGGCCGACCAGCCCTGCGCTCAGCGCATCGTCTACGGCACGCTCGACGCGCGCCTCTTTGCGCTGGATGCCCGCACGGGGGGGCGCTGCGCCGCCTTCGGGAGGAACGGCGAGGTCGATACCAAGATCGGCATGGGCGACACCCCGCCGGGCTACGTTTCCATCAACTCGCCGCCCACCATCGTGCGGGGCGTCGTCGTCACCGGGCACCAGGTGCTGGACGGTCAGGACCGCTGGGCCCCTTCCGGCGTGATCCGGGGCTATGACGCCGTTACCGGCAAGCTGCGCTGGGCCTGGGACATGATGCACCCGGATTGGAACGGCTATCCCCCGTCGGGCCAGACCTGGGCGCGCGGCACCCCCAACATGTGGACGATCGCCAGCGGCGACGAGCAGCTCGGCCTCGTCTACCTGCCGATGGGCAATGCCGCGGCGGACTACTACTCCAGCCTGCGCCGCCCGCAGGAGCGCGACTTCGCCACTTCGCTGGTCGCTCTCGACGTGACGACCGGCAAGCCGCGCTGGAAGTTCCAGGCCGTTCGCGACGACGTCTGGGACTACGACTTCGGCGCGCAGGCCACATTGGTGGACTTCAAGGGCACGCCCGCGCTGGTGCTGCCTTCCAAGCAGGGCGACATCTATGTGCTGGACCGCCGCACGGGTCGGCCCCTCACCCCGGTCGGCACGATCAAGGCTCCCGGCGGCGGAGTCGAGCCGCAGCAGCGTGCGGCCACGCAGCGCGTCTCGCTGTGGCATACCTTGCGCAAGCCCCAGCTTACCGAACGGGACATGTGGGGGATGTCGCCGATCGACCAGATGATCTGCCGCATCCAGTTCCGCAAAGCGAGCTACAAGGGTTTCTTCACACCGCCGGAAAGCGATCGCCGCTCGATCGAATACCCGGGCTACAACGGGGGCACTGATTGGGGCGGCATCGCCGTCGATCCGCGCCGCGGCGTGATCGTCGCCAACTACAACGACATGCCCAACTACGTTCGCCTGGTGCCCCGCGCCGAGGCCGACAAGAAGGGCTGGGCGCCGCGCGACCAGGCCCGAGGCGACATCGGCGGCGCCGAAGGCGCCGGCGATCCGCAGGCCCACACGCCCTATGCCATCGACGTGAATGCAGGCTGGCGCTTGCCGCTGACCGGCATGCTCTGCAAGCAGCCTCCCTACGGCGGCATTCGCGCCATCGACATGGCCACCGGCAGGACAATCTGGGACAGGCCGCTCGGCGAGGCCCGTACCAACGGTCCCTTCGGCATTCCCTCGATGCTACCCTGGACGATCGGCACGCCCAACAACGGCGGCTCCGTCGTGACGGCGGGCGGCGTGATCTTCGTGGCCGCCGCGACCGACAACCTGATCCGTGCCATCGATCTCAAGACCGGCAAAGTGCTGTGGAAGGACGTGCTCCCAGCGGGAGGGCAGGCGACGCCGATGACCTACATGGTAGGCGGCAAACAGTACCTGGTCATCGCACCCGGCGGCCATCACTTTATGGAAACGCCGATCGGCGACCAGGTGATTGCCTATGCTCTGCCCTAAGGGAGCAAGGCTAATGCAGTTCGATCGGTAAACTAGCTCGCTATCCGAGACAAAAGGGCGAGATGGGCCGAATGTCCGCGCGGCGGCAAATGGTCGCTCCAATAAACATAATTTACTATCATGCATGCACGGTAAGCACTATTAATACTGTAGCATAGTTCGAACGATATGACTCGTTACGGTTATTCACGGGGGCGATCGCCGGCCCCCGGCGCAGATCATTAGCTATTTCTGCTGCTGTTGACCATGTCTGCGCCCTCGGGCCGGATCTCACGTCTCACGTGCAGGCCGTCTGCAAACCCAACAGGTGGCGACCAGATGCCGCCACCAGCCTAGCACGCAGAATGGCAGTTGATGGCAACGGCGGTTCCGGCAAGTCGATTACCCGGGTGATTGTCGCGCCATCTCGATCAGGGCCCTGAAAGCAGCCGAAACATTTCGCCGGCTAGGATAATAGAGGCACAAGGGTGCGAGCGGCGGCGTCCAGTCTTCCAAGACACGGATTAGGCGTCCGGTCCGGATGTCGTCCCGGACGTCGGCCTCCATTAAATAGCCGATACCGACATGATCGAGCACGGCGATGCGCGACAGGCTCGCCTCGTCCAGGGTTATGGGGCCGGAAACATCGATTGAAACGGGCTAGCAGTTCTTCGCGAAGTGCCAGCGATGCAGCGCGCCGTTTGGCAGCCGGATGCGCAGGCAGGAGTGGTGAAGTAGGTCCGGGGGTGTGCATGGTTTGTCGTTGGCCTTGAAATATTCAGGCGACGCCACGACGGCAAAACTGCGCGGACGTCCGACTGGAATGGCGATCATATCGGTCGGCACCAGGTTCGCGGTTCGCAATCCGAGGTCGAACCCCTCAGCGACGATGTCGACAATCCGATCCTCGGTGACGAGATCGATATGAACCTTGGGATAATGTCGCAGGAACTTCAGCAAAAGTGGGCCGAGTATCTCCCGTGCACCTGTGGCGAAAGCATTGATCCGCAGAGTTCCGGAGGGTGTTTCCTGCTGTGACCGAGCGGCTCCCATCGCTTCGTGGAGGGTGCTCACAGCGGGCCCAACCTGCTCGACGAAATTTCGTCCAGCATCGGTGAGGGACACGCTGCGAGTCGTGCGATTGAACAGTCGGACGCCAAGCTGCCCTTCCAACTTGCCGACGGCGTTGCTTAGCGCAGTGGTGGAAAGCCCCAGTTCCAGCGCTGCCGCGCGGAACGATGCCCGCCGCGCTATCGCGAGAACAGCGTCAAATCCGATCAAACCGTGTTTAGACATTGTCCCGCCTTTCGCAACGACACATGCCGGTCTAGCCCGATTATCACAACCATTGTGCGGCGTTAAATTCTCCTGGTCACCGTAAGGAGCGTAGCAATGCCGATCGAACTACCCAAACCCATCGCCGACTATGTCGCGGCCAACGCACGGCTCGATACGGACGCCATGCTCAAGCCGTTTGCTGCTGACGCGGCTTTCCTGGATAATGGGAAGCGCTTTGAGGGCCACGACCAGATCCGGAACCTGTTCGAGGAAGAGGTCATCGCCGTGAAAGCCATCTTTACGCCGGATGCGATCCGCCGCGAAGACGGTCTGCGCTTGATGAACGGCTTCACGTACCGAGGCGAAATGAGCTTTAGCGAATGCCCTAACCGCTGCAGCTCCCGAGCCCAATAATTGGCGCCGCCGCACGCCTCCATTGCGACGACGCAGGGCTCCTGCTGGGTCATAAACCGCTGAAACTGAGTGCGACTAAGCTTTTTGCGGAACAGGACTGCACCGGTCCCCGAAGCACCGTGAACCTGGAAAACATTCTTTGCTAGATCCACACCGATCATCGTATCGTTCGTCACGGTTGCCGTCCTTTCCGCTCAGTGGCCTCAACACCACTTTTTGGCACATTGCGATGCCGTCTGGGGAGGGCGGCAACCACCCCATCTCGAAGAACCGAACAATTTCGGCGTGATGTAGACGACCGGTGCTAACGAGCACCTGAGCCCTCCTTTTGGCGGCCCGGCCTCCTGATTTTACAAGGTGTCCAGGCGTTCCGGCGGCGTTTGCGCGTCATACAGGCGCAGTGCGCCCCTCTACCCACGCGAGCCGGTGGAAGTTATACGCGAGGTTGGCCATGCCGGACTAAATTGGCGAGAGCGGCCTCAACCCGCAGCAGGAACTGGAGCGACTGACCTGGACAAAGGCGCCCAACGCTATCCCGGCGGCGTGACGGGCAAGGTTGGCCGGCAGCTGCGAGCATGAGATGCGGCTCATCGGCGAGCTCGGCTATGCGCCTTGCGTCCTCACGGTCCATCCGATCGTCGCCTTTGCCCGCTAGAAGGGCATCTTGCGATCCGACGGCGCTGCTGATCGCGTTTCACGCTAGCGCGGCCGACCAAGCAACCGGCGGCATAGCGATACGTTTCGCAAACAAATCATCAGCATCGTTCGTGAGCATCATGCTGATTTTGGACCGCCCGTGACACGCGAGTATCAGATCGAGCGTCATGGCATCAAAGGCGCTTGCGAGACATTACGACAGTTGATGATCGAGGCCGGCTCTGGAAGGACCGCGAAGCCAGGCGGCCGCCGCCGTATCAGCCTTGCTATCGCCGGGATTGCCGTGGCGAGCTGATCCAGATCGACGGCTCGAAGCACTGGTGGTTCGATGATCGCGGCCCACAATGCAGTCTGCTCGTCTACATCGACGATGCGACCAGCGAACTGATGTGTTCAGGCCTGGAAGCGTTGGCGAAATTCTCTGGGAGAGAGGCCGACTATCCGCAAAAATACCTTCCGAAACGCGCTCGGATCTCCGTAGCCCACTTCCCAGGCTATCCGCTCAATCGGACGCGAACTGAATTGCAGTAGCTCCTGGGCCTTTCCTACGCGTAGCCGCTGGCAGTAGTCGGTTGAGGTAAAACCTGTAGCCTTCTGAAAGCGCCTCAGAAAAGTGCGTTCTTCCAATCCCGCTTGACCTGCGAGAGTGGGCAAGCTGACATCCCGGGCTTCCGTCGCCTGCAGCCAATGCTGGACTTTCAGCACAGCGGCATCGCCATGCGTCAGCCTCGGTGAGAACGTGCTGTAGTAACTCTGTTCCCGCCCGGGCGGATCGACAAGCAGGTGACGCGCTGTCTCAAGCATTATCGTTGGTCCAAGGAACCTGTCTACCAGCTTCAACGCCAGATCCGTCCACGCCATGACGCCGCCAACGGTGATGATGTCCCCATCGTCAATGATCAGACGGTCGGAATCAACGCGCCCCACGTCTGGAAATCGGGCCCTGAGCATGTCCCCGTAGGCCCAATGGGTTGTAACGGTGCGTCCCCTCAGCACGCCAGACTCCCCAAGGACCAGGACGCCCGAGCAAACTGATGCCAGCGTGGTTCCATCGCGATGCTTGTGGCTCAGCCATCCGGCATAGGATCGCGCTATTTTCTGGACGATCGGTGCGCCTAAGGCGGGCGGAAGGATGAGGACACTCGGCAGACCGTCAGACTCTGCGACAGTATCGAACACTCGTACTGGTGAGTCGCCCCCGCTGGGGGTTTGCCAGTGGCTGACGCGAAGCATAGGTGTGTGTGAGCCGCCCTGTCTGCTCCGCGCAAAACCTTCAGCTACGGTGCAGATGTCCGTAAGGCCAAGTACCGCCGCCATTTGGGCACCTGGATAGATCAATACACCGATTTCCGGTACTTCCTGCACCGACATGTCGAAATCACCTCGCATTTTGTCGCTACCGCCAATTCATATTGTGCATGCATGCGCCTAAATCCAGCCCACAGTTTTAGAAAGGTGACCCCATGAGCAAGCGAGCGATCATCGTTGTCGATCTCCAGAACGATTACTGGCCATCGGGCAAGTTCTCGCTGGACGGGATCGAAGAAGCGGCTGCCAATGCCGCCCGAGTGATAAAAAGTGCACGAGACTCGAGAGACGAGGTGATCCATGTGCGTCATGAGTTCACCGACCCTACGATGCCCTTTTTCAATCCGGGCACCAATGGCGTCGAGATCAATCCCGTTGTGCAACCGATCGGTGACGAGACGATCATCACCAAGAATTATCCGAACTCCTTCAAAGAAACCGGGCTGAAGCAGCATCTCGTCGAACAGGGCGTCGCGGAAGTGGTGATTGTTGGTGCAATGAGCCATATGTGCATAGCCGCTACAGCTCGGGCAGCGTCGGACTTTGGCTTCAAGACCGTCGTGGTGCACGATGCATGCGCGACCCGAGACGTTGAGTTCAACGGTGCGACAGTGCCTGCGGCCGATGTCCATACCGCGAACATGTCCGCACTCGCCTTCGCCTATGCAGATGTGGTCGCGACGGACGAGTACGTCTCACGTTAATCCTACGCGAGCAGGCCTGAGGCAGGCGGGTGCCAAGTTCACGAGCTGTGTGAACGTGCCCCGCCCTGTCCGGCTGAACATACAAGTTGCTGGCAACAGATAATCGCCGGCCTCAAGCCTGAAGGGGGATTCTGATGAGCATCTTTGGCCAGGGCCGCCCCACGGTCTGGCGGCTCTGCGCCGCGCAGGCGTTGGCCGGCTCTCATGCGACGGTGCTCTTCGCCTCCGGCGCTGTCGTCGGGCGTGAGTTGGCACCGGAGGCGGAGCTTGCCACTCTGCCCGTTTCGCTCTTTGTCGTCGGTATGGCGGCAAGCACGTTGCCGGCAGGTAGGATCGCAACACGCCACGGACGTTCCAGGGTCTTTCTGATCGGCAGTGTCTCGGGGCTTATGGCAGGGCTGACGGCTGCGCTCGCTGTTGTGATCCAATCCTTCCTCTTGTTCTGCGCCGCAGCGTTTGCGGCAGGTAGTTATGCAGCGGTCGTCCTGACGTTCCGCTTCGCCGCCGCCGAATGTGTACCCGCCCCTGCAAAAGCGCGCGCGCTTTCGCTTGTTCTTGCAGGAGGCATTATGGCGGGTTTGATAGGTGGACAGCTTGTCAGCCTCACCATGGACCTGATCCCAGGGCGAGACTTCGTCGGCACCTATATTGCCAGTTCGGGCATCGCGGTGCTGGCTGGGCTGCTCCTTCGCAAGGTGAACCTGCGGGAGCCGATTGCCGGGACGGCGGCTTTGGGTCGCCCTCTTCGCGAAATCGCACGCCAGCCACTCTTCCTCGCCGCGGTTTCTTCGGGCGTAGTGACCTATCTGCTCATGAATTTTCTAATGACCTCGGCACCGTTGGCGATGCGTATGCACGGCCTTTCGCAAAATCATGCCAACAACGCCGTACAATGGCACGTGGTCGCCATGTATGCGCCCAGCTTCGTTGTCGGGCGGCTGATAACAAGGATAGGGGCGACATGGGTTACCGCGACCGGCCTGCTCATCATAGGGCTCGCCGCAGGAGTGGGACTTCTGGGCATGACGACGGACCACTTCCTCGTCGCGATGATCGTGCTGGGCGTAGGTTGGAACTTCGGCTTTACCGGTGCATCGGCGATGGTTCTTGAAACCCATCGTCCCGAAGAGCGTGCGCGCGTACAGTCTACCAATGACTTCATCGTGTTCGGTTCTGTTGCACTTGGCTCCTTCCTCTCAGGCGGTATGCTCGTCCGCTATGGATGGCAGGTGGTTTGCATGACGGTATTCCCGTTGGTGCTGTTCTCTTTCATAGCTTTGTTTGCGTTCCGCAGGCATCAAGCTGACACCTCCCCTCTAGCTGCTTCTTGATGGCGGCCTGCTGCAAAATATTGAGCTCACGCGTTCGGGGATATCGGGCGCTAAACCTCGAGGTTCGTATTCGCAGAAGAAGTTCCTTCGGGAGATGTTTGCCACCAAGGGCGGGACTGGTTCAGAGGCGACAAATTCGCTGTAGACGCCCGCTTGAGTGGGGCAGAGCCAATCAGCAGACCTCATCGAGGCGCAGGGATTGCTCCGGACCGACCTGCGAGTGCTGTTCTCAAACAAATCAACGGGCTGCTATTAAAAGCCGCTGCCGCTGATATCTGACGAGGCTTGCCGGCCGTGTCCGCCCTGCCAATCGAACTGAGGATTTGACCCCGCATTGCCTTGATCCGGGCGGAAACACGGGGGTCAGTCTCTCATTTCCTCTGACACAGCCTTGCAGTAACCGCGCACTTAGTGCGCTCAGCCCTTCCTTGACGTCCATTTTTTCCATATCGTCCCATATCTTGTTTTTTCGCCTGATATCAGCAAGCCGAATTCGATAGGCTCAGATCATCGCTCCGCCGAAACGATCTTTACCAGCAGATTGGACGATAGCACCTGGGGTAATTCCTCGGTTCGCCCCTCCGCATCCGTGTAGAGATAGTACGGAATCGAGTTCCGGCCCCTGCTTTCCAGGAAGCGCGTAATAGCAGGGTCGCCGCGCGTCCAGTCACCCAACAGCGTGACAACGCCCGCTGCGCGGAAAGCGTGCTGGGTAGCCGGGCGGTCAATGGCAACTTTCCGATTTACCTGGCACACCAGACACCAGTCCGCTGTCATGTCGACAAAGACCGGCGTGCCGGCAGCACGCAGCTCAGCATAGCGTTTTTCCGAGAACGGCTCGGTCTCTGGGCTAGTCGGGGCCGCTGCAAGGCTCGCCTCGGGCAGTTCGATGATTGCGCTGACAAGGAAGGCTGCTGCGACCGGAGCGAGCGCGACGACGGTACGTTTGCCACGATGCTGACGAATGCCGACCCACCAAAGGCCGATCGCCGCGAGCATGACGAGCCCAAGCCCCACGACCATGCCGGTCACACCTACCTGCCGCCCGAGAACCCAAATAAGGCCGAGCGCAGTAAG
Organism: Novosphingobium lindaniclasticum LE124; assembly: GCF_000445125.1. Lineage (GTDB taxonomy): Bacteria > Pseudomonadota > Alphaproteobacteria > Sphingomonadales > Sphingomonadaceae > Novosphingobium > Novosphingobium lindaniclasticum. Next base: position 9,281 of record NZ_ATHL01000069.1, read on the forward strand.
TAGCATGGGGATCGCCAATATGCGACGGAGGTCGGCCATCCAGGAGCCTGGCCTGGGCAGCAGTCGCCGCAGTCGGGGCACAAATGCGATTAGCAGGAACGGAAGGGCCATGCCGAAGCCGATCCCCGTGAAGATCGGGAGCGCCGCCGACGCGGGAAGCAGTAGCGCCGCACCCAGGGCCACACCCATGAAAGGGCCGCTGCATGGGGTTGCGATTACGGCCGCAAGCAGACCCGTGCCGAAAGCACCGATCCAGTCGCGCCGCGATAACCAACTGCCACTCAGCGAAGGGCCCGGCAGTTCGAAGACACCGGCCAAATTAAGGGCAATGCCGAGCGCCAGAATCGTCAGGACGAGCATTATCCGCGGATCCTGCAACTGGAAGGACCAGCCTATCTCATGCCCCATAGCGCGTGCAGCCAAGAGCACCGCGCCCAGAACCGTTGTCGCAAGGACGCTTCCTGCGGCGTAGGCCGCGCCTTCGATCCGTGCCGCACGCTGGTCCGTACCAGAGCGCACAAGACTTAGTGCTTTCAGAGATAGAATCGGAAAGACGCATGGCATAAGATTGAGCAGCAGCCCACCGAGGAGCGCTCCGACAAGAGTCAAGGCGATGGAAGGACCTTCGTCTTGCGCGCTATTAGGTATCGCTGCCTTTGCCTCCTTCCCTTGACCGAGCGGCACGGCTGCAACGTTGGAATGCGCGATCGGTTTGGTCTGCGGCTCGGGTGCCTGGCGAGCGCTGTTATCAGCATTGGCCTTGGCCTGCACGGCGATCGCTTGCCGGCCGTCGCTCAGGACGCCGTCGAACGTTCCCACGGGCTCGCTTTTACCTGCGGGAACTGATACGAGAAGCTGGGTGCCGGAAATGCTGACCCGCTGCACGGCTTCGGCGCTGAACCATCCCTCTTGCGCCGGATAGAGCCGGACGTTGCGCCAATCCAACGGCGCGCCCGAGGCAATCCGAACCTCCCACCGATCACCCACCCGCGTAACACTCGCTTGTCCGCGCCCGGGGTGGGGCAGCGCCGCTTCGCTGCGGCGAAGCAGGTCGGCATCCTTGCCGGCAGAATTCCCGCCGCCTGCAATCAGATCGGTCGCGATGGCCGCCCGCTCAGGAACGCACAGGCTATCCGAACATGCCAACCAAGTCAGCTCACCACGGATCGGCAATGAGGTGCCGCGCGGCACTGAACCGTCGACGCTCAGGTTGGCGAGGAGCGTAAAACGCCCCTTATGGACATAACTGGCTAGTCCCCCCAAGGTCAGAAGACTGGGAGCGGGATGTTCCACCCGGCTTATCGTCACCCCTTCCGGAAGGGTCCAGGTCACTTCTGGCGGAAGTCCGCTGTCGCCTGGGTTCTGCCAATAGGCGTGCCAGCCAGGCTGCGGCGTCATGGTGATGCCGATCCGTGTGCCCGCTCCCGGGCGTGGATCGACCACCTGCACGACCATGTCGGCAGCGATGTGCGACGCAGGCACCTGAGCATCAGCCGGCGAAAGAGCCGTGAGCGCCGCACAGAGCGCAATAAGAATCCGAAGGATCATGCCAGTAGCTCGCTCAGTTCGCCGCGCCGTCAGGAGCAGTGCGGGCTAGCGCGACCGCCTTACGAAGCCCGGCAAGGTCGATTGCGCCGGGGATCAGGTATGGTCCGACCAGCAGCGCGGGAGTCCCGCTCAGTCCCATCATGATGGCATACCGGCCATTGCGTTCAATGACGGCGTCGATGTCGCCCTTGTGTGTCTTGAGGTCGGTCTGCAGTCTACTCCAGTCGAGACCGGCTTTGGTCGCGGCGGCCCGGATGGTCTGCGACGAAACCTTGCCCGGGGTATCCATCAGCGCGTTGTTGAACGCGGCGTGCTTGCCCTGATATGTGGCGGCGATCGCGACATGTGCTGCTTCGACTGAACCCGCGCCGAAGATTGGCCAGTCCCGATAAACGACTTTCACCTTGGAATCCTCGTGCATAAGTTGCTCCAGCACCGGATGCATCTTCCGACAGAAGGGGCACTGATAGTCGGAGAACACGACGAGCGTCACATCTGCACCTTTCCGATCAATTACGGGAGCGAGCGGGTCGTTCTGTATCTCCGCAAGGGCGTGCTCGCGTTCCGCACCAGAGCGGGCCTCGCCCGTTGGATTTACGGCCTGAGCTTGAGCGCGATCCGTCGTGCCCATACGGCCAACGAGAACACCAAAAAGCAGCAGGGCAACTGCAACTGCTCCGCAGATCGTCACATTTCTCATTGTCACTTCCTTTCCAGCTCGCGGATTCCCGAGGTGAGAGCTGCTCGTGAAATCTCGCCGGCGTGCACGCGAGCGATCTCGCCTTGGGCGTTTATGAAAATGGTCGTCGGGTAAGCGCGCGCACCCGTGGCACCGGCAACCTGCTGGACTTCATCGAGCAGGACCGCGTCTTCCCGCATGCCATTGAGCGAGAGATAAGCCTTCACGCGCCTTGCGCCTTCCCCCTGGTTGACGAGGAGCACGGGCACGCTGGAGGTATCCGCGACGTCGATCACCATCGGCATCTCGCGCCGGCACGGAGGACACCAGGTGGCCCACAGGTTCAGGACGAAGCCTTGACCGCGCATAGTGTCCAGTGAGATCGTTTTCCCCGTCAGGCTCGTCAATCGGAGCCCCTTCGGCAGCTGACTATGGTTTGGTTCCATGGCGGCGCTCACAGCCGCATAAGTGAGCGACACGCCACCAAGCGCGACAAGCATCAAGGCGGTCGCCGGGCGACGCCCCATCTGCACGAGCAGCGCCAATGCGGCCGCAGCAACGCCGGCCCAGCTTGAGAATCCGCCCTGCCATACGGCCAGAACCGTCCAGGGTTCCAGCAGAAAGGCCGGCAGGTTGCCCAGCACATAGCCAAGCCGCGCAGCAACAATCCCGACCCCGACTGCGATCCAGCCCGCCCGACCGGCATTGCTTCCAGTTCGGGAAGCGATTAGCGTCGCGCTGGTGAGAAACGCCCAGATCGCAACCACTGCCAACGCGCGGCCGATTGCGATCATGAAGGGTCCAAAGCTGATGATGCCATCCATGATGGCCTGAATTCCTGCCTTAGCTTAAGGGAGGCTTAGCGGCCGTTAAGGCGGACATAAGTTTGCGGGCTGACTGTAGCGAGATGCGGATTCTTTTGGTTGAGGACGATGACGTGCTGCGCGATGGCATCACCGCGGGGCTGAGTCTTGAAGGGTTTGAGGTGGACGCTGTATCTTCGATCGAGGATGCGCGTGCGGGCTTGTCGATTCACGATCACGGCGGCGTGATCCTCGACATTGGTTTACCCGACGGTTCTGGGCTGGACTTGCTGGCGGAATGGCGGCGCGCCGCCGTCACGGTGCCGATCCTTCTCCTCACCGCTCGGAACCTCGTTACCGATCGAGTATCCGGGCTCGATGCGGGTGCCGACGACTATCTCGGCAAGCCGTTCGATCTTTCGGAATTGTCCGCCCGCGTTCGCGCCATGCTTCGGCGGCGGGTTGGACGAGCTTCGGACGAAATCGTTTTCGGTTCATTGGTCATCAGCGTTGCGCAGCGAACGGTGACTTTGGCTGGTCAGCCGGTCTCTGTGTCGCGGAGAGAATTTGCTATCCTCCATGCGCTGGCTGAACGCCCCGGGCACATCCTGTCACGGCGCCTGCTGGAGGACAGAATTTATGGCTGGCAGGAAGAGGTGGAAAGCAACGCGGTGGAAGTCCACATTCACAAGCTGCGTGCGAAGCTTGGCCGCGGCCACATCCAGACGGTGCGTGGAGAAGGCTATCGTCTGTCGACATGATAAAATCGCTTCGCCTTCGCCTGTTCGCGCTCGTCGCCGCTATTACCCTGCTGGTGTGGGCAGGCGCGGCGATCTGGACCGGCATGTCGGCACGGGCGGAGGTAGAACGGGTGCTCGACCGGAGACTTGTGGAGGCTGCCCGGATGGTCGCTGCCCTTGACGTGGCGACGCGGAAAACCGGGGATGCTCCCGCTCCGATCCACTACTCTCGCGATCTGTCGTGCCAGATATGGTCGCTCGATGGGGGCTTGATCGGCCGATCTGCGGGATCCCCCGATGCCCCGCTAGCAGGCGGAAAGCCCGGCTTCACGGAAAGGGTCGTTGGAGAACGGCGCTGGCGGGTCTTCACGCACGTTGATCCAGACCAGGGCATCCGCGTTATGATCGGCGACAATCTCGCGATCCGCGAACGACTGGTGCGCGATCTTCTGCTTGGCCTCGTTCTGCCGGCGGTGGCCGGCTTGATCGCTCTCGGGGTGCTCCTATGGCTTGCAGTGAGTCGCGGGTTGCGTCCGCTCGGCAGGATCACCGAGGCGATCGCGACACGTTCGCCTGAAAGCCTTGCACCGCTTGAACTTGAGCCTGTGCCAAGCGAGCTTTCGCCGCTGGTGCGAGCGATGGATACCTTGTTGCTCGAACTGGATACTGCCCGACAGGCGGAACGAGCGTTTGTCGCGAATGCCGCACACGAACTGCAGACGCCATTGGCTGGTTTGAAAACGCAGGCAGAAGTTGCTCGGCGAGCAAGCGATCCTTCGATGCGGGAACATGCGCTGGAGCGGATCATCGTATCCGTGGATCGAACCAGTTGCTTAGTTCGTCAGCTGCTTGATCTTGCCGCACAGGAACGGCACGAGAGCCGAGCCGGCACATGGGTGTCGGTCGATGAGGTCATCGCGACGATCGAACAGGATTATCGTCTGATCGCGCAGCGCAGCGGTCGTCAGATCGTAACCGCGTGTAGCCGACGGTGCCCGGAAGTGGCTTTGGACGAGTATGCTCTAAGGCTAGCGATTGGGAACCTCGTCGAAAACGCGCTACTACATGGCGCAGGCAACGTGCGGATCGAGTGTGCACTGGATACCGATTTCGAACTTCGAGTGATCGACTTCGGCGTGGGCATTCCCAAGGAGGATCAGTCTCGCGTACGTCGTCGCTTCGAGCGGGGACGTGGCGTTGGTACGACCGGCACCGGTCTCGGTTTGCCGATCGTCCAGATGGCGATCGCTGCAGCAGGTGGCATTCTGGAGTTTCGTACTTGTCAGAACGGCTTTGCCGCAGTGCTCCGTTTTCCGAGCCCAGCTTTCCGTGTCACCGCACCGCGAGGGACGTTCTCGGAAATGGCTCCCGCTTTGTCTCGTCGATCGAGACGGCGCGGACGATGAAATGGAAGCTGACCGTGAAAGCAAACTGTGCCCTTGCCATCACTGCTCCACGGTGTTCGGACATCACAGCGCTCCCCAACTGCGCCACAACATGTATGCGGCAACGACGAAAATCAGGATCGCGAAAACAGTGGAAAGCGCGCCACGGCTTTCAGTCAGACGCCGCGCGACCATCAGGCCAAGCAGTCCGCCCGCAATGCCACCGGCAATGAACACGCCGGCGAGGGGCCAGTCGACCAATCCCGACCATGCATAGCTCAGCGCGGTCGTCAGGCCGAACGCGGCAACCGCCACGAGCGAGGTGCCGACCGCATTCAGCATCGGCATCCGGGTCGACCCGATCAGGCCCGGTACGATCAGGAAGCCGCCCCCGATCCCGAAAAAGCCGGAGAAGATGCCGGTGACCAGGCCGAAGCCCAGAACCTTCGGTGCGTTCTCGCGGCTACATTGCGCCCCGGGCACGCCATCCGCCTTGCGTCCCCGCAGCATAACGATCCCGACCAGGACCATGACGAGCGCGAAGAGGAACAGCAGTCGCGCACCGTCGAACGCCTTGCCAGCTGTCGAACCGGCGAATGCGCCGAAAATGCCGGCCAGCGCATACATGCCGCCACAGCGCCACTTGACCGTACCTGCGCGCGCATGACCGATCAGGCCGGTCGCGGCATTGGCGGCGACCGCGAAAGCGCTGGTTCCGATCGCGACATGCGCGCTGGGCACACCGACGAGATAGATCATCAACGGCACGGCCAGGATCGATCCCCCTCCGCCGACAAGCCCCAGCGTGAAGCCGACCAGGCCGCCGGAGAAAGCGCCTAGCAGATACTGGATCGGCTCGAGCATCATGCCGCTCTACCGATCCTATGCGGGGATGCGAGAAGCTCGTGGCCCTTCAGCATGGCATGCCAGTAGAGCGGGGGCAGCATCCTCTCCTTCAGGAACCATGCGGCACGGGTCGGGCGCGTACCGTTCACCAGCCACGCCGGGAAAGTCGGGAGCAGCTTCCCGCCATAACCGAATTCGGCCAGCACGATCTTGCCACGTTCGACGGTGAGCGGGCATGAGCCATAGCCGTCATAGTCCGCAACCGGCTCCCGCCCTTCCAGCGCGGCGAGAACGTTCACGGCCACCACGGGCGCCTGCTGGCGAACAGCCGCCGCCGTCTTCGCATTGCTGGTGCCTGCGCCGTCCCCGAGCCCGAAGACGTTTGCATAACGCTTGTGGCGCAAGGTCGCTTCATCGACGTCGATAAAGCCGCTGGCTGCCGCAAGCGGGCTTTTCGCGACGCAGTCGTGCGACACTTGGGCTGGTACGACATGAAGCATGTCGAACTCACGTTCGACCGTCTCCGTCGCACCATCCTTGGTCTGTACGAAGGTTGCGATGCGACGCTGACCATCCACTGCCACCAGATTGGATTCTAGACGCATGTCGATGCCATAGGCCGAGATGTATTCCATCAATGCAGGGACATAGGTCGCGACACCAAACAGCACCGCGCCTGCGTTGTGAAATTCAACATCGATCTTGGGCAGCACGCCTGCGTCCCGCCACAGGTCACAGGAGAGATACATCGCTTTTTGCGGCGCCCCTGCGCACTTGATCGGCATCGGAGGCTGCGAGAACAACGCTCGCCCGGCCTTCATCTGCTGGACGAGACGATGGGTGTAAGGCGCAAGATCGTAGCGATAGTTGGACGTGACACCACCGCGTCCCAGCGCGTCTTCCAGCCCGGCGATCTTTTCCCAGGCGAGCCGCAATCCGGGCGCGGCGACCAAGACTTGATAAGCAATCGTTCGCCCGTCTGCCAGTTCGACCCTGTTCCGGTCCGGATCGAAGCCGGTCGCGGCAACCTGCAGCCACGTCACTCCATGGGGCATGACGTCAGCTTCGGCGCGCCGCGTCTGTTCCGGTTTGAATACGCCGGCGCCAACCAGCGTCCAGCCTGGCTGATAATAATGGTCCTGAGCCGGATCGACGATCGCGATCGTCACTTTGGCGTTGCGTTTCAGGATACTGGCCGCGGTTGCAATCCCGGCCGAACCTCCGCCGACAATCACCACATCGAATTTGCTGTCCGGAGCCGTCGCGCGCAGTTCAGGGGCGGAATCGGCGACGCCGTCGCCTGCTGCGGTAGCGGTGCCGAGAGGGCTATTGGCAGCGCGCGTCTCCGCCTTGGCGAGTGCCCATAGGTTCGTCGAGCGCATCCCGCTGCGGCAGAACGCCAGAACTGGCGCGGGCAAGGTGTCCATCGCTCGCGCCATGGCAGCGGCATCGGCAGCCGCAGCCTTGCCGGCGACAACGGGAATATGCGCAAAGGCGAGACCATGACGCGTCGCCTCGGCACGGATCTCGTCAGCGGAAAGCTGGCCTGGCTCCTCGCCATCCGGACGGTTCGAGATGATCGACCGATAGCCTTGCCGCGCGGCCTCGGCCACGTCGTTCAGCGTGATCTGCGGGGAGACGGCGACGCCGTCATCCAGAGGCTTGAACGCCATATCGTTGTCTTTTCCTTGTGCTATCTGGCGGTCGGCAGCAGGCGGAACAGCCCGAAGCCGATCATCATGAAGAGGACGAAGACGAGTGCCGGGCCGGGCGCGATCGCCAGCGCGGCGAGGGCCGGACCGGGGCACAGCCCTGCCAGTCCCCAACCGGTTCCGAACAGGGCCGCGCCGCTGATCAGGCGCGCGTCGATGGGACTGGTTGCGGGCAGATGGAACGCCTCGGCTACCACCGGCCGTGTGCGTCGCCGCACGATCATCCACGCGAAGCCCATCGGGAGGAGCGCGCCCCACATGACGAAGGCCAGCGTGGGGTCCCATGCGCCCGTCACGTCGAGGAACGCGCGCACCCGCACCGGATCGGTCATGCCGGACAAGGCTAGCCCCATTCCGAATAGCACACCGCTCGCGAGCGCGACTATGGCCTGCCGCATCATGCGTTCCATCCGATTAGACGCAGCAATGCGACTGTAGCGATGCCGGTTGCCATGAACGTCATCGTCGCCGCGATCGAGCGGGGTGACAGCCGGGCCATGCCCACCACGCCATGCCCGCTTGTGCAACCCGATCCGAGCCGAGTCCCCAAACCGACGAGCAACCCCGCCAACGCTAGCATGCCCCACGAGGTCCGGAAGTGCGAGTTCACCCCGACCAGGGCCATCACAATCGCAGCACCGATCGGCAGGCCCACGGTAAACGCGACGGCAACGCTACCGGGCGCTCCCCCCTTCGCCAGTCCAACCGCGCGCGCAAACATGCCGCTGCACCCGGCCACCCGTCCATTGAACACTAGCATGATCGCCGCGGACAGTCCGATCAGCAGGCCGCCGATCAGTCCCTGGACCGGCATCGCATCGGGGAAGACCGCCATCACAGCGCATCCAGCGGGATGCGGAGATAGCGAATACCGTTCGCTTCGGGTGCCGGCAGCTTGCCGCCACGAATGTTTACCTGGATCGACGGCAGGATCAGGCGCGGCACAGCCAGCGTGGCGTCCCGAGCCTGGCGCATCGCCACGAAAGCATCCTCGTCGATCCCGTCATGCACATGAACATTGGCTTCGCGTTGAGCGATAACGGTCGTTTCCCATTCATAGTCGGCCCGTCCGGGCGCCTTGTAATCGTGGCACAAAAACAGCCGTGTTTGTGGGGGAAGACTGAGCAGACGCCGGATCGAACGAAAAAGCTGGCGCGCGTCGCCCCCTGGAAAGTCGGCCCGAGCAGTGCCGAAGTCCGGCATGAACAGCGTGTCGCCTACGAAGGCCGAATCGCCGATGACGAAGGCCATGTCAGCCGGCGTATGACCAGGCACATGCAGGACGCTCGCCTGTAAGCCGCCGATCTCGAACTGATCGCCATCATCGAAAAGCCGATCGAATTCAGACCCATCACGGACGAACTCGGCTCCGGCGTTTAACAGCTGGCCGAACACGTCCTGGACCTGCGTGATCGCGCGGCCGATGCCGAGCTTCCCTCCCAGCTTCTGTTGCAAGTAGGGGGCGGCAGACAGGTGATCGGCATGGGCATGCGTTTCCAGCAACCAATCGATCGTCAGGGCCTCGTCTTCGACATAGGCCATAATGGCATCGGCCGAGGTCGTCGCCGTTCGCCCCGACGCCTGGTCGAAATCGAGAACGCTGTCGATGATTGCTGCATGCCGAGTCGCGGGATCGGACACGACATAGCTGATCGTGTTCGTCTGCTCGTCGAAGAACGCCCGCACCATTGGAGTTCTGCCTTCATGGCGAGCGCCATCGATCTGGCGAGTAGCTTGCGCAAGGAAGAAATCTGACACTTACACCTCGAATGTATATTCTTTAATGTAAGTCTGTAACCGCATTGCGTCAAGGCTTAGCCGCTGGCATAGAGGTCGGCATGGACCTCCACATCCCACCACGCCCTCTCCGTATCGGCGATCAAGCTCCGCCCTTCAGTGCTCGCACTACCCATGGCGACATTACCCTCGATCAGTTCCGGGGACGCTGGCTGTTGTTCTTTTCCCACCCCGCCGACTTCACGCCGGTATGCACGAGTGAGTTCATCGCGCTTGCGGAGGCGGCATCGATGTTTGAGGCGGCAAATTGTGCGCTGCTAGGCCTGTCAGTAGACAGCCTGTACTCGCATGTGGCCTGGGTCAGAGCGATCAAGGCCCTGGCAGGGGTGGAAATTCCATTCCCCGTTGTCGAAGACCCTTCGATGGCGATCGGTCGCGCGTACGGGATGATCGATGACGAAGCGACTGACTCCTCGGCGGTGCGTGCGACCTATGTCATTGATCCCGAAGGTATTATCCAGGCGACGAACTGGTACCCAATGCAGGTCGGCCGCTGCGTCGACGAGATGTTGCGCACCGTCCATGCACTGCAGCGGACCATGGATGGCAGCGTTCTGACGCCTGCTTGTTGGCGACCGGGCGACGATGTGCTGCTGCCGCCGTCGCTTCCCAGCGACGACAGTCCCGACTGGTTTCACCGTTTGCGGCCGGACGCATGAGCCTTGATCGTAGCCAAGCCGACCTGATGGTCGAGCAGCTTAAAATGCTGGCCCAGCCCCAGCGGTTGATGATCCTATCGGCATTATTGGAGGGAGAGCGCGCCGTTGGCGAGATCGAAGCGATGACCGGGATCGGTCAGCCTGCCCTCAGCCAACAACTGGCCGAACTGCGGCGGGCCAATCTCGTCACCCCGCGCCGGGAAGCCCGCCAGATCTTCTACAGCATCGCCAGCGACGCAGTGAACGATCGGATTCGTACGCTATTCGCAGCGTTAGGTGCGCCGGTGCCTCATCGGACCGTGCGCGAAGACAAGCTTCCGACCACACATAAGCGGGCTCTTACCGGCGCCGCGGCCTTTGCACGCATAGGATGATGAGGAACTGGCCGATGCCATACAAATTGATGCTCGTCCTCGTCGCCTCGGCGACGATAATGGTGGGGCATTCTGCCTTGGCGAATGATGCGCGGCATCCTGTCGTGCAGGATTTCGGGGCAATCGTTCCAATGCCGGATGCCAAGGAGCGCCCGGACCGCACCCTGCGCTACCGAGTATTGTTTAGCGTCACGAAGGCGCCCGCCTCACCGGATCAGGTCAATCCAACTCTCGAAAAGGTCGCGCGTTTCATAAACCTGCTGGGTGCCGATGGGGTAAGGCCTGAGCCCGGTGATGTCACCGTCGTGATCCACGGGCCTGCAACACAACTGGTGATGAGCGATGCGGCCTATGCGAATAGTACGAAGACCGGAAAGAACCCCAATCTGCCGCTGATTGCCGCGCTGCGTTTTGCCGGTGTTTCAGTGCGCGTGTGCAGTCAAGCCCTGGTTGGCAACAAGATCGATCCCGCGTCAGTTGAGAAGACAGTCGAGATAGATGTGTCCGCATTGACCACGATGGCCACTTTGCAGCTGCGAGGATGGGCTTTGATCCAAGACTAAGCTTCTGCCCGCATTCCTAAACATCAGCCTCGTCATGGGATCGATTGAGGTGGCTCCGCCCTTTTGGACAGTTGCGTCTGAGTTAAGCTAACCCTGGTTACCGTTCATACCGCCATTCTGGTTATTAGATCATGGAAGGCAGGCCGTTATGGGTATTCCATAAATTGCGGCTTTCTGGGGCAGCGATTCAGGGCGCAAAATACTCATCAGCCTCCGTTGGCCCGCCGCCGCGCGAGTACCGGCTGCGCTTCGCCGCGGTGACACGAGCGGTGGCCCTGCGGGCGGGGGAGGCTATTGTGGAAGGTCTGCCTGTAAGTCGATGGCGACGTTCCGAGTTGAAGAGCGAATTGCTGCCGCATCGAAAGTGGCGTGCCGAATCCGGCGGCGTATGCGACGTGCTCTACCGGCAACTGAGTCGTTTCTAGCAGTTGCTGCGCTTTGGTAAGGCGCTGTGCGTTCAGCCACTGAGTCACAGTCAATCCCGTTGCCTCGCGAAAGTGGCGGGTGAAGGAGCGGCGGCTCATACCGGCGACATCCGCCAGCATGTCTACGGTCAATGCTTCGGAGATCCGTTCCAGCGCCCATTCTAACACGCCCGGAAGCCGGTTCTGGCATGGCAGCAGTGGCACCGGCTTTTCGATGTACTGCGCCTGCCCGCCTTGGCGATGCGGCGGCGTCACCAACATCCGCGCCATGCGATTCGCCACGTCCGCTCCATGCCGCATCCGCAGCAGATTAAGGCAGCAGTCTATTGCTGCCATCGATCCGGCCGAGGTGACGATCCCACCATCCTCGATATAGAGCACGTCAGGGCGGAAGATGACTGAAGGAAAGCGGCGGGCGAACGCCTCGCGCGCGATCCAGTGCGTGGTGGCCTCTCGCCCGTTCAACAGGCCCGCATCGCCTAGGACGAATGCGCCCAAGCATAGGCCGACGATGATCTTTCCTTTGCCGTGGGCTGTTCGCAAGGCTTCGATAAGCACTGGCGGCGTTGCGGCTTCCGGATTGTTCCAGCCCGGGACAATCACGATCCCAGCCTCGCGCATGGCTTCCAGTCCGTCCGGCACATACACCTGAAGACCATTGTCCGCACAGATGAGCCCTGGGTCTACGGCGCAGTAACGAACTTCATACAAGGGGAAGTCGGCGGGAGCGATGCTCGCCCCGAAGACCATGCCAGGTGTGGTAAGGTGGAAAAGGCTCACACCCTCGAAAGCGAGGACGGCGACTTGCGTGCGTGACATGCTACATGTTCCGAGGAAGTTGGCCCGATACTATCGATTGTTGTCGCACGGGTCAATTGTGGCATCCGTGGCTGACGGCCAGACCGATACCGCACTGTCCCGCAGGCCGCGGCGACGTCGTTGAGATTCGAGAACTGCAATGACTACATCCTCCATTTACGGCTCGCGCCTTGGTGGCGCGCCTGTGCCTTTGTCTATCCTCGACTTTGCCATGGCCGGGCGTGGTTACACCGCGCGGGAAGCTTTAGCTGGCAGCATTGAACTGGCGCGCTTGGTCGATCGGCGCGGCTTCACGCGCTACTGGGTGGCCGAGCACCATTCCATGCCCGGAGTCACCACGTCATCGCCGCCGCTGCTGCTCGCCCGATTGATCGGGGAGACGAGCCGGATCAGGCTCGGTGCGGGCGGCATGATGCTGCCAAACTTCCCTCCGCTGGTGGTCGCGGAACAGTTCGGTCTTCTCGCCTCTCTCGCGCCGAACCGGATAGACCTTGGTATCGGCCGCGCGCCGGGTACGGACGGAACAACGGCAGCGGCCCTGCGCCGTGGCAATATCGGAGCTGACGATTTTCCCGCCCAGCTTATGGAGCTTCTGGCGTTCATGGACGCGAAGTTCCCTGGGGGACACTCCTACGGCGAGCGCGTGAACGCAGTGCCCAGCCCGTGGCAAGACCGCGAAAATGGTGTGCCTCGATCCTTCGACCGTCCGCCCGTATGGCTGCTGGGATCGTCCACATTTTCCGCGCAGTTGGCGGGATACCTCGGCTTCCCATTTGCTTTCGCGGCCCACCTTGCCGACGAGAATCTCGAACACGCAATGGAGGTATATCGAGGTACGTTTCAGCCTTCGGCACTCTTGGACAAGCCCTACGCTATTGTCAGTTCCGGTGTGATGGCCGCCGATGACGAGGAAGAGGCCCAGAGGCAGAGCTGGGCGTACTCCCACGCGATGATGCGCATGTCGCAAGGCAAGTCGTTCGTCGTTCCGACGCCTGATGAGGCCCAAGCTTACATCTATACCGCGGCAGAGCGCCAAATTATCGAGAGGTGGAACGCCAAGACTATGATCGGCACGGCGGAAGAGGTTGTCGCCAAGCTGAATGCTCGGCAAACGCAAACAGACGCTGACGAGATGATGGTCCTCAACTTGGGACACAGCCCGTCCGCGATCCATCGCTCAACCGAGCTGATCGCTGACGCGTACAGAATGCCAGTCTGAAGGTTGCCGATCAGATCTCGAAAGCGCGTGTGGACGGAACGGGTTTTAGCGCTGGCTCCGCCACATCGCCGAGGTCCGCCAGTATCGGGCAGTCGGGCCGATGATCCCCGGCGCAGCAATCGACCAATGTCTCCAGCGTGTTCGCCATTTGCTCGAGCCGCGCGATGCGGGCGCGCAGTGCCTCGATGTGCGTCGCTGCGATGCGCTTTACGTCGGTGCTCTGCCGCGAACGGTCCCGCCAAAGATTCAGTAGCTCGTTGATCTCCGCCACGACGAACCCTAGATCGCGCGCACGTCGGATGAAGCGCAGCATGTGCACGTCTGCGGGGGCATAATCTCGATAGCCTGAATCCTTGCGCCCAGCTGGAGGGATGAGGCCGATGGCCTCGTAATGCCGGATCATCTTGGCCGAAACGCCCGACTGCTTCGCCGCTTCCCCGATGTTCATCGCGTAGCCTCCTTTATATCTGCGGCATCGGTTATGATCCAACCATGCTCCATCGACCTGAACGCGCGCAGGCGCAAGGCATTCCCCAGAACAAAGACGCTGGACACTGCCATGGCCCCGGCCGCGAAGATTGGGGAGAGGAGGATGCCCCATTGCGGGTAGAGCGCACCTGCCGCCACCGGGATCAGCACCACGTTGTAGGCAAAGGCCCAGAACAGGTTCTGGCGGATGTTGCCGATGGTAGCGCGCGAAAGGCCGATGGCTGTCGCAACACCCTTCAGGTCCCCGGACATCAGCACCACGTCCGCCGCGTCGATCGCGATGTCCGTACCGGTGCCGACGGCCAGTCCGACATCCGCCTCGGCCAGGGCCGGTGCGTCGTTGATGCCATCGCCGATGAACGCCAGGCGCCCATGGCTTGCGCGCAGGCGGCGCACCGCTTCCACCTTGCCTTCAGGCAGCACTTCGGAGACGACCTCGTCGATCCCGAGCCGGCGCGCGATGGCTTCGGCCGTGCCGCGGTTGTCACCGGTGATCATCGCGACCTTCAGGCCCAGCGCGTGGAGTGCATGGATTGCAGAGGGTGTGCTCGGCTTCACAGGGTCTGCCACGGCGATGATCGCGGCCAGCCTGCCGCCGATGACTGCATAGAGCGGCGACTTGCCTTCGCTGGCAAGGCGACCGGCGGCTTGGGCGAATGCTCCGGGTTCGAGCCCCAGCTCGCCCATGTAGCGTGCCGAGCCGACCTGCACACGCTCTTCGTCCACCAGTGCTTCGACGCCGAGCCCGGTCTCGGATGCGAAGGCGGTGACGGGCGGCAGTGCCAGCCCCTTCTCCGCCGCTGCATCCACAATTGCGCGAGCGATTGGATGCTCGGATTTGTCCTCAACCGCCGCGACCAGCGCAAGTACGCGGTCTCGATCAAAACCGGGGACCACGTCCAGATCGGTGAGGGCGGGATGGCCTTCGGTCAGCGTGCCGGTCTTGTCCACGGCGACGACGGCGGTTTCCTTCAGCAGCTGCAGCGCCTCGCCCTTGCCGAACAGGATACCCAGCTCCGCGCCACGACCGGTGCCGACCATGATCGCCGTGGGCGTGGCGAGGCCCATTGCGCAGGGGCACGCGATGATGAGCACCGCCACCGCGTTCACCAACGCGAAGCTCAGGGCCGGTGAAGGTCCGAACGCGAGCCAGAGCCCAAACGTCAGCGTCGCTACACCCATGACGGCCGGCACGAACCACATCGTCACCCGGTCCACAATAGCCTGGATCGGCATCTTCGATCCCTGCGCCTGTTCCACCATGCGGATGATCTGCGAAAGGACCGTACCATCGCCCACGGCCATGGCGCGAAACGTCAGCGCGCCATTCTGGTTGACGGTGCCGCCGACGAGCGATGCACCCGGCTTCTTCGATACAGGAACAGGCTCGCCGGTAATCATGGACTCGTCCACGTAGCTTTCGCCTTCCACCACCTCTCCGTCCACCGGAATGCGCTCTCCGGGGCGCACTTCCACCAGATCGTCGCGCGTCACTTCCGCCACGGGAACGTCCACCAGCGCCCCTTCGCGGCGAACGCGGGCGACTTTCGGCTGCAGCCCGACCAGTCGCCTGATCGCTTCCGAAGTCCGTCCCTTGGCGCGTGCCTCCATGTAGCGGCCTAGCAGCACCAGCGCGACGATGACGGCTGCGGCCTCGTAGTAGACATTGACCGTGCCCGCCGGCAGCATGTCCGGCGTGAAGGTCGCCACCAGCGAATAGCCGTAAGCTGCCAGCGTGCCCACTGCGACCAGCGAGTTCATGTCCGGGGCAAGCCGCAGCAGGGCCGGGATCCCCTTGGTGTAGAACCGCAGGCCGGGGATCGCGAGGACCAGCGTCGTCAAGGTGAACTGGACGTACCAGCCGGTGCGCAAGCCCATGTCTTGGGCCAGAAGATCGTGCACGCCGGGTATCAGGTGCGAACCCATCTCCATCAGAAACACAGGCAGCGCCAACACGGTGGCGATGATCAGGTCCCTTCGCACCCCGATGCGTTCCGCGTCCTTGCGGCCGGTCGTTTCATCCTGCGCTCCTTCGCCGGATCGAACGGGCGTTGCCTCGTACCCGGCACGGGCGATGGCGGCCACAAGTTCGGGCAGGCCGGCGGTGCCGCGCACCGACGCCCTTTCGGTGGCAAGGTTGACCAAGGCTTCGCTCACGCCCGGTACTGCCTTCAGCGCACGTTCCACCCTGCCGACGCAAGACGCGCAAGTCATGCCCGCAACAGCAAGTTCCGTGGTGGCGGCAGGCACAGTGTATCCAGCGTCTTCTATAGCCTGCACAATGGCGGCATGATCTACGTAGCGATCGGACACGACATCGGCACGCTCCGTCGCAATGTTCACGCTTACGTCCTGCACACCGGAAACCTTGTGAAGCGACCGCTCCACCCGTCCCACGCAGGACGCGCAGGTCATCCCCTCGATCGGCACAGTCAGCCTGATGGCCGTTCCGGTATCTGGGCTACTTGTAGTTTCCATGTAGTTCATCGTTCGTCGCCGGTTTCCGGATCAGTTGGCTCCTCAGATGAGGCTTCCCATCGTTGGAAGGTCAAGGCCTGCCCCAGCCGCAAGCTGCGCTCCGGGGCCCGTTTTACATTTTTATCCGCTTCCTCTTGACCTTCCAATGGTGGGAAGCCCCACCTCCCGCTGCAATGGAAGATCGAGGAGTAACGACGATGCAGTTCCTGGTTCCGGACATGACATGCGGATCGTGCGTGAAGCATGTCCGCGAAGCTATTACGGCTCTCGACTCGAGCGCCACGGTGGAGGCAGACACCGTCGAGCGGAAGATTTCGGTAAGCACCACGGCGCTGCAAGCCGATGTGGAAAAGGCGCTGGCGGATGACGGCTATCCCGTCACTGCCATCTGATCGAAAATGCGGGAGAACACATTAATGAGCAGGTTCACCAGCATTGCCGCGGTCAGTGCCGGGCTGCTCGCAGCCGGCACCGCACATGCCACGCCCCAGACAGGAACGCAGTCCATGACCCATCACGATCACGCTGGCCACGGGCAGGCGCCTGCCTCCACCGATCCGGTCGTTCGTGACTATCAGGAGGCGAACGATCGGATGCACCGTGACATGGCGATAGAGTTCACGGGCGATCCGGACGTGGATTTCATGCGAGGCATGATCCCTCACCATCAGGGCGCAATCGACATGGCCCGTGTCGCGCTGAAGCACGGCAAGGATCCAGAAGTGCGCAAGCTCGCCCAGGAGGTCATCACGGCGCAGGAAACCGAAATTGCCATGATGAAGGCTTGGCTCGCCCGGCACGAGAAGAAGTGACCGCAGCCAAGACTGCGTGCTGGCCGGGGCCCGTCTGCGGACGGGTCCCCGGTTTCGGGCGTTCAGGCCGCTGCCTTTACGGCCACTTTGCCTGACACATTGATGGCGACACCGCCCTTCTTGAGGATACCGCCGATCAGGCAAGCCTGGTCGGCAGCCTGAATGGCGGCTTCCACTTTCGACACCGCCTCGTCTCCGGCACCTTCCGGAAGCTCGATGTCGACAGCATGATCGATGGTGAAGTCCGGCTTCTTGGGGTCCGATGCCACGGACTGCAGCGTCAGGAAGTTGGTAGGCACTTTCTTCATCTGCAACATGCCGACTAGCGTCAGCAGGTAACAAGTGGCCGCCGATGAGAGCAGGAAGCTCTTTGGGTCGCCGCCTTCACCGGTGCCGCCCAGATCCGTTGGGATTGCAACAGGCACATGCACTGCGGCCGTTTCCACCTGGCCCGATCCTTTGATGTCTCCAGTCCATGTCGTGGTGATTGAAGTTTGCAAGGTAACTGTCCTTTCTTTTGCTTTGGTAAAGCCATCCACCGCTCCGGCGCTAGGACGACGGAGCGAACTTGCTTTGGTGCGCGGTAACGCGAACAGGAGATGCGATGATGATCGTTCCCGATGTCGATGCCTGGGTGATCTTCGCCAAAGTGGCGGAGCATGGTTCCTTCAGCCGCGCGGCAGAGGACATGGGCGTTGCGAGCACGACTGTCTCTAAGACCATCACTCGCCTGGAGCAGCGCCTGAACACGACGCTTTTCCATCGCACGACGCGCAAGCTTTCGCTTACCGAGACCGGGCGCATATGCGTGGAGCGTGCGACGCGCATCCTGTCCGACGGCCGGGAGATCGAGAGCGAGATCCTGGAAGAGGCACGGGTGCCGCGTGGCCGTGTACGGATGGCCTGCGTCACAGGTTTCGGCATAGAGACGGTTGTTCCGGTGCTTCCCGCATTCCTCCAGGCTCAGCCCGGAGTGGAAGTCGATCTGATCCTGACCGAGGATGAAGTCGATGTGGTCGGCGGCGGCTTCGATCTGGCTCTGCGCATCGGGCCTGCGCGCGACAACTCGCTGCGGATGAGCAGGCTGGTGTCGTTTAGGCGGCGTCTGG
Source organism: Novosphingobium lindaniclasticum LE124 (assembly GCF_000445125.1). Taxonomy (GTDB): domain Bacteria; phylum Pseudomonadota; class Alphaproteobacteria; order Sphingomonadales; family Sphingomonadaceae; genus Novosphingobium; species Novosphingobium lindaniclasticum. Next base: position 27,738 of record NZ_ATHL01000069.1, read on the forward strand.
TGGGCGCGCCGTCGCTGCTGGAGCGGCTTGGCGAGCCGCAGGACCTCGACGACCTCGCCAGGCTGCCCGCCGTCATTCCCACCAGCGTTCCATGGGGCGCCGAGTGGGAGTTCCGCCGGGCGGAGGGTGAGACGATGTTCGTCCCCATGTCGGGCTCGTACCGGGTCAACCATGCCGCCGCTGTGGTTCCTGCCGCCGTTGCAGGTATCGGTGTGGCCTTGCTGCCGGACTTCTTCGTCTGGCAGGAACTGGCCGCCGGTCGGCTGGTGGAACTTCTTCCCGGTTGGTCGGCTACCGAGAAGTCCGCCTATATCGTCACGCCGCCCGGACGCGCGCGCCCGGCCCGTGTCCGCGTGCTCATGGAATTCCTTCGCGATCATTTCGCACAGCAGTCCTGGGCCCGGATCGGGCAGGATGGTAAAGAATAGCCCGAGTGGCCGGCGCTTCATGGCGCAGTGCCACCGCCCAGGCTGCGAACGAGCGCAACGTCGAGGATGAAGCGCCGTGAGCGCAGGGCCGCCAAGACACGGCGGCGTTCGAGCAGCCTGTCCTCCACGATCAGCACCGACTGGTAATCGGTGGCACCCTGCTGGTAGCGCAGCTGTGCGAGGCGATAGGCCCTCTCTGTGGCGCGCAGGGCGTCCTCAGCGCCGGCGAGCCTGAGGGCAAGCTGCCGGCTGCTGACCACGACGTCAGCAACCTCGCGAAGAGCCTGCGTCAGCACTTCGTCGTAGCTTGCCACGGCGATCTCGTACTGCGCCCGCTTGCCCCGGTACTCCGCCCGCCGCCGCCCGCCGTCGAAGATAGGCAGATCAATGGCCGGCCCCGCCGATCCCACCTCGCTGCCGCCGTTCAGCAGATTGTCCAGCCCCAGCGATTCCAGCCCGATCAGGCCAAGCAGGTTCACGTTGGGATAGAATCCCGCCTCTGCAACTTTGATGAGCTTGCCCGCCGCCTCCACCCGATACCGGGCAGCGCGGATGTCGGGCCTGCGACCGAGCAATCCGCTGGCAAGATCGCCGGGTAGTCCGAAAGCAGGGGGCAGCGGCGTGCCCGGCCGGACAACGTGCGCCCCGCGATCCGGGCCAGCGCCCAGCAACGCGGAGAGTCGATTGCGCGCAAGGCCGATAGCTTCGTCCGCTGCGGCCAGATCCGCCCGTGCTGCCGGAGGACCTGCTTCGGCCTGCGCCAGATCGGCATCGGAATCGTATCCATGCCGTACGCGCGACCGGAGGATGTTCAGCGTCTTCTCGCGTACCTCGAGTGTCTGCTCAAGCACGTCTCTGTCGTTGTAGAGGCGCACTATGTCCGCGTAAGTCGCGGCCACCGAGGTGGATAAGGCAAGTTGCGCAGCCGCCATGTCCGCCCTCGCCGCCTCGGCTTCCGACGTGGCTGCCGCAAGCGCTGCCCGATTCCTGCCCCAGAGGTCGAGTTCCCAAGCGAAGCCGAGGTGCACGCTGCCGTAGTCGTGATAGCCCTGGCGCTCGGGCAGGACCGGGATACCGCTTCGGGTACTAGGGCGGCTGATGGATGGCGATCCGTCGATGGAGATCGAAGGCAGCGTGTCCGCCCGCGCCGCCCCGGTCATGGCCTCGGCAGCCCGGAAACGCGCCGCAGCCTGCGCCATCGACGGCGCATTGCGCAGCGCCTCCTCGATCAGTGCATCCAGTTTGGGATCACTGTACGCCTGCCACCAGCGCGGAGCGGGCCAGCGCCCGTCCGGCGCAGCGAAGCTGGCCTCATGGCCGTAGGTCGTCACAGGCTTCACGTTCGCTACAGGCCCATCGTCCGGCGGGGTGGCGCAACCTGTGACCAGTGCCGCCAGCATGATAGGGAGTAAGGCTTTCACGACCAGGTCGCGCACTTAAAAGTGCCGCCGATCAGCCATGACAGCAGGCCTGCGTGGGAGCGGCCGTCGACGTGGGAGCCGACCTCTATCCGGGGTGTCACGGACATGCCAGTAGCGAGCCGGCCAAGCGCCGACTGGCCGGAATCCAGTAGGATTCGCACGGTGAACCGCCGCACGATCTTGGTGAAGTTGCCGGTTGCATTATCCGGCGGGATCACGGCGAATTCTGATCCGCTTGCGCCCTGCGCGCCCTCCACCACGCCGCAGAAGGTGGCATCGGGCACTGCATCGACGGACATCTGCACCCTGTCCCCGGGGCGGATGCGGCCCAGCTGCGTCTCGCGTAGATTGGCCTCGACCCACAGCCCCCTTGTCGGCGTGATCGCCAGAAGGCGCGTGCCCGTGTTCACATACTCGCCGAGGCGGACGCTTCGTGCAGCCACGCGGCCTTCACGCGGTGCGACGATCCGCGTGCGCTTCATGTCTGCTTCGGCCCGTGCGAGTTTCGCCCGTGCAGCTTGCAACCGCGCTTCGCCCGAAAGCCTCTCCGCTTCCAGTACGTCCAGCTGCTTGCGCGCGACATCGGCCTCGGCCACCGTGCGCGTCACGCCCGAGCGCGAGCGGATGTTCTCCGCCTCCGCAGTCTCATAGAGCTGCCGGCTCACGGCGCCTTCCCGCACGAGAGCGTTCGATCTGGCGAAATCGGCACTGCTGCGTGCCGCGCCTGCACGGGCGGAGGTGACTTCGGCATCGGCCACCTTCACTTGCGCGTGTTGCAGCCCGGCCTGCTCGGCGTTCTGGCGCAGTGCGGCTTCGGCCTGCGCCACTTCGGCATCGGCATCGTTCACCGCTGCGCGATAATCGGTAGGGTCGATCTCCAGCAGCAGTTGCCCAGGGGACACGCGATCATTGTTCTCCACGCGCAACGCCGTGACATACCCGGGCACTTGCGGCGAAACGAAAGTCACGTCACCTTTCACATAGGCGTTGTCGGTGGAAACGAAGGCGATGCTCTGGGGGCCGTAGGCGTAGATGCCTGCGACCAGCAGGAACGCGCTTCCCGCCACCGTCATCGCAGCGCCTACCCGATGGTGCGCAAGCCAGGTTTCCCGCTCCGGCGCTTGCTTGGGCGCTTCGGGCTTTTCCTTAGGGGCGAGGGCAAGTGTCTTCATGGGTTTGTCCTTGGGGCGCGCGGATCGGGCGCCGGTTTGTCGGCAGGGACGGCGGGGAGCGCCCATACGAGGATCGCGCCCAGCGCCAGCACGATGGTGGTGACGAGGAAGGCATCGCCGAACGCAAGCGTGAAGGCCTGGTTGCTGGTGGTCTTCCCTAGCGCCGCCACTGCTGCGGCATGGGCCGCCTGCGGGTCGGTCGTCAGACGGGCGAGGTTGCCGGAGAACTGTCCAAGGCGCCGCATCGTTTCGGGCGATGTCGTGCTCACCGCTTCAACCAGCCGGGCGGAATGGAGCTTCTCCCGCTCCACCACGATGTGGGAAACAATCGCCGTTCCGATACCGAGAGAGAAAATGCGCGTGAGGTTGAGGATCATGCCGACGGTAGGGCCGTCCTGCGGCGTGGCGTCGTGAACGACGAAGCGCAGGATCGCGATGCTGAAGAAGCCCATCCCTGCGCCCGCCGCAAGAGCGCCCCAGCGCAGCTGCTCCGCCGCCCAGGTCGGATCGAGGCCCATGCACAAGCCTGCGGCCACGGCGAAGCTGGCGAGTCCGGCACTCAGCAGCCAGCGGCCATCGTGTCGCCTGCTCCACCAGTAGGATAGCCCCAGCGCGCTTGCGGCGGCAGGGATCATAAAGAGGAGGATGCTGCCGGTATCGAGCGGGCGATATCCCTGTAATCGGCCGAGATAGGAAGGGACGGTGTAGAGCGCGAACATCTGCCCGAAGCCGAAGAACAGCGAAAGAACGATGCCCCAGGTGAACGTCGGACGGCGAAAGACCTGAAGGAAGAGCAACGGCCTGCCATGTTGGATGAGGCCGACGTAGGACGATACGACCAGGATTAGGCCGCCGAGGCTAAGGGCGGGCACCCACCATGCCTCAAGCCAGAAGTGCCGCTCTCCTTCCGAAACCGCGAACAGCAGCATGGAAAGGCCGAGCACCAGCAGCAGGTAGCTGGACCAGTCGAAATCAGCCAGAAGCTCGGGCCGACCTTTTTCATGACGCAGCAGGAAGTGCGTGGCGAAGCAGTAAGGCAATCCCAGCAGGGCCTGCGCCCAGAACAGCGCTTGCCAGCCCAGGTGATCGACAAGCAGCCCGCCAATCAGGGCCGCTGCGCCGAAGAACAGCGATGTGGACGTGCCCACCATGGTGATGCCTTCGAAGCGCCCCGCGCCCGGTTTCAGAGACGTCATTACCAGCAGCATGAACATGAGCGGCATGGCAGCGTCGAAGAAGCCCTGGAGGGCGCGCGCCACTAGCATCGCATCGAGGTCAGCTACGATGGCACAGAGGGCAGAGCTAACCACGAAACCGGTGGACATGACTGCCAGCGTGCGGCCGCGGCCCACTCCAAAGAAGGAGAGCGGCGTCGCCAGCACGCCCGCGATGGAGCCCAAATTATGGACCGTGCCGACCAGCGCCGCGTCGTCCGCCGAGATGCCGAGGCCACCCGCCACATCCGCGATCGAAATCAGAGCGACCACGGGGAACAACGATCCCACGACTGCACCATAACCCGCAACGCACAGCGCGAAAATGGGTGGTCGGTTCTGAGTGGGAAGAGACAAGGCATTTTCCGCTGGAGAGAGGCTGATGCCGCAGATAGATGATAGAGAAAGCGCTGATAAGGACCGGAATGGCAGATGATTGATGCCGCAAGGATCCTAATCGTTTCCATCATCAGCGAGTTACTGGCTCCGATTGCTGCGGAGTTCGGCCTTGACCTTCCCACGGTAGCAAGCCCGACAGCATACGCGAACGGCGCTCAAAGGAGAGTTCGCGATGTGTCGACTTCAATGCTATCGGCCAGACCAGCGGCGGCTGTGCTCGTGCGATCACAAGCGCGATGCTGCCCATTCAGCCACTAACGTGACCACCGTACTTTTGATCTACACCGCCATCGTTCGCAGACGCCGTGGCAAAGGCGGCTAACGCCCCGAGCGCCAGGATTAGCCAAGACTTGGCAAGACGCTGGTCGGAGAAGCGGCACGTCTCGTCAGCTGTTACGGCTATCGTCGACTTCAACTTCGTCAGCGGATGATCTCGCACCATGAAGGTGCAACGGCAATGGTCAGGGCGGTCTTGCAGTACAGCGGTAATCTTTGAACCAGCGCGCTCGTATTCGCGTCGTTGCCGACGTGGAGCACGAGATCCCGAAGAGGAAGCGGCGGCGCGCCACAGCGATTCATCCCGACATTAACTTGGGTGCGGTCTGGCCAGCAACTTACGAAAGAACATGCAATGTCGAACGCTAAAATTCACAGGAGCGGATCATCGAGGCTCGCGCTGCCGCTGCTGGTCATTACAACAGCGCAGCTGATGTTGGTGCTCGACGACTCGATCGCGAACATCGCGCTGCCGTCAATCCAGAACAAGCTGGGCGTTTCACAGGTTAATCTTCCATGGGTGGTGAACGCCTATATACTGGCCTTCGGCAGCTTGCTTCTGCTCGGCGGAAGGGCAGGCGACTTGTGGGGGCGGCTTCGAATCTTCAGGTTCGGAATTGTCTTGTTCAGTGTTGCATCGCTCCTGGTCGGAATGGCCCCTAGTGGTGAGTGGGTGATCGCTGCCCGTGCGGTGCAGGGGATCGGAGCGGCGACTACCGCACCCAATGCACTGGCGCTCATCGCCACCACCTTTCCGGAGGGAAAAGCCCGCAACACTGCCGTTGCAGTGTACGGCGCCATGTCGGCGCTCGGTATCGTCGTTGGGCTTCTCCTAGGTGGCGTCCTGACAGCGTTATTGGACTGGCGTTGGGTGTTCTTCATCAACGTGCCGATCGGCGCGACAATTCTATTCTTAAGTTGCGTTCTGAAGGAAGCGGAACGGCATAGCGGAAATCTCGATCTCATGAGTGCCGCTCTCGGCACTTGCGGCCTCGCGGCGTTGGTGTTCGCGATTACACGGGGCGGCGAGCATGGATTTGGCGAAGCCACCGTGCTCGCTTCCTTTGCGGGTGCCGCGATCCTGATACCTGCGTTTCTTGTGCGGCAGGCACGGGCTGCCCGGCCACTCCTACCGCTGCACCTGCTGGCGGACCGGAACCGTGCTGGATCTTACGCAACCATCCTGCTGCTCGGCTTCGGTCCCATGAGCGGCCTGTACATTCTTACCCTCTATATGCAGCACATCCTTCGCTTCACTCCTCTGCAGACCGGCTTGGCATGGTTACCGTTCGGCTTCGGGATCGTTGTCGCCGCCGTGACAACGTCGAAGCTCGCCAGCAGCGTCTCGACCCAGCGGCTGACTGGCGCCGGAGTGTTGATTGCCACTGAGATGTGACCCGGGGTTTTCATTGAGAATTGACCCGGGTGGGTATGGGTTATGTGCTGCCGTATCCTGGCAGGTTCAAGATGCTGGCTTCTCCTTTCTGGCTTTTGGCGCAGCGGTGCTGGCACGGAAGCGGAAGCTGTCGTTTCCGGTTTCCAGGATGTGGCAGTGGTGGGTTAGCCGATCGAGCAACGCGGTGGTCATCTTGGCATCGCCGAACACGCCAGCCCATTCGCTGAAGCTTAGGTTGGTGGTGATGACGACGCTGGTGCGCTCGTACAGCTTGCTGAGCAGATGGAAGAGCATGGCTCCGCCCGATGGGCTGAAGGGCAGATAACCCAGCTCGTCGAGGATGAGCAGGTCGAGACGTAGCAGGCGTTCTGCCAACTGGCCGGATCGGTTCATGGTCTTTTCCTGCTCAAGCGCATTGACCAGATCGACCGTGGAGAAGAAGCGAACCTTCTTGCGGTGATGCTCGACGGCCTGGACGCCCAGTGCCGTTGCGATATGACTCTTGCCGGTTCCAGGCCCGCCAATCAGCACGACATTGTCGGCGTTTTCCATGAAGTCGCCTTGGTGAAGCTGGCGGACGAGGGCTTCGTTGATCTCGCTGGCGGCAAAGTCGAAGCCAGCCAGATCCTTGTAGGCCGGGAAGCGGGCCGCCTTGATCTGATAGGCGATGGACCTGACCTCGCGTTCGGCCATCTCTGCCTTCAGGAGTCCAGCGAGCATCGGCACGGCAGCATCGAAGGCAGGCGCGCCCTGCTCGATCAGTTCGTCGGCGGCCTGAGCCATGCCGAACATCTTGAGGCTGCGCAGCATGACGA
>NZ_ATHL01000070.1 GCF_000445125.1 Novosphingobium lindaniclasticum LE124
AGGCAATCTTACACTAACAAATAACCCGGACCACTCGGTGGGGGCCGATCACCAGCATGTTGTGATTCACGCCGTTCTGCGAGAGATGGAGTGATCAATGACATGGACTGGTATCGCTCAACAACTTTTGGGTCGGGCTCTGAGCCGCGTCCGGCACCCTAAGTCTGATAGCCAAGCCGGTAAATCGGGGTGTCAAATTGCTTCATCGGCCGGGGTGAGCCTCGGCCGATGAAGCGTCTGATCTAACATCCTAGCCCGTGGCAGAACGCAGCCAGGGTTAGTGCTGGTCGTTAACCAAATTGTCGTTCCGCAGCATCGGCCATGGCAGAAAAGACTGAAATCGCGTTGGTTTTCTCATTGAAGAACCAGTTAATTTTTGGTTCTTGTACCATATTTTCTCTGGTAGCTACATCCTTCAACAGCAAGGAGACAGCGGTTGGGTCAAACTCATTGAATGTAGTAATACCAGAGTGAGCATCACTCAAATCTCTTGTTTCAAAACGATTTGCGACGACGCGAACTCCGTGGGCTGCCATTTCGAGAGGGGGGTAGCTCGGATGAGGGGATACCATCAGTGAGATACCGAGCTTAGCCCTAGATAGAACATCTCGATATTCCTCTAGAGTTAATCTTCCCTTCACTGTTACATGATCAGAGCTTTTAAGTGTGTGAGCATTGAAATCTTCGCCAATCGCAAGCCAAGTCCAATCCCTCCAAAAAAGCCAATCCTGCCTAAGGCTCTCGCCGACTACTGCGTCAAGAAAATCAAGACCATTTCTTACAGCATGCGGACGTGCATACAGTATAGCTATATTTTCCCGATCTCCAAATGGAGTTATGAATCCTGGTGCTAAACTGTGATTAATCGGAGGTTCGTAAATAAAGCTGTCAGATGAAATGCTGTGGTTTGCAAAATGTTGTGCCAGCAACGGTGTGTTAAAGACAGCAAAGGTCTTGCCGGCATGATTGTACGTGTCGTCGCATAGCTTGTATTTAGTGGACCAAGGATTAAACCCGCGCTCGTCGTCCTGAACCAGATATATCAATTTGCGATTATATTTCTCATCGGCATAAAGTTCTTCGGCTTGCCTTATCAGATCAAACGCCTGTCCGGCATTCCACCAAGCGGAGGTGACGAACACATCCTGCTCACGCATGGTGAAGAACTCACGATCACGATCACATCCATCGACGACCGAGTTTCGAGCTTTTTCAGATTCATTGAAACTCTCGACAAGGCGGAAGCCTGGTGGCGGCGTGAACATGTTGTTAGGCGGAATGTCTGTCATGACAATACGCCCGCTCCACCCGTCGCCCAAGCTAGCAAGTGCGCCAACAAACAACCGAATAGCTTCCGATACTCCAGCATATCCGACTGACGTGTCGGCGGTTGGGATCAAAAGGTTGAGTCGTGGACCACCAAGGACTTTCTTGGCAACGAATTTTCTAGTCTCAGGATGATAAGTCTCCAGAATACCATTTTTGCACCAAGCTGAGGGCAGTGTGCGTTTCATTGCTTCATCTAGTAACGACGTAAGTTTTACGCCTTCAACATAATCTTGCGTTGTCGTCCGCACGTACTTATGTCCAGACAATTCACAAATATTGAAGAAGCATCGCTCGATAACGTGGGCTAGCGTGCCGTCCACCTGCCCCGCTTCGGGATCGAAGTGGGCCAAGCTTAGCCTCAGATCAAGAAATGGTTTTAGTGCTGCAGTTTTAAACCAGAACATGGAGCCTGACGGAAGCTCCGGGGCAAATCCTGATGGTATACGGCCTCCCATCGCTCCGATCAAATGCTCAGCACGTTGGCGATTGCCGCCCCAATTCAGGAGAGGTGCAAGCGGCGCGAAATCAATAGGCGCGGACATTCCAATTTCGGGATGCTGCAAGACAGTAAGATGGCCCGCTACGATCGCGGGGCTACCGGCTAGCTCAGTATAGAGGTAGCGTCGCCATTTCGAGAATGCTGCGGAATAATGGGGTGACTTCTTAGTGTGAATATGAACTCCATAATCAACTTCACGAAGACGGTCACTAAAGCCCACAAGAAAAGGAGCAATATCTCGGCCACGATTAGGAAGACTGCGGACCTCGCAATGATGTTCGCATAATTCGCCCATTTGCGCCCTAATGTTTTTCGCTTTGTATTCAGTGTCCGTTGAAATGAAAATCTTGGAACCCGTGGGCAGGTTACGAGCAACGTCAGCAACTTCCGAAATTAGATCGAGATAGTAGACGTGCGCAAACAATCCGACCGTACCGATCCGAGGTGAAAGGCCATCTGAGCCATCAATTTTGAACGCTATTAGATCAGACTGCCGCTCCACATGGCTATTGACCGTACCACCCGTATCGGGTGAAAGGTTTTTATCTAAACAGTGCTCAATATAATATTCTAAAGGCGTGCTTTCGTTTCTGGCGGCTGTCTCTTCAATCAGTAGATTGTGATTGATGAGTGGATGCGTTCGTACATATTCCTTGAAACCGCTTAGATAGTAATGCTCAAGGGGGGAGATGCTTTCCCGAGTAATATCAGGTCGCGCAGCTTTATAAGCGCAATCCCAAAAGAGCGGATGCGGTTTAAGATCTGACGTTGATTGCTCAAGATAATGGGAAAGCAAAGTTTGCGCGTTGCTAGTGTAATTTCCGCTATTAACGAAATATTCATTGTCAAATAAGCGGTTAGGGCAAATTTGCCGGTGGTTATCGATGTAATATTCTAAGACTGATTTACCAGAGCGGCGGACTTTATCAAAAGAGACTTGCTGAAGAATGTAATCCGTGTTTATTAATGTGTGGGTTTTTACCGGATTGGATTTCTCAGCGATGAAATAATTATGCAAAACATTCTCTGTTTTGCACCGCAGCAAATCACGCACAAGGCTGACCGTGAACAAAGGGTTGGGCTGATATCCCTTTTTAATCCCTTCTTCTAAGTAGTGATTTAGAAAATCTCCAGAGACCCCATATTTTCTGCCGTACCAATGCGGCCAGAAAATCAAGCTGGTCTGTACCTCATCTTTATCTTCAAGAGAGATGTAGTATTGAAGTAATTCTGAATTTGGCGCTACTGAACTTTTGGCCGCTATAAAGTTCGGATCGAATAGCGGAGATGGCCGTGCCCCAATCGCTTCCCCCAAATCAACATAATCACGAAGTGCATCCTCGTGATTGATGTCTCGTCCGAAGAACACCTTCGAGTATGCTATGTAAAAATCCGGATCGAATAAAGCGTTCGGCTTGATGCTGCGGAAGCGACCATTTAAATAATAATGAGATATTGCATCAAAGCCGTGCACCTGATCCTTATACTTGGCATAGTAGTATGTTTTATCAAGCAGGGGTGAAATTTTAGCAATGTCGTCATGGATCTTCTCAGAGTTGACGTCTCCAGGGGTGGGGCCCTTCAAGACGTGCACGCAGCTTCCATCCGAAACCCGGGCGGCCTCGATCGTGACAAGATGGATGAGAGAGGGATCTATCGGTATTGTAAAATCAATTTGGAAGCCAGCAATACCATTTCCAAAGCCAGCTTCCCGCAAATCATCGCGATAGATATCAAGAGGCGAAGTTCCGAGCATCCAATCGCCAATCCGAGCACTGACCATGAATTCGGTTGTGCTCGATTGAACATAAAGCCAACCAACACAGTTAGTTGACGATATGTCGTCCACGCAGTAAAAATATTCAGCTTTAGCTGAATCGTTGTCATGCAACAGAAGTAAATTGTCCTTAGAATTATTATAAAGCTCTTTTAGCGGGGAGTCAATTTGTGAAGAGAGGTCAGGGGTGCTCATGCAGTATTTCTTCTAACCTGTGATTGTGTAATAGTTTTCAAAAATTCACACTAACCTTTATTTTGCGTAAACAAAAGTATAGTTTCGAGCTCCTAATGACAATGCGTTCGGTTGACGGTAGAGGCCTTCATAAACTCGCCGCACAGTGTTTTGTCAGACATTCTTGCAAATATTATGCTTATGGGAACACCTTGTAAACCGTTGCGCTGTGGCGATTTGGATCGATGCGGTAGATGCCTCGTGATTGTCAGTATGAGTAGCCCCTAGATTCTGAATGCCTTTGACACTAATTTCGAGGCCGGAGGCGAGGATAGGGAAGCCCATTTCAGCGATGAGTTCAAGCGTGATGCAGTGGCCCAGATCACGGCGCGCCGGTATCCAGTAGCCGAGTTTCGCAGCGGCTTTGCGTCAGCCATAATTCGCTTTACGCCTGGAAACGGCAGCTGGAAGGCGTTCAAGCCGGTCGATCTCGCTATCCCGATGCTCGGCTACAAAAACCACATAGGCATCGATCGCACCCACGGCCTGATCGGGACCTGGGATACCAACGCGGCAAATGCGCATGATGGGGCGAGGCTGCCAGCGCTAATCAGCCCGGACAACACCGCCTCTGGCGTCTGGGCCGATACAGCCTACCGATCGAAGAAGAACGAGGCCTTCCTGGCCAAAGGAATGTTCACCAGCCACATCCACCAGCGAAAGCCGAACCGCCGCGCGATGTCCGAGCGTATTGCACGCGCCAATGCCAGGCGATCGGCGGTGCGCTCAGCCGTCAACACGTTTTCGCCGGGCAGAAGCACCGTGTGGGCCTGGTAGTGCGCACGATCGGCATCGCTCGTGCCCGCATCAAGATCGACATGGCCAACCTCGCTTAACAGGGTGCGGAAAAAGGCTTGGCAAGCCCGCCATCGGCCCCGCTTTCGCCGTTTTCTAAGCCACGGCGTCAGTCATTCTGGGAGGAGGCTTTCTCTAAGCGGGTCGTCTTGACCGGCCTCGGGCGCTGTGAAGCGCAGGCCTAGGTCGCAGCCAGCAGTTTCGGCAGCCTGATGGGGTCATAGGCGGCAGCGGTGAGCGTGAAGGACCATCGAAGCGATGTTGCCCACGGTGTCGGGTTTTTCGCATGGTGCCGCAGGTTTTTGCCCATCCGAACACTTCTTCGATCCGCTTGCGGATTTTTTGGGAGAGGCCGTAGCCGGGACGGCGTGTCGTACGCCCGTCGATTGCCGAGCGCCGGTTGCTGTTGTTCTGAGCCACATGCGGGGTGACGCCCATCTCGCGCAATGCCTCGACGAAGGCGGCGGTGTCGTAGTTCTTGTCCGCGCCCAGCGTGATCCGATGGCGCCCTTCCATCCGGCCCAGCATGGTCAGTGCGGCATCGCGCTCGGCGGTGCCGGTGGCGTGGGTGAGGATCGCATCGACAACGAGGCCATTGCGGTTCTGCATGAGGACATGGGCCATATGGCACAGCTTGGCTGCCTAGCCCCGCGCTTTCTTGAATAGGCGGGCATCGGGGTCAGTAGTTGATGCATGGGCAGCATTGCTGCGCTTCTCGCCCCGGAATTCGCGTCCGGCATTGCTCGGCGCTGTTTTCTGCTCGCCATGGCCGGAGACTGAACCACCGTCATCGTCATCCCCGGGGCCGCCGTCATCCTTGGGGCTGAAGCTCTTCACGCTGGCCCACGCTTCGATCAACGAGCCGTCCACCGAGAAATGATCGTCGGACAGAAGAGCCTGCACGCGTGCCCGGTGATGATGGCGGACAGGAACTTGGCGGCAACGTCCCTGGACAGCAGCCTCTCACGGTTCTTGGTGAAGACCGTGACATCCCAGATCGGCGCATCCATCGCCAGGCCAACGAACCAGCGGAAGAGCAGGTTGTAATCCATCTGCTCCATGAGTTGGCGCTCCGAGCGGATCGTATAGAAGGCCTGCAGGAGCAACGCACGCAGCAGCTTCTCGGGCGGGATCGATGGCCGCCCAATGCGCGAATACATCACATCAAAATCTGCTGACATCACCTCAAGAGCTTTATCGACGATCGCCCGGATCACCCGAACGGGATGGTTCGCCGGAACCCGGGCTTCGCAACTCACGTAGGAAAACAGCCCCTCGCTCCGGTAATCGCCGCGCCGCATCTCAAATCCATCAACCTCAGCTGAAGGTGTCTGAATCACCTCAAGCGGCTCAAGGAAAGAGCCTTTTTCCGGAACCTGTTAGAGGACATTCTGGTCGCCGCGGCACAAACCGTCGCTTTGCCGAGTGATGTCGAAGACGATGAGGCCACTGCGCGCGTAGACAGCGCACGGGCCGTGGCCCGGCGCGCGCGTGTTGCGTCTGACACCCCGCGCGAGCGAAAAGAACTCGACCCGGGCAGCGCTTGTCCCGATTGCGGGGGGGCGAGTTACGCCTCGTCGGCGAGGACGTGGTCGAGCTGGACACCTTGCCGCGCGTAGATCTGGGCCTGCCGGTATAACGGCAGGTGATCGGCGTACTTGGCGACCAGCACCTACGCGATCAGCGCCTCGGTGGGGATGCCGCCCTCGATGATCCGCGCCACGCTCCCGGCCGCATGCCTGCGCCCGTGCTCGAGGCCGGCTGCTACGCCCACGCGCGGCGCGAGTTCTTCGAACTGGCCGACGTCGCCAGCGCAGCCCGCAAGAAGAGCCGCGGCGATCATGCCGGCATGATCTATCCAATCGCGCTCGAGGCAGTGCAGCGGATCGATACCCTGTTCGACGTCGTGCGCGGCATCAATGGCAAGGACGCGGCCGAGCGGCTCGCTGTGCGCCAGGAACTGAGTGTGCCGCTCATGGCCGAGCTTCACGCCTGGCTCACCGCCTAGCTCGCCAGGCTGTCGCGCAACCACGATCTCGCTAAGGCCATCAACTACATGCTCCGCCGCTGGGATGTAACCGTCCGATTGTTACCGCGGTGGTTGGGCCTTGAAGCGAGTGGCGAGTTCGGGATCGTCAACGAAGTCATCGAGGAAGCCGTGCCAGGTCTGGGTGGTGCGGCGTGCTTCTCGAAGCATATCTGACAGTTCGTCGACGCCATCGTCGGTGAGCGCCGTAATGGTCTCATCCGGTCCAGTGTAAACGGTGATGATGCTGCCGTATGTCAGATTGTCGTCGTTCCAGACGATGGCTTCCAACAACTCCACGTCCTCGCCGAGCATTTTGGCAGCATAGTCCAGCGTGCGTACGTGAGTGATCGTGGCCATCAGGCTACCTCTGCCAACGGTACCAAGGGCACCCATTTCCAAGGCAGCAATTCCTCGATCCGGTTGATCTTGTGATCATGGATACGGCCGAGCACGTCGGCGAGATAAGCCTGCGGATCAAGACCGTTCATCTTGGAACTTTCAATAAGCGTCATGGCTCGCGCCAGTGTTTCAGCGCCTGCTTCGGAGCCGGCGAAGAGCCAGTTGCGTCTTCCTAAGCCAATAGGTCTCACGGCTCGCTCAGCGGCATTGTTATCGATGGCGACGCGTCCGTCTTCAATGAACAGTGAGAAGGCCTGCCAGCGACCCAAGCCATACCTAATGGCGCTGGCCAGGTCGCCTTTGACGGGGATGCGGGTGAGTTGCTGCTCGGCCCAGGCGCGCAACGCCTCCAGTTTGGGTTTGCTATGCTCCTGGCGGACGGCACACCGAACATCGGCAGGTTTCCCGGCGATTTCGCGTTCGATGTCGTACAACTGGCCGATGCGATCGAGGGCTTCTCGCGCTATCGGGGATTTGTTCGCTTTCCAGATGTCGTGGAAGTCACGCCGCCAATGGGCGAAGCAGGCAGCTTCCCGGAAGCGCGGTTCGCCGTCCGCGCCGGGCTGATAGAGCTTCGCATATCCCTTGTAGGCGTCGGCCTGGAGAATGCCGCTCGCATTGCAAAGGTGGTTTTGCACGTGCTCCGCCTTCCAGTTGGAGGCAAAGCGATAGACCACACCCGGCGGTGCCGGCCCGTTCCACGGGCGCTGATCGCAGACATAACCCCAGATCCTGCCTTGCTTCACGCCCTTACCGAGCCCTTCGGCCCGCCTTGTGTGATCCAGCACCTGGATCGGCGTATCATCGGCGTGGATGACGGTGCTGGCCAGGACCGATGCCTCAATACGCTCGATCAAGGGCTGCAGGCTTCGCATCGCCTTGCCGCACCAGTCAGCCAGCGTGCTGCGGGGAATGTCAGCGCCCATGCGGGCAAGGATTTCGTTCTGCCGGTACAGCGGCAAGTGATCGTCGAACTTTGAGACGAGCACGTAGGCAAGCAAGCTGCTTCCGGCCATGCTGCCGGGGATCGGGCGGCTCGGAGCCGGCACCTGCACCATTTTCTCACAGCAGCGGCAGGACTTCTTCGGCCGCGCGACCTCGATCACCTTCAGCTTGGCGGTAATCATTTCGATGATTTCGCTCACGTCCTCGCCGACGAGGCGTAACTCGCCCCCGCAATCGGGACAAGCGCTGCCCGGGTCGAGTTCTTTTCGCTCGCGCGGGGTGTCAG
>NZ_ATHL01000071.1 GCF_000445125.1 Novosphingobium lindaniclasticum LE124
AATCCGGTCTCTCCGCAACGGCGGTCGATCGGGCCCGGCCACGCGAAAACGCATACAAGCTGTCTGATCGCGATGGGCTCTATCTGCTCGTAAAGCCGTCCGGCGCTCGTTACTGGCGCATGAATTTCAAATTGCACCAGTTGCAGCGCACTGCCTCCTTTGGCCGTTATCCCGAAGTCACCCTGGCAGAGGCCCGGCAGCGGCTGCTTGAAGCGCGCCGATTGCTCAAGCAGGGAATTGATCCTGTTCACCAAGCCAAGCTGGACAAAGTCGCCGCCTCCATCGCGGCCGGGAACACCTTCCGGCTCATCGCGGAGGAATGGCTGGAAAAGATGCGGCTGGAAGAGCGTTCATCCAAGTCAATCAGGAAATGCGAGTGGCAACTCAGCCTGGTGATGCCCGACATCGGAAATCGGCCAATCTCTCAGATCACCGCGCACGAGGTGCTCCTTTCCCTCAAGAAAATCGAGCGCACGCGAAAGTTCTACACGGCGATGAGCGTACGGGCGCTGTGCGGCCAGATATTCCGGTTTGCCGTTGCTACGGCGAGGGCGGAACGGGATGTATGTGTCGATCTTCGCGGGGCGTTGGTGACGCCCAAAGTTGTCCACCGGCCGGCGATCACGATGCCAAAGCAAGTCGGGGCGCTTATGCGGGCGATACATGACTACGACGGCGCGCATTATACGAATATCGCGCTTCGGCTTCTCGCTCACACCTTTGTTCGTCCCGGTGAGCTACGACATGCTGAATGGAACGAGTTCGATCTCGAGCGCGCAGTTTGGATCATCCCTCCCCACAAGATGAAGATGCGCCGTCCGCACACAATTCCGCTCTCGCGGCAGGCGCTCGCGATCATCGACGAGATCGATCACGGCGAGAACTTCAGCATGTATCTGTTCCCGTCCATCCGATCGACCAAGCGGCCTTTGTCGGACAACACAATCAATGCGGCGCTCCGCCGCATGGGTTACGAGAAGGATCAAATGACAGCCCATGGCTTTAGAGCCATGGCTGCGACGCTGCTCAATGAGATGGGCACCTGGAACCCCGATGCGATCGAACGGCAGCTGGCACACGCAGAGCCGAACTCCGTGCGCCGGGCGTACACTCGCGGTCAGCACTGGGAGGAGCGCGTGCGGATGATGCAGCACTGGTCGGATTATCTGGATCAGCTACGCGGCGGTGCGGAGATCATTCGGCCGCAGTTCGGAAGGAGAGAGACGAAGCTGACCTTGGTGTGAAGCCACTTGGCAGGAGCGTCTTTACTCAGCCGGAATCTTTTGAACGAAGGAAATCGGACTTCCGATAAGCTGGAGCGGTCGAGCCGACGCTGTCAGGTCGAAAGCCGCTCCAGGCCGCGCTGCGCCGGCCGGGCTGCCGGCGCGTGCAGCGATTATCTCGCCTGATGACCGTCCCACCAGAGGCAGAAGATGGTCAGCGCGTAGAGGAAGCGCCCGTGATCGCGTTTGGCTGTCCGATGTTCCTCGAAGACGGTGTCGACGCCGCTTTGCGACAGGAAGCCGGCGTGGCGGAATGAACTTGTCTGCCAGAGTTCCTGCGCGAAACCGCCGAAGTCGCCGGCGAACCAATCCTGCAGCGGGATCGCAAAGCCGCGCTTGGGCCGGTTGATGAAACCTTCCGGGAGCCAGGGCGCGATGGCCTGCTTGACCACATACTTGCCGACCGTCCCGCGCATCTTCATCTCCGTTGGGACGGAAAGCGCCCAGTTGACGAAGCTGGGGCCGAGCATCGGCACGCGAACTTCCAGCGAGTGGGCCATGCTTGCCCGGTCCACCTTGGTCAGCATGGCCGAAGGGAGGTTGAGAGCAAGGTCGGCATGCACGAACTGCTCGAGCGGATCGCGCGAGATCGTCTCGGCCGGGTCCGGGAAATACTCGTCCCGAAGCTGCTCGAAGGGGTGGCTGCCTTCGACGGTCTGGAGAAAGGCAGGATCGTAGACTCTGGCGCGCATGGCCGGGGAAGTGATCTGGGTGCGCGCGAAGAAGCGGCTGACGCCGTCGGGTAGTCCCGCGCTGCCCAGCGCCTTCTGGATGCGGTGCAATGCGGGATTAAGCGCCTTGATTGGCGTCGAGGGCCAGCCAGCCACCGTCTGGGCGAGACGGCGCGCGACAGGATTCATCCGGCCGATCTTCCGCTCCGTCCGGTGGCGCTTGTAGCCCATGAACAGCTCGTCCCCGCCATCGCCGGAAAGCGCGACCTTGACCTGCTCCCGCGCGACCTGGGACACGTACCAGGTCGGCACTGCGGAAGGATCGGCGAAGGGCTCTCCGTAGCAGCGCTGAACGTCCGGAAGAATGTCGCGGGCCAGCTTGAGGTCGATTATGCGCGTGGTATGCCGGCAACCCAGATGCTTGGCGACGCTTTCGGCGGCCGGAGCCTCGTTGAATCGCTCTACCGGGAAGCCGATCGTGAAGGTGCGGACGGGCGGACCGCCCAGCTTCGACATCGCGGCCACGACGGCGGCAGAATCGATGCCGCCGGACAGGAAGGCCCCCACTTCGACGTCGCTCAGCATGTGCTGCTCGACTGTCTTGAGCCACCGCTCGCGGAAGGTCTCGACCCATTCCTGCTCGGAGCGCTGCTCGCCTTGGCGGTACTGCGGGCGCCAATAGGAGGTCTCGACCGCTTCCCCGTCCGGGCCCAGGGTCAGGAAGTATCCGGGGCGGAGGGAGCGAACCTGCGCGTAGATGCTGCGCGGGGTCCTGATATGGCCGAAGCTGAAGAAATCGTGCACGGCGCGGGGCGATACATCGAAGCGGTGGCCCTGCAGGACTTCCAGCGCAGGGAGCTCGGAAGCGAAGGCGAGGCCGCCGTCCTGCTCGGTCAGATAGAGGGGCTTGATGCCGATAGGATCGCGGGCCAGCGTCAGGCGGCGTTCCCGGCGGTCCCAGATTGCCACGGCGAACATGCCCTCTAGCCGGGCCCAGGCCGCATCCCCCCACTCGCGGTAGGCCGACAAGATGGTTTCGGTGTCGCTGCGCGTCGTGAACGCGTGGCCTCTGGCTTCCAGCTCGGTCCTGAGGTCGAGGTGGTTGTATATCTCGCCATTGAAAACAATGACATGCCGCCTGTCGGGGCTCTCGATAGGCTGATGGCCGCCGGCCAGATCGACGATGCTCAGCCGGCGCATTCCCATGCCGAGATCGCCATCGATCAGGATGCCCTCGTCATCCGGGCCGCGGTGCACGATCGTGTTGCACTGCGCCTTGACCATGCTCTGATCGACATTGCGGTTGCCGCGCCGATACCATCCCGCAATGCCGCACATTCACAAAAATCCTTTTACCGGGAAGCTCGGGTTGAAGCGGGCACCCTTGCCCGAGCGGGCTTCAAGTCACAAGACTGCGTCAGGCCTGCTGCCGCGCCGTGAGTTCCTCTATCAGAATGTCGGTAGAGCGCTGGATGGCGCCTTCGAAATCGCCGAATGCCAATTTCAAGGCATCGGCCTGCGCTTCGATCTTGCTGTCATGTTCGGCCACCGCCCGGTCGATGGCGACCAGGACGGTGTCGGGGCCATCGGCAACTTCGCCCAGGTGCCATCCGGCATAGCGGGGGTCCGACTTCCAGTCGGCACCATGGCTGTTCAGGAAAACTGCGGGTCTGGGCCGGGACAGGAATTCGTATAGCTGGCTCGAGACATCGCCAAGATAGATGTCGGCAGCCTGCGTGTAGCGCATGTCGAAAAGGCTGGGAGAGCCGAGATCGACGATGATGCGGCCCTCAACCGCCTGGGCGAGGAAGCGCTGGCGATCGGCCTGTGACATGCCCTCCATGCAGCGGATGTGAGGCGCGAAGACCAGGTTGTAGCGGTCCTGATGGCGGAAACGCTCGATTACGTCCCGCGCGATGCCCAGCGAGGAGATGCGAGGGTCGAAATGGGGATTGTAGACGACGATAGGTAAGCCGTTGTCGAACAAAGGCTCCTTCGCAGGTGGTGCGATCCGAAGGTAATCGAGCTTCACATAGCCGCCCACGCGAAGCCGCGCGCGATCGATGCCCTGGTCCACGGCGCGCTTGATGTCCTTCTCGCCAGGCACGACGATCATGTCGAAGGCGCGGAGGCGCTTTTCGGAAGCGGGAGCCCTGTCGCCCGCGCCATGGCGGAAATGGATAAGCGGTCGCCGCCAGCCCATCTTGCGCAGAGCGGCCGAAGTGCGTTCCGGTACGACGATGGCGCATGCGCGGCGCGCGCGCCATCGCAGGGAAGCCAGGATCGGGCCTTTTGCCGCGGAGGGGCGCCCCGTGACGCGAACCGCCACTCGAGCCAGCCACGGGACGGGGAGGCGCGTGATCTCCATCGTCTCGGCCTGCATCCGCCTGGCGATTTCACGCAGCGCCGTTTCCGCTTCCTCATCCGCGCAGAAGCATCGTACCGCAAAGCGGCTCTCCCTTCGCGCGATCTCGGCGGCCACGGGCGCCAGATGGTAAATCTGATGGGTTCCGCCGATGAAAACGAAGCAGATCTCGCGAGCAGTGGTCATCGGCGATGCTCTACAGTTCGGCGCGGAGCAAGGCATCCTCAAAAACAAAAAACTTCTGATGTTGCGCTTGCAAAAATCTAGCCCACGTCATTGCAGTCTTGCAATGTCATAGGTCCGCACGCTTTGGGTTGCGGAGCGGGGGGGCCGGACTACCAGGCCTTATCGAACGGTGTGGCGAGCTTTCTTGAATGGAGCCGAACTAGACGCGAAATGCCTCCCAACTGCTGCGTGAGGAAGATGCAATGGGCCTGTTGGCATATGCCGATCGGGGGCTTTTCGCTCCGAGCAAGATTGCGGCGGCATTTCGGACGGACAGCGAAGAGGTCGCCCGGTCGGCAGGACCTGTCGCGATGCCGTTCAGCCCGGGGAGCGTCTTCGGTCGGACAGACCCTAGCGCTGCCTGCGGGAAAGGATCGAAGGTCATAAGCAAGAACACACCGAGATTCGGCTCCTCCCTTGCATGATATAGGTCGGAGCCGCCATCGGGCGCTGCTCCCGATCTATGCGCGTGAACCGCTTTCGAGCCGAGGCGCAAAGCCATACGGCGGGCATTTCAATCCTGAGGCAACGGCAACTCTCTTCTCGCAACCTGTTTGCAGACAGCCATCAGGGAGGCCGATCACGTCGGCGATCTGCAGCCGAAGGTTATCGTTTACTACGATGCGGATATGGAGGGTGTCTTGTGCTACGGCCCTGTCGAACGCTGAAGTTCGGAATGATTTAGAAGGCGCTGTCCAACCCGGTTTTGCGAGACCGGATGAATGGCAATCGGCATTGTGCTTACCAGGATTCAAACTTTACGGCATCGGTGCTTCAGATGAATGTAAACTGGCGAAGTCGATTGCCGCGCCGGCTATCAGCAGTGTCAGCGAACACCGTGTTCCGCAAAAGACAACGCATTTTCTATAATCTCGACCAGGTCTGTATTGCATGCATCCGCGCGCTTTACGGTGTCGATCCACCATGCCAGCATCCTGGATCCCACGACAAACCGTAGGAAATCACGCTCGTCTGCACCCATTTCGCGAAATCGCGCTATCAAGGCAATCTCTTCATCATCCAGGTGAAGCAAGCGACTTTCATAATCAGCATCCTCCCGTTCACGACGCACGGTGCTGTTCTGAGGGATATGAACTCGTTCCCAGCGCCGGCGGCGTTTCAACGAGACCTGTGCGTGCTGAATAGCAAGCGGCATCCAGTATACCCAATCCGGGATACGCTCGCCGTCTTGCTCGAAGCGAGCGATGCGTTTTTCCGTTGCTCTGTCGAATCGGACTCCGCCGCCGGAGCAGATGTAGAGATCACTTAGAGCAGCGCAGGCCGAAAAGGCCTTGGCAAGATCCTTGTGAGACCAACCAAGCGAGCGGCGTTTCTCCACAAGCCAGTTTCTTGCTTGCAGGGGCGTACTCCATTTCGGCCCCGGCAACATTTCCCACGGGGAAAGGGACGCATCGCTCATAATCATTCCAGCCCTTCTGCTCATCAGACGAATGCTGGATGGGTATCCCTCCAAATAAATTGGCTTCGTCGCCAAAAAGCGTAAGCGGACGGCCTTTGATCGCTAGTTCCCCGGCTATGAGCACCATTTTTCGCGCAGCTAGCAGTGCTGGTTTTTGGCATGAAATCCACACTTGTGGCGCTCCGCAGCGGGCGCTGACCGTCCTGATCTGAGTTGGGCTTTGCTTACTGCAAACCGCCGCGAGGATTAGACGGCGCGTGCGAGGGTCAACCGTAAGCGATGTTCTCAGCCCACGGCGGTCCAGGGCATGAGTTCGCTCACGGCGTTTGCTGGATGACCCTCAGCGAGCTTGGTGAGCGCCTCGGTCAGCCAGATGTGCGGGTTGATGCCGGAGAACTTGCAGTTTTCGATCAGCGTAGCAATGACCGCCCAGTTGTCGCCGCCCTCGTCGGAGCCTGCGAAGAGCGCGTTCTTGCGATTGAGTGCCAGCGGACGGATCGATCGCTCGACGGTGTTGGAATCCATCTCGACGCGGCCGTCATCGAGGAACAGTGAGAGCCCGTGCCAGCGGGTAAGCGCGTAGCGTATGGCCTCGGCAAGCTTGCTTTTGGCGCTGACCTGACGAAGTCGCGCCTCTAGGTAGATATGCAGATCATCCACGATGACGCGGGCATCTTCGGCGCGCACACCGCGACGGTGCTCTGCCGAGGTGCCACGAACCCGGTCCTCGATCGCGTAGAGCATGGCGATCCGGCGCAGCACCTCGGTCGCGACCGGAGAGCTCTCTGCAAGCTCGTAGAATTTCCGCCTCACATGTGCCCAGCAGAAGGCGAGTTGGATCTGCTGACGGCGTTTGCCGAGCGCGGCATAGCCGCCGTAGCCATCGACCTGCAGGATGCCAGCGAAGTCGCCCAGATGTGCCTCGGCCCGCTCGCACTTGCGGTCGGCTGCATAGACATAGGCCACCATGGGCGGATCATCGCCGCCCCATGGCCGATCGTCGCGGGCATAGGCCCAGAGCTGACCTGTTTTGGTCCGGCCCCGCCCAGGATCGAGCACCGGTGCGGTCGTCTCGTCAGCAAACAGCCGCTCAGATCGTCGCAATCGCTCTAGGATGTGATCGCGCAACGGACGCAAATACCAAGCCGCCCGGCCCACCCAGTCCGCCAAGGTCGAGCGGTCGAGCTGGATGCCCTGACGGGCGTAAATCTGCGCCTGACGGTACAGCGGCAGGTGATCGGCGTACTTGGCAACCAGCACCTGCGCGATCAACGCTTCGGTAGGGATGCCACCCTCGACGATGCGTCCCGGCGCGGGTGCCTGGACGATCGTGCCCTCGCATGAGCGGCAGCCGTAGCGCGGGCGGCGCGTGACCAGTACGCGGAAGGTGGTCGGCACGACGTCGAGACGCTCGGCTACGTCCTCACCGATCTGGTGGAGCGCGCAGTTACAGCACGGGCACGCCTTATCCTCGACGTCAACGACTTGCTCAATCCGCTCCAAGTGAGCGGGGAGCGAGCCCCGGTTGGCCTTGCGCTGGCGATCCGCGGACGCCCTATTTGCCTTGTCCATGGCATGCTGCGCCTCGGCCAGAGCGGTCTCGACTTCCTCAAGGGCTAGCTCGAACTGATCGGGATCGAGTTGCTCGGAACGGCGGCCGAACCGGTGCCGTTGCAGGGCTTCGATGATCGCCTTCAGGCGCTCGACCTCGGCCTGGAAAAGCTTGAGCGCATCAAGCTCGCGGGATTGTTCAAGGACGAGCGCGCGGAGCGCTTCGACGTCACTGGGAAGGTCCGCTTCCATGAGCATGGAGGCAGTGAATCAGGAGCAGAACCCCGCGTCAACCGGCAATCTGCGGTGCAATCGGGCGGCGTCCACCGTGCACCCGGCGCCAGTCCAGACCCTCAAGCAAGGCACCCAGTTGGGCTGCAGTCAGGCGCATCACACCATCCTGGATCGCCGGCCACTTGAACCCGCCGGACTCCAGCCTCTTTGCCATCAGGCACAGTCCCGTGCCGTCCCACCATACCAGCTTGATCCGGTCACTGCGCTTGGCCCGGAACACATAGATCACGCCCGAATACGGGTCACCTCCGTACTCGGCGCCGACCAGCGCAGCCAGCGCGTCCGGGCCTTTACGGAAATCCACCGGACGCGTTGCTACCATCACCCTGGTGCCCGGGCCGATCCCGAGCATCACGCGGCAGCCTCTTGCAGAGCTTGAATGATGGCCACGACCAGGTCGGTCCGGGCTGCCTGTCCGATCCGGATCACAGCTCCACCAACTTCGACCTCAATGCCATCGTGCGAGCTCGGCTGCGACGGCCCACCCACGACCGGCACAAACATGGGCTCGTCGCGTGGAGGAAGCTTGGCGGCCTCCATGGCGTAACGCAGCTCCCGGCGCCATGTGTACAGCAGCGCCGTGCTGATCTCCCGCTCACGGGCAAAGGCCGCGACATTATCGCAGCGCTCCATCTCAGAGACCAATGCGAGCTTCTGTTCCAGTGTCCAGACGCGGCGGCGGCCCGCCATTCCCGCGAGAACCTCGATCCGCCGCACAGGCTTCAGAGGCACTCCAGTGTCGGTGTCCAATGCGGTCGTAACGCGGGTCTCGTCCATCCCCGCACTTCAGCTACAGCGCCCGTGCATAGCAAGGTGGCGCCGAAACATCGCTTACGGTCAACCGGTATCGCCTAATCCGCTCTGGTATGATGACGAGGCAGGCGTTGCCAGTCGAGATCAGCTCAGGGCGTTCTTGTCGTCGGGCACGCCCGCGATCGAGCGGAAGGGCGTTGACCGCTACGGACGCACGCCGCGCCCGACGTTTCGTATCGGTCCGAAAGATCCAAGAAACCCGGCTGGCCTGCCATCATCGTCTCCGGTGTTGCGCTGAGGCAGTGAATCACTTCACGCCGTTCGACACCCCCGAGCCTATTAAGGTTGCCGTGATGTCGAATGGCGAGATGAGCGAAGCCTTGGGTTGCCAGTCACACCAATCGTTCAATACTGGGGCCCCGAAAACAATATGTAACCCGAGGTCGCGTCAGCTTTTCCAACCTTCTTCGACTCTCAGGAGCTTGCGGGCAATGCTCGGTAGCGGTTTGTCCGGTAGGCAATGCTATGTACGACATCCTAACGCGTACATGACGATACGCGAACATGGATGATCCTGTGTTTAGGGTGCACAGTTGGACGATCGTCTCGTGCGTCCCGTATTTAAGGAGACTCGAAAGGTGCTGGGCACCCCTGCAGTATGCGCAACATCAGCCATCAGTTCGTGGTCAAGCGCCCCTGATCGTCGATGAGCGTGATTTGGGATGGTGGTCCATCGCTCCACCTCAATAGCACCATATTCAGATCATCGTCATTGGCGCCACGGGCGAAGCTGCGCACTAGTAAACCATTGAACCCGGCAGCCATGAGAGCCTCGGAAAATATCTGTGTCCTGGATTTGCCGTTCTTTTGCATCTGATCTCGCCAACCGGGATCGGCCAAATCTGATGGCGTCATACCGAATTTGCTAAGTTCCCCAAGATCGCGACTGTCGAGCACATCTTCGATGACGCATTCATACGCCACGATCGTCGTCGGCTGCAGATCGCCTACCTGGTTCGCCTCCCGGATGGCCGTGCGGAGCGAGGTCGCTAGGTAGAGCGCTGCCGTGCCCTTGGGATTGAAGCGCCCACCGTATAATTCGGCGCCGCGCCCCGACAACGGTTCATGAGCAAAGATAGGATTCAACGCCCGGTAGAGCTTACCTTCATACCGTATCGCCACGATCAGGCGTACACGCCCGCATCCACCGCATCGATGTACTCTAGCACCTCGCTTGCTCGGCCAGTCTGAACAAGTTGCATGGCCGTCTGACCCGAGAAACCAGGCAGCGGCTCCGAGCGATACCACGCATAGGCGATGAGCGAGGATCCAAACCGCGGCGTAGTCTTCGTGACCACTTCGATCATTTCCCTAAGCCGGCGCTGCGTTTTATCGGAACGAATGCGGTCCTTGCGCTGGACAGCATCGCGACCTAGGCCTGCCGAGCGAGCCACCTCTTCACTCGTGGTGCGGAAGGCCATCGCAATCTTGCTTGGGGCGAAAAGCCCATGATCGGCAAATTCGAGCAATCCCATAGCATTCACCTTACGCAACCATTCTGACGCAATATAGCGTCATAATATGCGCAATTCAAGATTAGACTACGCATCTGCCTGGACGCTGGTCGAGACCGGTATCGCCCAAACTTCAACCAACGGACAAGACGCCGGGGGCTTCAGCCTCTCGTACGGTCTTGTCACCGCAATTTTTGGTGGACTCACACCGGCCATCAGCACTGCACTGATCAGCACTACGGGCGGCAAAGTTTGGCCCTTAACGGTTAAGCTCTTTCATTCCGCTGCGCAGGTGTGTGCAGAGCTTGCCCATTGATAAGCATCGACGGTTTCACCGCGCGGCCTGTAGGTAAAGCTCAGTTTCTGTTCGTCCCGCGCTATGTCGAGCCTCAGCGCGGCGTCCTGATCGCCTTGCAGGGCGTCAAGCGGAAAGCGGTTGAGAATTCGGTCGCCGTCGCGCAGTCCCGCTGCTTCGGCAGCGGAGCCGGGCTTGAGGCCTTTCACCACGCGATCCGGGGTCACGAGGATTAGCGGATCGAAGCCGAGGTCGAAGCGCTTAAGCGGCTTCGTCACGCGCTTGAAGCAAGGGCCGAAGGCGTCGGAAGGGGGCAGGACAGTGCCGCCGGCCAGCATGGCGTCAAAATCCGCGAGGCCTTTTGCGCCGAGTTCCCGGCCGAGCAGTTTCTTCCAGAGCGCCAGGTCCATTGCATGACCGGCGCGGCGCTGGGCCAGCATCTGCCGGACAAGGTCGTCGAGTGAGCGTTTGCCCTGCGACGCCGCGCGGATATCTGAGTCCACGGAAGCGAAGTAGAGCGATCCCCGGTCGTAGGGCAGCACGCGGATACGGGTGTCTTTCCAGAACCCCTCAGCGATCCGGTCGTTCGGAGTCGCGATCAGGGCATTGGTGTAATAGCGCGCGGCAGTGGAATTAAGATCGTCCAGAAAGGCCTGCTGCGAGATCAGCCCGGCGCGCCAGGGCAGCAAACGCTGGTAGTGGACGGCCAGCCCTTCGCCGAACCACGAAAGGCCGAGGCCGCCCGGCGCATCCATGGAATCGCTTAGAGAATTGATCCAGGCGTGGACCATCTCATGCGCCAGCAGGCTCTCCAGGTCGGCGATGGGCGTCTTTTCGCTGAAGGTGAAGGCGAAGCTGTCGGTCAGGCCGATGCCGCTGCCGGGATTCAGGCGATTGATCCGGGCAAAGACGCCGAAGCTGTCCGGGCGCTGGTCGAAGAACGTGCCATAGAAGCTCTGGAGCCGTGCGGCCCAGTCCATCAGTTCCGGCGCGTCGAAGCCGAAACGCCCCTGCCAGGTACCGAAGAAGGTGCCCCTGGTGTAAGTTCCGACCTGGCCCGCCATGAAGTAGCTGCCGCCGATCTGGTCGGCGCGCAGGGGGTGGCGGCTGCGGCGATCTCCCGCGCCGATGCTGGAAACGCCCTGCGCCTTGTCGCCAGCCCGCGAAAGATCCCAATGGACCGAAAGGTCGCGCGGCAGTTCGTCGGCTGGCAGGACCAGGAAGGCGTTGCCCGCGCCGGAGAGACCGCCATCGCTGGCGCGCAGTTCGTACTGAGGCTTGGCCTGTTCCGCCTGCGCGGGGTCGATCGAGACACGGTAGGCCGCCGTTACCGCCCCCTCGACGGCGCGCAGCGGCTTCCAGGTCCGCTCCAGGTTGTCGCCGTCCCTTGCCTTGTCCTCGGCCTGCACCGGCAGCACGCCCTGGGCATCGGAAAACACCAGGGCATCCATGCGCCTGGCCGAAGTCTCGACGGTGTTTGACGTTACCGCCATGGCAGCCAAAGCCTCGCCTTCCGGCGGCGCCTCGAAGCGGACCGCCACGTCGAGCCGGGTGAGCGCGCCATCCGCGTCCGCCACCGGCGCAAGCGTGACCGAAATGTCCGGCGCATCGGCGGCTCGGGCAGCGGTTGCCGAAGCCGTGGCAAGAAGCGCGGCGACGAAGGCGGTACGAAGCGATGTCATGATCGGAAGGCTAACAGTCTGCCTCGAAGCAAATTGTGCAAATAGCTACGAGCCCCGCGGGATGCGCGCATGAAATATGCTCGTGGCGGGATCAGCCGGGCAGCGAGGGCAAGGGCAGCCGATGGGTGCACTTCAACTCGGAGAGGGTCGCGGTGGAGCGGACGTCCTCCACCCCCGGCAACCGCAGCAGGGTGCGGAAGGTGAAGTTCTGATACCACGCGATGTTCGGCGCGAGAACCTTGAGCATCACGTCCATTTCTCCGAACAGCGTGTAGGCCTCCAGGATTTCCGGCGTCGCTTCAACGGCGTGGACAAAGCGATCGCGTTCCTGGTCGGACAGGCGGGACATCTTGAGCTGCGCGAAGATGAACATGCTCTCGCCGAATTTCTCGCGGTCGAGCACGGCCACAGTGTGGCGCACGTAGCCCTCCTCCTTCAGCCGCTGCATCCGCCGCCAGCAGGGCGACTGAGACAGGCCCACGCGATCGGCGATTTCGCTGGAGGATTCTGAGGCGTCGATCTGGAGGCGATCGAGGATCTTCATGTCGAGCCGGTCCAATTCGGCGGGCAAGATTATGCTCCCTGTTGTAGTTTGTTGGTTTGAACATGCCACAACGAAGCTGCCGCGCGCAACAAAGGCAGAGATATTTTGCCCTAGGGCGCTATCACTGATGCTCGAAGAATACCCATAAACGGCAACAAGGGCGGGTCGGCGGATGAAACGAAGCGAACTGGCGGTGTTCGACGCGGAGGACGTGCGCGCGCTGCTCGACTATCCCTCCTGCATCGCGGTCGTGCGCGAGGCGATGAAGGCGCTTTCGCTGGGCGAGACGCGGCAGTTGCTGCGCACGATGATCCACATGGGGGAGGGGCGCACTTTCGCGCAGATGCCCGGCGCCCTGTCCGACCGCGGCATGTTCGGCGCCAAGATGATCAGCGTCTTCGCGGAGCCCGACAATCCCGGCGTACGCCGCCATCGCGGCATCGTCACCCTGTTCGAGCCGGTGGAAGGGCGCCCCGTCTGCGTGGCCGATGCCGAGGAGATCACTCATATCCGCACCGCTGCCGCCACGGCCGTCGCCACCGACGCGCTGGCGCGCGAGGACGCACGTGTCCTGCTGCTGATGGGAACCGGTGGGCAGGTGCATTCGCACCTTGAAGCCCTGCCGCTGGTTCGCCCCTTCGAGCGTATCCTGATCTGGGGTCGCGAGCCCGCCAAGGCGCGCGAGGTGGTCGAGGCGTGGCGGGATCGTCTCCCGGTGGAAGCCGCGCTGGATGCGCAGGCCGCAGCGGGTGAGGCGGACGTGATCTGCACGCTCACCGGCGCGCGCCAGCCCATCCTTTTCGGCGCGTGGGTGCAGCCGGGAACCCACGTCAATGTGGTCGGCTCCAGCGGCCCGGGGCCGGTGGAAGTGGACAATGCGCTGGTGCTCGCCTCCCGCTTCGTTGCCGACAGCAAGGCTTCGGCTCTCGATGCGGCAGCCGAATTCCTCGTCGCCAAGGCAGCGGGCGTCGTTGGCGACCATCATATCGTGGCGGAGATCGGGGAGGTTCTGCTGGGCCGCATCCCGGGCCGCCGGAATGCCGAGGAAATCACTGCCTACAAGTCGCTTGGCCACGCGGTGCAGGATCTCGCCTCGGCCGCTCATATCTACGAAACGCACCAGAACCGGAACGGATGACGATGAAGAAAACCGCAGCCCTGCGCTGGATCGCCTGTTCGGCGCTGGCCCTGTCCGCCGCCACGCTTCACGCCGAAAGCCAACGCTTCGCGGTGATCGACAATGGCGAGAACGTTGGCCACGTCTATGCCGACATTCAGGGCGATACCGTTTCGATCGACCATGACGTGAAGAGCAACGGCCGGGGCCCGACCATGCGCGAGACGATCGTGCTCGGTAGGCAGGGCCTGCCGACGAGTTGGACCCTGCAAGGCACCTCGACTTTCGGCAACAAAGTGGACGAACGGTTCACCGCCAAGGGCAAGCGGCTATCCTGGGTCGATACGACCGGCAAGGGCGCGATGCAGGCCAAGGCGCCGACGCTCTATGTGGCGCAGGAAGCCAGCCCGTTCTCGCTCGGCATCTATGCGCGCGCTTTGCTGGCTGATGCGGACCATGTGCTGGCGGCGGCGCCGGGCGGCACGCTCTCGCTGGAAGAGGAAGCCCCGGTAACGCTGGGCGGCACGGCCTACCGCGCTTTCCTCGTCAAGGGTATCGGCCTGACGCCGAGCGCGATCCTGCTCGACGACAAGGGTGCGCTGGTCGCGGCCTATTCGCCGACCAATGCCACGGTCCGCGAGGATCTGGCCTCCCACGCGGGTGAACTGGCCAGGATCGCCGCAACCCGATCGGCGGAGCGTTTCGCCGCGATCCAGAAGAAGGTCGCGCACAATTACGACGCGCCGATCCGCATCCGCAACGTGCGGGTATTCGATCCCGCGAGCGGCAAGTTGGGCGATCCGGTGTCTCTCGTCGTCTTCGGGGACAGGATCGCTTCGGTCGAGCCGCTGGACAGCGCTGCTTCTCCCGGCGAGGTGACCGTGGACGGCGCGGGCCGGGTGGTCATTCCCGGCCTGCATGACATGCACGCGCATGTCTCGCTCCAGTCCGCGCTGCTCTATATCGCCTCGGGCGTGACCAGTGTTCGGGACATGGGCAACGAGAATGCCTTCCTGATCGACCTGACCCGCCGTATCGACGCGGGCGAAGTGGCCGGGCCGCGCATCGTGCGCAACGGGTTCCTCGAAGGGCGCAGTCCCTACAGTTCGCGCAACGGCTTCATCGCCGACAGCGAGGCGGACGCGCTCGACGCGGTGCGCTGGTATGGTGCGCGGGGCTATTGGCAGGTGAAGATCTACAACAGCTTCAATCCCGCGTGGGTGCCGGGCGTGGTCCGGGAGGCCAAGCGGCTGGGCATGGGCGTGACCGGGCATGTTCCGGCCTTCACCAATGCCGATGCCATGATTGCGGCGGGTTACGACGAAGTGACGCATATCAACCAGCTGATGCTGGGCTGGGTGCTCGATCCCCAGGAAGATACCCGCACTCCGCTGCGCCTCACCGCGATGCGCCGCACGGCCGGGCTCGACCTCACCGCGCCGCGCGTCGCCGCCACGCTCGATACGATGCAGGCCAGGCACATCGCGCTCGATCCCACGGCGGTGACGCTGGAACTGCTGATGATGAGCCGCGACGGCAAAGTCAGCCCGGCGGTGGCGGGGTATTTCGACCATCTGCCGGTCGGCGTGCAGCGCAACCGCCGCCAGGGGATCGCGCCGATCAAGACGCCCGAGGATGCGGCGGGCTATGACGGGGCTTTCGCCACGATCAAGGCGCTGCTGCTGGACATGCACAGGCGCGGCATCACGCTGCTGCCCGGAACCGACGACGCCACCGGGCTCTCGGTCCACCGCGAGTTGCAGATCTATGCGGAGGCCGGGCTGCCCAATGCGGACGTGCTGAAGATCGGCACGCTCGGGCCGGAGCGCTACATGCACCGCGACCAGTCTTACGGTTCGGTGGAGAAGGGCAAGTATGCCGATTTCGTGCTGCTCGACGGCAATCCGCTGGAGGACATGGCCGCACTTCACCGCATGGCGATGGTGGTGAAGGGGGGAACGGTCTACTTCCCCTCTGAGATCTGGAACGAAGTGGGCGTCAAGCCCTTCGCGAAGGCGCCGGAGGTTGTCGTGCCGAAAACCGCACCGAAGCCGGTGGCCCTGACGGGCGGGTCCGGCGCCGAAGCGCACGAGGACTTTGCCTTCTGAATGAACGGGGGCAGGGGCGCCTGGCTCTGCCCCCGTTTCCTTACGGGCGACGGCGGATGAAGTACCAGACCGCGCCCAGGCCGCCCCAGACCAGCAGCAGGACATAAGGGCGCCAGTCAGCCTCCAGCCCCAGTGCGATCAGGCCGACCGCGCAGATCGCTCCGGCAAGGCCCAGCGTAATCATCGTCGCGCGTGCCGGGCGGAAGCCCGCACCTTCGTGCAGCTGCGGATGGCCATGGGCTACCCGCGCGGCGGACAGGCAGATGCTGCCGTACTTCACGAGGTTGGGGATGTTCACCGCCAGGAACAGGAAAGTCAGTTCCATCGGCATCAGCAGACCCACGCAGCCGATGCCGAACACCGCGAACAGCGCCATGTGCGGGACATGCGAGCGCGGGTGGACGCGCGCGATGAACCGGGGCAGCACGCCTGCTTCGGCCATGGCGAAGAGGCTGCGGCTGAACATCGTGAAGATCGCGTTCAGGCTGGTGCCGATGGCGGCGATGGCGGCGAGCACGATGACCGGGACGGCCAGCGGTCCCATAAAGCGCTTGGCGGTGTCGAGGATGGGCGCTTCGCTGCCTGCCAGCGTATCCGGACCGAGCACGGTGAGCGCCACGAAGGCCACGGCGACGTACAGAACGGTGGCCGAGCCGATGGCGACCGCTATGCCGACCGGGATGTTGCGCCGGCTGTTCGCCACTTCACCCCCGGCCTCGGTTGCCGCCTCGATGCCGAAGAACAGGCCCATCAGCAGCGGCGCCGCGGCAAAGGCGCCGTGAAGCCCCTTGGGTAGGAAGGGTTCGAGACGCGCCGGTTCGGATACGGTGGCGCCGCCCCAGATCACGAAGAGGCCGAACAGCAGGATCAGCGCGGCGACCATTACCGTCTGCGCGCGGGCAGCCACGCTCACGCCGACGAGATTGGCCAGCAGCGCCAGCACCAGCACCGCGAACATCGTCGGCTTGATCGGCAGCGGCACCAGCATCGAGACGTAGCGAACCAGTACCAGCGCCAGCACCACCATCGCACCCATGTTGGCGATGATGCGCATCCAGGCGATGAAGAAGCCCAGCGTCGGGTGCAGATAGCGCGAGGGCCAGACGAAGCTGGCACCCGATACGGGATCGGCCGAGCCGAGATAGGCGTAGCTCACGGCAATGAGATACATCGGCAGCGCCGCGATCACGACCGAGAGCAGCATTCCCGGTCCCGCGAGCGCGGTGGCGGGCGATACCGCCGAGAAGATCGAGACGCCCACCGCCGTGCCGAGGCCGAGCGAGACGACGCCCCAAAGGCCGATGCCCTTGCGCAGGGCCTGTTCCGCATCGCTCACTGGCTTGCCCCTCGGCAGTTGTCCGCCCCGATGAAACCGACGAGATCCGACTGGAACCGCGCGCGGCTGCCATCGTCGGAGTAGAAGACATGGCCGCCCACATAGCGCTCGTTACGATAGCGGTCACGCGGGAGGCTGGACTGCGCGAACAGGTAGTCGGCCGCGCCGATGGTGGTCGTCGTATCGTAGATGCCGGTGCCGACGAACAGGCGCAGGCAGGCATTTGCTGCCGCGTGACGCTCTACGGTCGCCATGAAGGGCCAGTCGGCGAAGGGCGAGTCTTCACTGCCGTAGCTCCAGCCGCCTTCGAAGCGCGCGATCACCTTGTAGGCGTCGGCGCCGGGCACTTTGAGCGTGTTCGCGAGGTAATCGGTCATCGCCTTGCCGTAAGCGTCGGAGATCGAGGACGAAGGATCGCCGGGCATCATGGTGGTGACGTTTGCGGGGCGGTCGGCCAAGTAGCGGGCGTCGTAGCGGCCCATGACCTTGCCCTTTTCGCGCAGCAGCTCGACGCGGAACCGCTCCTTGGAAATGCGAAGGTCGTTGGCGAGGTAGAATGCGGCGGGGATGCCGGTCAGCTCCGCCAGGCGCGCGGCGAGACGCGCGCGTTCCGGCCGGGGCAGGTCGCGGCCTTGAAAGAGGGCTGGAAGGTAGTCCTCGCGCGCGAAGCGTGCGGCTTCCTCGGTCACGCTTTCGGCGGTGCAGGGCGCCTTCACCATGCCGTGATAGCAGGCGATGGCCGCCAGCGTCGGCAGCGAGACGGCGTAAGTCACCACATTGTCCGGCCGCTGCGAAGTCTCGATCATGTTGAGCGCCTGCCCAAGCAGGACGACGCCGCGCACGTTCGCGGCCAGGCCTTGCTTCTGCAGCGCATCGAGCATGGCGACGGCGCGGATCGTGCCGTAGCTCTCGCCCAGGATGTAGACGGGCGCGGCAAGTCGCTTGTGGGCGGAGAGCCACTGGCGGACGAGATCGGCGGCTGCGTTCGCATCGCCATCGACAGTGCTGTAGGGCGCGGCGGTGGGGCCTGACGGACGCTGGGAAAAGCCGGTGCCCGGAGGATCGATGAAGACCACGTCGGCAAGATCGTAGATTCGGCGGGGGCCGGAAATGGAGCTGCTGGTCCCGCCCGTGTCGGCAGGATTCTGCGGCACATGGGCAAGCTCGGGGCCGAGCAGGCCCATGTGCAGATAGGCGGCCGAGGCGCCGGGCCCGCCGTTGAAGGCGAAGATCACCGGCCGGTCGGGCGCGGCGTTCTTGCGGGTATAGGAAAGATAGCCGGCACTGGCCGGGGAACTGTCCGCGCCGGCCGAGACAGGGACAAGTCCCAGCTCGGCGCGGACAGGATGCGCGGGATCGGGTTTCGAAACCCGCACATCGATGAGCACCCGTCCTGCCGGCGGTTCGCCCGCACGTGTCTGAAGGGGCCCGGTTGACGCCGCGACAAGCGCGATCCCCGTCAGCACCCTTAGGCACAGCGAGGACTTCTGTTTGCGACCGAAGGGCTGCAGCGGCGTGAGATTCATGAGGTTTCCAGCTTCCTTTGGTTTTCCCGATAGGTAAGGAGGCCGTCGGTCAGGGCCTGAAGGCCATAATCGAGGCGCGATGGCTCCATCGCAAAGCCGAGGCGGACATGTCCGGGTGCGCCGAAATATTCCCCCGGCGCCACCAGTACGCCGCAGCGATCGGAAAGCCAGCCGGAGAAACGCTCGCTATCCCCGATCCCGACCAGGCGGGGAAAGGCGATGCAACCGCTGTCCGGCAGGTCGCCTTCGACCAGCCCTTCGGCAAGCCAGTAGGCGTGGTAGGATTCTATGATCGGCCGCGCCTTGGTGAGCACGGAGAAGGTGTTGTCCAGAAAACGTGCCGGATTCTCGACGATCAGCGCGGATACGGCATGGGCGAGGTTGGAGATCGCGAAATCCACTTCCTGCGCAAGTTCGCGGACCGGGGTCACGATGCTTTCGTCACCAACGATCCAGCCGCAGCGCAGGGTGCTCAGGCCGAAGATCTTGGTCAGGCTGCTGACCGAGAGGACGCGTCGGGACGCGCCCAGTGACGCTGCCGGGCGAAGGCGGTCCCCGGCGTAGGGCGCATAGACCTCATCGACCACCACGATCAGGTCGTGCCTGTCGGCGATCTCGCCCAGGGCGACGATCGTGGCATCGTCCACCGCCATGCCGGATGGGTTGTGGAGATTGGAGATCACGATCATCCGC
This sequence comes from Novosphingobium lindaniclasticum LE124, assembly GCF_000445125.1. GTDB lineage: Bacteria > Pseudomonadota > Alphaproteobacteria > Sphingomonadales > Sphingomonadaceae > Novosphingobium > Novosphingobium lindaniclasticum. The sequence goes on from NZ_ATHL01000071.1 coordinate 19,378, forward strand.
GTCTCCGGGCGGAGGCTCGACTCCACCTCGGCTGGATCGATCGTGAAGCGCGGTGCCGGGCGCTCGAAGGTGTCCACGCCGACGCCCCTAGCCTGCGCCAGGCTGCCGAACAGCTCGAAGCTGGGGTTCTCCACCAGCACCCGGTCGCCCGGCGAGAGGAGAGCGCGGTAGATCAGCGAAAGCGCGCCGGTGGCGCCGGTGGTGGTAAGCACCTGCTCCTCGCGCACGTCGTAATCGCGGGCCAGTGCGGCGACGAGGTACGGGTTGCCCTTCACGAAAGTGCTGGCGTAGCGGGATGTCACCCCGTCGGCGAAGCCCTCCAGAAGCACGTCACGGAGCAGGTCTTGCGGCTCGGGAACCGAACTTTCGAACAGGCTGACGAGAAGGCTGCGGGAATTGTTGTTCCGGAGGATAGAGCGCCTAACCCATTGGGCATAGGACTTCGCAATGTGGTCGTCTGGGCGGGAAGCCATTGTCTCGTATCTGCCGGATTGTGCCGAGTGTTCGGGGTTGGCGGCGGCGCCGGGAAGGGAATGTTCCCCGGCGCCGCCATACCCGTCACATCTTCAGCTTGGCGCCGATCCAGAACCGGCGGCCGAGGATGTCGCCATAGGCGATCTGCGGGTAGGAAGGGGCTTTGTCGGTGAAGTTGTCGATGCCGGCGCGCAACGTGATCCGGCCCGCCTCGACTTGCGCCGAGATGGAATGCGTCAGGTTGCTGTCGAGCAGAGGGTTGGGGTTGGTTTCGATCGTGGCGTCGTAGGCCGCCCGGGTCTTGTCGAGGTAGTAGGCCTGATAGCTCACCCGCACTGGTCCCTTGGTCCAGTCGAGGTTGAAGCGGCCTTCCCACGTGGGCTTCTCGTACGTGTTGTCGGTACGGATGAAGTTCTCGCCGGTGACCGAGGTGGTCAGCAGGGTGTTGTGCGTGGCGTTCACGCCGACATGGAACGCGCCGATCCGACCGGGTTCGAACGTGTAGTCGAGGGCGTAGACTTCGCCGCGATACCTGACGACGCCGGCGTTGAAGGTGGTGGTCGTGCCGGTCAGGATCGTGCCGCCGGGACTTACGCCGTCGGACGAGGCGATGCGCGAGAACGCATTGCAGACCGCCGGATCGGGGTTGGTATTGTCGTAGCAGGCGGCCGTGAAGTCCTCGGTGGTGAAGGCCGAGAGGCCGTCCTTAAGGTCGATCTCAATGCGGTCGGCGCTTATCGTTAGGCCGGGGATGAACTTGGGCTGGAGCACGATACCGTACGTGAAGGTATCCGAGATCTCGTTGCGCAAGTTGGCGTTGCCGCCGGTGGTGATGGTGGAGCGGGGGAAGTTCTCGGCCGGATCCTGGAAGCGGGCGAGGCGTTCGGCAGGGCTGAGACCGGCATTGGTGCCGTCCGCTTCCACGCCGTAGCCCGGATTTGCCGTGAAGGCGGCCAGGCAGTTGGCGTAGCGTACGGACGGGTTGGAGCCGCTGCTGATGCGATCGGCATCGCAAGGATCGAAGCCGATCGAATCGAGCGTCGTCGCAGTCGGCGCGGCGAGCATCGCCAGTGTCGGCGCGCGGAAGTTGCGGCTGCGGCTGACGCGCAGGGTAATGCCGTCCACCGGCTGCCAGCGAAGGCCGAGATCCCAGACCTGTTCCTTGCCGGCGATCGAGTTGTCGACGAGGCGGCCCGCCGCGCTGGCTTCCAGCATGCGCACGATCGGCACGTTCATCGCACTGTCGATCAGCGGGATCAGCAGTTCGCCCGAAAACTCGTCGGTATTGTATCCGGCGGACTGCGCGACTTCCAGAGTGCCGCCGCCGAACAGGCCCTGCCGGTTGGCCGCGAGCGGGCTGTAGGAGACCTGCTCATCGCGATGCTCATAGGCGACGCTGAACTTCACGGCGCCGGCGGGCAGGTGGACCACGTCGCCGCCAAGCGTGGCGAGAAAGTCTGTCTGCTCGTTCCGGTAGTCGAGACCGGCACGGACGCTCACGTACTTCTGCGCGGCGCTGGAAACATTGCCGTTGCCAAACGGGTTGATCGGCGCGCAGGCGGCATCGTTATTGGTGGTGTCGGCGTCGGCATTGATGCTGCAGACGATCTGGCCGCCCGAGAGCACCGCGTCGATGGCGTTGGCGTACTTGGCGTTGTCGACTTCCCAGCGGCGCTGCGAACCGTCGACCCGGGCATAGCTACCGGAGACCGACCAGTAGAAGTTGCGGCTGCCGGCCGAGAACTCGCCATCCACACCGAGCAGGGCGCGATAGGTATCGGTCTTGTAGCGCTGGAGGTTGTCCGGCGTCAGGTCGTTGAAGTACTTGGACAGGAACAGTGGCGCACCGGCCGCGAAGGCCGGACGGGCCGCCGATAGCGTGGCCTTGGCCTGGTCGCTCAGGAAGGGATTGTCGATCGTGAAGATCACCGGCCCCGCGTAGGTGCCGTAGTTCAGGATAGTGCGGCTCTGGCCCTGCGGGATCTCGGTGCCCTCGGTGTGGGCGTAGAGCAGTTCGGTGCGCAGGGTGATCGCGTCGGTCAGGTCGTAGTGCGCGATCAGGTTGCCGGTGAAGCGCTGCACCCCGGTGCGCAGTCCCGCAAGATCGCGGTAGGAGAAGCCCTGTCCGCCGCTGGAGAAGGGAATGCCGACATCGGTGCCGGGATCATAGGGCACGACGTTGCCGCTGGGATCGAACTGGAGCGGGGTGCCGTTCGACTGGGTCAGGAAGCGGGTGAAGGGTGCGGGCGTGTTGAACAGGACGCCGTTGGTGTTGAATTCCCAGAAGTGCGCGTCGAGCAGTTCCTTGAGTGCCGGGATACCGTCATTGGGATCGGCGGTGTTTGCCGGGTTGCTCACCGTCAGGCGGCCGAGCGCGGAAAGCGGGCGCGCGGCGAACATCAGCGACGGCGACCGGGCGTAGTTCAGGTCGATGGCGACATTGCCCCGGCCGCCCGCGAAGTTCTTGCCCGCGGTGCCGCGCAGGCTGTAGGTGTGATAGTCCCCGCGCGAGGAGATGCCGTTCTGGCCATCGAGTTCGAGGCCTTCGAAGCTTTCCTTCAGCACGTAGTTGACCACGCCGGCGATGGCGTCCGATCCATAGACCGCCGCGCCGCCGCCCTGCACCACTTCGACCCGGTCCAACAGGCCGAGCGGGATGATGTTGGCGTCGACCTGGGCGTCGCCGAGGCCCGAGGAACTGGTCACCATGCGGCGGCCGTTGAGCAGGGTCAGCGTGCGCCCGGCGCCCAGGCCGAAGAGGTTGGGGAACTGCTGCCCCGAACCGCTGCCCTCGCCGCTGCCGTCGGCCTGGTTGAGCATGGGGCTGTTCGAGGTGAGCTGGTTCAGCGCTTCCGAAGCGCTGATATAGCCGCGATCGGCGATCGTCTGGCTGTCGACGACATTGAGCGGGGCAGTCTCGTCCGATGCGTCGCGGCGGATGCGCGATCCGGTGACGACGATATCCGTGGTGGGGGTCGTCTCGTCGGCTTCCGGCGCAAGGTCCTGCGCGAAGGCAGGTGTCGTCAGCAGTGCGGCGGCGGCGGTGGAAACCAGAAGGGCCGCCAGGCCGACCCTCTCCATGCGTGACTGGATCATCGAACTACCCCTCATGTGCTCTATGCATTTCTAATCCCTGATGGAGAGACTAGCGCAGACGGGCAGCAAGAGGCTTGCGTTGTGCGTTGTGCGGGCGAGGGCGTTTGAATTGAAATTTCGAAACGGAGTGTGATCGCGAAATTTCTAGCCTCACTTTGCGGAAGAATGTGAATTGCCCATAAAGGCTGAGAGGTCACTTGCGAATTGCACGGCCACAGTGGGTTCCTCATACATCATGTGGCCGCCGCGATAGCAGTGCGCGGTGATCCGCTCTGAGAGGGCTCGGGGAAAATCGGCGGCGGCCTGCCGGTTGGCGGCGCAGCCGTTGAGGGAGTCGTAAAGGCCGGTCGCCACCATGACCCGCATGGCAGGGGCCTTTTCCATGGCGCGCAGGACCCAGGGCTGCGAGGCGCTGGGCGGACCTTCGCCGGCCATGGCACGGGCGAGGGACTCCGTGGTGATCGGCGATTGATCGTATTGCCAGTCGTTGCCGATGGGCAGTTCCGGGATTTCGATCCCGGCATACTGGCCCTGGCGATAGCCGAGCGTCGCGCGGTAGAAATCGAGGATGGCGGCATTTCCTGCCGTCTCGTTGGCAGGCGGCGCCGTGCGGCGCATGTCGAAGATGCCCAGCGTCTTGCCCTCCGAAGCCAGCAGCTTCGTGCGGAAGTCCCGCGGCGAGACCCAGAGCGTCTGCCTGTCGATCGCGGCGGGTGCGAGGCCGGTGTAGCGCGCCAGGCCCGCCACCACCTGTATCCGGGTGCGGTCGTCGAGCGCTTCGGGATGGGCGAGAGCGGGATACCAGACGTCGCGTGCCCATTTCTCGGCTTCGGCAAGGGTCTTGGCGGGGCGGGCCGACAAGGCCGGGTCCAGCTTGCCGAGGGCAAGGGCTGTGGCGGTGCGGTTGGGCAGGGTCAGCGCGCGCATCAGTGAGCGGTCGCGTTCCTCCCCCATCGGGATGCCGCCGGAGACCAGCACGATCCCGGCGACCGGCTGGCCGGCTTCGATCAAGGTTTCCGCCACGCTCGCCGCGCGCCAGGTGCCGAAACTTTCGCCGACGAGGTAGACGGGAGAACCTGCAAGGCCCCGGTTCCTGAGGAACGTCAGGATGAAGGTGGCGGTGATGTCGCTGTCTGCCGTTGTGGAATAAAGCTTCTTGGCCGCCGTGTCCGAGGTTGCCCGGCTGAAGCCGGTTCCGGCAGGGTCGAGAAACACGAGATCCGCTGCGGGAAGAATGCTGTTCGGATTGTCGGCCAGTTGGGTGCCCTGCAACGTTCGCGGGCCGAGCGCATGGAACTGGAGCAGGCGGGAATCCGCGCCGGGGCCGCCGTTCCAGACGAAGGCGATGGGCCGTGTCTCCGGGTGCGGGCGACTTGCGAAATAGGCCGTGTAGAAGAGGTCCGCCTGCGTGGCGCCCTGCCGATCGGAGATTGCTATCGTGCCGGCGCAGGCGGCGTAGTCCAGCCTGCCAAGCTGGGCCGAGGCACCGGCTTCGTCCGAAGCGCAGGATCTCTCCGCCCCTCCCGCACGGGCCTGGGGACACGCGGCAAGCGCGGCGATAAACAGTGCGGTGCCGAGCAGGTGTTTGGACTTGGCGAGCATGGACGGCCTTTCACGGGTTCTGCTTTCCGGCAAGCCTAACCGAGATGTCGAGGCAAGTTTATGCACGAAGGGCACTATTGTCCTGATGTCGTCTGGTACACCGCGGTGATGAGCTGCGTACAAACACCTGAAATGCGCAATTCTTATGCGCAAGCCTTTGCCTAGGATGCGTAAATGATCCAGGGATCCGATTCGCGCTCCGAACCCGCGCTTTGCCGCCGCACGCTGTTGCGGGGGGCGGCATTGCTGCCCTTGGCTCCGGCGGTGGCAGGAGAGGCGCTTGCCGCGCTGCCCACCTCCCTCGCGAGGCCGGGCGATTTCGCGCCGATGGCGAAAGTCTATCTCGACTCCGGCACGATGCATCCGGTGCCTCTGCTGGCCAAGGCCGCCGTCGATGCCTATTTCCAGTCGCGTGCGGAAATGCGCGAATGGTCGAGCCATGATGCAGAGGTGCGGATCAAGGCGGCCTTCGCACGCCTCATCAATGCTGCACCGGAAGACCTTGCCTTCATCCAGAGCACCACGGCCGGCGAACAGTCGATCGTCGACGCGCTCGATCTGCCAGCAGCAAAGGGCAGCGTCGTCACCGATACGCTGCATTTCTTCGGCTCGTTCTGGCTCTACGATCAACTCGGCAAGCAGGGCGTCGACGTGCGCTGGATCCGCCCAACCGCTGGACGCATCGACCCCGACGCCTACGAAAAGGCGATCGGCCCTGACACGCGGCTGGTCAGCCTCTCGCTGGTCTCCACCTACAACGGTTTCGAGCACGACCTGAAGCGCATCTGCGAGATCGCCCACGCACGCGGCGCGCTGGTCTATGCCGACATCATCCATGCGGCCGGCACCGTGCCCATCGACGTCAAGACCAGCGGCGTCGATTTCGCCGCGACGGCCAGCTACAAGTGGCTCATGGGCGATTTCGGGCTGGGCTTCCTCTATGTCCGTCCTGATCGGCTGGCGCGCCTCAAGCGCAAGCGGTTCGGTTATTATCAGCTCGATGGCTTCAAGCCGCACGTCTATCCCTATGACGAGCCGGGACAGACCATTGCCGACATGACGCCGCGTGCTGATGCCGAGGGCATGTTCGCCATGGGCACCCATTCCCACGCGGTGATGACGCAGCTGGACTGGTCGCTGGCGAAGCTGCTCGATCTCGGCGTGCACAGGATCATGGCGCATCGCCAGCCCATGCTGCGCCGCCTGCATGAGGCGCTGCCCGCCAAGGGTTACGAGGTAGCGACGCCGCGGGATTGCCGCAGCCCGCTGCTCACCTGCGTCCTCCTGGATGCTCACAAGACATTGGCCGAACCGCTGAACCGGGCAGGCGTGGCGATCACGCTCAGCCGCAACCGGTTCCGCATCTGCCCTTCATGGTTCAACTCGATGGACGACATCGAGCGCCTGATCGCTGCCTTGCCGACTTTATCCTGAGCCAACTCCTCCTGATCGGAACCAGACGCAATGTCCGCCAAGAAGACCGTTTTCGTGCGTTCCAGCCTGCTTGCTCTCGCCGCTCTCCTGCCGGCGGCTCCGCTGCTGGCGCAGGATGAGAGCCTGCCGATGCCGCCGGTGTTTCTGAAGGCCATGGAGCCGATGGTGGAGCGCGCGGCGGTCAGCGACAAGGTCGTGGTGACGCGCCATTCAGGCACCTTCGGCGGCAGGAAGCTATCCTATGATGCGATCGTCACCGAAACGCCGGTCGCTAATGCGAAGGGGCAGGCGGCGGCGGTTGTCGTCACTTACGCTTATTCAGCGCGCAGTGCAGGCGCCGATAAGGCGAACCGGCCTGTGCTGTTCTTCTTCAACGGCGGACCGGGTGCCTCTTCCTCGCCGCTCCACATGAATGCCTTCGGTCCGCGCCGCATCGTCGGCAAGGGTGATGGCGCGCGGCTGGAGAACAATCCGCACAGCCTGCTCGACGTCGCCGATCTGGTGTTCATCGATCCTCCGGGAACGGGGGCGTCGATGCCGGTCAAGGGTGCCGATGCATCCAGCCTGTTCTCGGTTTCCGGAGATGCGGCGGCAGTGGCCGACGTGGTCCAGCGCTGGCGCCGGGCCCATGGCCGTACCGACGCGCCGTTCGCGTTGGTGGGCGAGAGCTACGGCACGGCGCGCGCTGCGGCCATGCTCGATGCCGAGGGCAAGGCCGGGTTGCCGCTGCCCGACGGCGTGGCCCTCTTCTCGCTCTCGCTGGGCGACAACGACGGGCCGGTGATCTCCGACGTGTCGCTGCTGCCGACGCTGGCTGCCGTCGCGTGGTATCATCAGGCGATCGATCGCAAGGGCAGGTCTGTCGAACAACACTTTGCGGAAGCGCGCTCTTTTGCGGAGAACGACTACGCCCGCGCATTGATCGCTGGTGCCTCGCTTGGCGAAGGGGAGCGCGCCGAAATCGCCGCGCGGATGTCGGAACTGATCGGGCTTTCGGCCGCGGAACTGGCGAGGAACGGGCTGCAACTCGATCGGCAGTCCTTCATGGTGGGCCTGCTTGCCGGCAAGGGACTGCGCACCGGGCAACTCGACGGCCGTGCAACCCGCGCGCTCGCGGAATCCAATATGCACCCGCCCTTTGACGATCCCTCGATGACGCTGGGCGCGGAGACCGGCCACCTGATCGCCGACTATATCGGCAAGGACCTCGGTTACGCGCTGCCGAGCACGTATCGTACACTCAACCTGGGCATCAACTTCAAGTGGGACTGGGGCCGGGGCGAAGTCTACCGCACCGTCCGCTTCGCGCCGTTCCTTGCCAAGGCCATGGCCGAAAAGCCGGGGATGAAGCTGATGACGGTGGGCGGGTACTACGACATCACCACCCCGGTCACCGCCGGACAGTTCGCGCTCGACCATGCCGGGATCGGACCGGACCGCCGTGTTTCCAAAATCTATGCCGCAGGCCACTCGGTGTTCGAGGATGAAAGCGAGTTGAGCCGTTTTGCAGTTGATATGAGGGAGTGGGTGAGGACTATCGGCCGTTAGCACCCATTGCCGATCAAAATTTGGCAAGCCTGCCGGTCCGGTTCCGAGCGTCGGCCTGCGGCCCACTTATGACCCGGAGGGGTGGATAGCCGACGTTCGGGCTGGCATCGCTAAACAGCCGCTTCGCGCCCATTGTCGCCGTTTAGCGCGCCCTTCTGGATTCCCAGGAGCGGACACTCGCGCAATCGGGTCGCTCATGGACCTGCCAATGATGAGTACCCGTTGAGGGTGGCATAGGATGCGCAGCAACCCTTGATCCGTGTCGATGTCGTAGTCTGCCAGATTCTTTAGTATCCCGCTTGCCGAGGCTAACCGTGAGTGCTGCCAAAACCAGGACGAATACGATGGGCATCTTCCTCTACCTCAATGGCGCGCTGACCCGTCACCACGTCCACCATGCAGTTGAAAAACTCTAAAGCTTCGTAAGGCGTCGTCAGCGGCAGTTGCACTTTTGCGCCGAGCAAGGCGTTCGCCGCGTCTTCTTCGGTTGTATCCCGAAGTTGTATCAGCTGAACACCCTTGCGCGCTTTGTAAGCGTCAAGCTCATTGCCGATCAAATCAGCGACCAGTCTCACGAAATCCTGCCGCTCAGGCGCTTCCGGATTCACACGCAGGAAGTCCTCAATCGAGATGCTCGTGACTGCGCCGCCTGATGCGCGGTTTGCTTCATGCACCACCGTGGTTGTGTCGGGACCGTTTCCACGGGCCAGATACCATTGATCGCCGTTGGAGCTGAGGGAGAATTGCAGCATCGGATGGGTCATGGCTAATTCAACTCCGCGGGTGAGGCGCTGGAAAGGGGGCCGCTCGTCATCACCACGGCCCTCGCGCGCGATAAAAGGGGTAGCGCCGGACGATGCCGGCAATCAGCTTTCCCGAGAAAACTTGACGCATCTCCTCTGCCTCTTCGAACCTGACGCAGACAAGATGAGTGCCACCGCTCGGGAGCGGTTCGATCGCACTGATCGACACGTGGTGTTCGGCGCATTGCCGCTCCACGTCTGCCGGGGGGAGATCAATGTTCAGCAGGCGGCTCATGATCTGATCCCGAAATCGCAATCAATCCATAAATCTAGGTTGTGCGAGCTCCTGACCCAGCCGTCCGCTGCGTCCGCTCCAATACCGAATTGATGGTTGCTGATCCGGTACGCGGTGACGGCAGCTGCGGCGAGGTGTCGCGTTTTTGCAAGACGCGTTCCGGCAACGCTTGCACGCATGAGCGATAATTGGTGCTCCAAGTACTGGCGATTGAGATCCATGGTAACTCCCCCTTCTTGTAAGCGGTAGCACTATTGTCTCTCATCCGCCGGCGCTTATTTTTTGATTCCGGCGATTGTGATTACATAGGAATCAAAGTTGATATTTCAACACCAGGCCTTTCACGATCGCATAAAATGCCATAGCCGCCACGAAATTTGGTAAAGCTGATTCCAGAATTATTCTTATTTTTCATGCCATGTGGCGCCATAATTCTGGTAGTGGTATGTGCAATAACGCGCTTTGCGTCATAAAAATCAGGGCCTTGGGCTGCCTCGATTCACTCAGTGCCCCACTAAGACCGAGGTTATCGCTTTTACCCCGGCATCCAAGGTCTTAGTTTTCCGAGCATCTTCAGTCTTCTGGGCTCGATCAGCCAATTCGGTCCACGCGGACACGGCTCGCAGACATCGATCACGCACCTGTGGCAGGCTTGCGGCATCCGCTGCAATTGTCTGAAGATCGGCTTGTTCGCGATAAAACGCCAGCGACGACATAAATTTACTCCTGCGCCCGGCAACCAAGATTGGCGGACCTGGTAATGCTCCGCCAATCTCGTTTATTCAGACCGACTGGAGATTGACGGCCGAGGTCTTGCCGCGACGGTCGGTTTCCAGTTCGTAGGACACGCGCTGATCCTTGTTCAGGGTCCGCATGCCCGCGCGTTCGACCGCGCTGATGTGAACGAAGGCGTCATCCCCGCCCGTTTCGGGAGCGATGAAGCCGAAGCCCTTGTCAGCGTTGAAGAATTTTACGGTGCCGGTGATCATATGGGTATCCTTTGCCCAATGCAGTATGACGGGCATGCGCCAATCGCGGCGCATCCCGGCTTCGTGAGGCTAGGGCGCAAACTCATAAATCGGGTTGAGTTGTCGGCCTTGGCATGATTCAGGCGACCTTCGGAAACGGAGGGCGTATGACGCGGCGGCGATATGAACTGACGGACAAGGAATGGCTCATCATCGAGCCGTTGCTGCCCAACAAGTCGCGTGGAGTGCCCCGCGTCGATGACCGCCGGGTGCTGAACGGGATACTTTGGCGTTTCCGTTCTGGTGCGCCGTGGGCAGAGGTCCCGGAACGCTATGGTCCGTCGACGACCTGCTACAACCGGTTCATCCGCTGGCGAAAGGCTGGAGTGTGGGACCGATTGTTGGCGGCGGTTTCCGCCGGTTTCAACGGCGAGTTGGTGATGATCGATTCCACTTGCATGCGCGTCCACCAGCACGGTGCGACGGGCAAAAAGGGGGATCCGGCAATCATGGCATGGGACGTTCCCGGGGCGGCCTTACGACCAAACTCCACGCTCTTGTCGACGCTGATGGACGTCCTGTCGGACTGCGACTGACGGGTGGCCAGGTCCATGATGCATACGAAGCTGAAGCGCTGATCGAGGCCATTCCCGAGGGTGCCACCCTGCTCGGTGACAAGGGCTATGACAGCACGGCCATTCGCGAGGCGGCCGCGGCCAGAAACATCTGGGCCAACATTCCCAACCGCTCCAACCGTAAGCAGCGCTTCGGCTTCTCGTCATGGCTCTACCGCCAGCGTAATCTCGTCGAGCGCTTCTTCAATCGGATCAAGCAGTTCCGGGGCATCGCCAC
>NZ_ATHL01000072.1 GCF_000445125.1 Novosphingobium lindaniclasticum LE124
ATCTTGTCGACAGCAGTCCTCATATTATCGAAGATCCCACGCTGGGGCACGCCGCCCAGCACCCTGAACGCCTGCGTCAGCGCGTCGAACAGCATCTCATGGGTCTGCAGCAGATAGGCTCGGACGATGAAGGCGCGGCTATGCGCCAGTTTGGTATGGGCGACCTGTAGCTTCGTCGGCTTGCCATCCAGCACGGCATAGTCCTCGCTCCAGTCGAACTGGAATGCCTCGCCAGGCTGGAAAACCAGGGGCACGAATGTTCCACGTCCGCTGGTCTGCTGCTCATACTGCAGCTCGGTCCGCCACCGTCGGGCAAAAGCGGCAACCCGGTTATAAGAGCCATCGTATCCCAGCTCGACCAGATCAGCATGCAACTGCTTGGCAGTCCGCCTTTGTTTACGGGACTTCTTGGATTCCACTCGCAACCAGGCCGTCAGCTTCTCGGCGTAAGGGTCGAGTTTGCTCGGCCGGATCGGAACCTTGAAGCTCGGCTCAATCGCGTCAGAACGCAGATATTTGCGGATGGTATTGCGGGACAGGCCGGTCCGCCTCTTGATCTCGCGAATGGAGATCTTCTGCCGGAAATGCCACCGGCGGATCACACTGAGTAAGTCCATGTTGATCACTCCACGACCCTCCGACTGGCAGCCGGAGGCGAGGGAAACATGGGTCAATTCTCAATGGTAATTTATACGTCCCCCGGGTCACATCTCAGTGGCAATCAACACCCTATGCGCATACGGAGCTTGCGGGCCAGTTCGGGCTTCGTGGTCCAGATCGGCGTCAGCACCTTCTGGATGTTGGCCGCCTCGATCGTATCGACCCGGCGGTTGCCCAGCGAGGGGAAGGCATAGGTTTCCAAGGAGGAGAGGAACGCGTCAGCGCTTTTCCCGACCCATCCGGATTTGAGGGCAGCGTGCGTCTTCTTGGCCGCTTCCTTGAAGGTGGGGATGGGGCGCCGGTCACGATCGCGCTCGGCGATAGGATCGCGACCGTTCAGGGCATGTTTGCGCAGCTCGACGGCCTTCACACGGGCCTCGGCCAAGGTGAGGGCGGCTAGCGAACCAAGGCCAATATCGCGGCGCATCTTGTCGCGCTGCACCCGCAGGATCCAGGACTTAGCGCCCGTGGGCTTCACGACCAGATAGAGCCCATCGCCATCGCCGTGACGCCCGGGCTTTGCATTCTTCACACCAAGGGCGTTGAGCTTGCCCATCCAGTTCCCTCATCCGTTACCACATAACATCGTGGTTTGTGGCGAATGAGGGCGAAGATAGGCGAAGGCTGTTACTGTCACAAGCCCGGATTTCTGAGCGAGTCGTGAAGGTCGGCGAAGAATGGCGGAGAAAGAGTTATGATCCTGTCGGGTGCACCATTCCTCCATTTTTATGTCCAGCACCGTCTTCGGGCGGGGACGTCCTGTTCGGGCGGCGTCGTGCGCCGCCCGCGGTTTGAGGCTTCAGGCGAGGACGCGGTGGACCAGGTTGGTGTTGTACTGCCGCAGCCATCCCGGGATCAGGAAGGCATCGACCAGAACCCAGATGCCGAGCGGGGTCAGGAAAAGCAGGCCGAAGCCGAAGATCCAGATCGTGGACCAGCCCAGCAGGAAGAGCACGAGTTGGACGATGCCGCCGGCGGCTTTGCCGGCGTAGAAGCGGTGGGCGCCGAGCGCGCCGAGGAAGAACCACAGCAGATAGGTCACTCCGGTGGACTTCGCATTGGCTTGATAGAGCAGGCCTGCCATCGCCGCGTTCGATGAATCCGTGTTCGACATCGTTACCCCCGTTTTGGAAAAGACAAGCGGCGGGGATATGGTCATGTCTCTCATAAATCACGGATTTTCATCAGGTCGATCAATGGAAATCTCTCGATCGAGGAAGAATCCGCACATTGCGGGGATGCTGAGGGCGGACGAATTCGTCGGCGCGCGAGAGTTGCAGATGGGTTTCGTGGTCATGCGACAGGCGTTTCAGTTCGAGGGTGCGATCATGGATGGAATGGGCCATGACATGGATGACGCCCTCGGGGCTGTGTTGGACTAGTCCTTCCACCAGCATCAGGCGGGCCGCCATCACCGGGCGGCGATAGATTTCGAACAGCCGCGCCCAGATCACCACGTTGGCTATGCCGCTTTCGTCCTCCATCGTGACGAAGATGGCGTTGCCCTTGCCGGGACGTTGGCGAATCAGCACCACGCCGGCGACTTTCACGCGCTTGCCGTTCTTTGCTTCTGCCAATTCGGCGCAGCTCAGCACGCCCTCGGCTGCGAAGACCGGGCGGAGGAACGCCATCGGGTGGGCCTTCAGGGAGAGGCGGGTGGTCTGGTAATCCGCCGCGACTTGCTCCGACAGCGGCATGGCGGGCAGGGCGGCATCGGGTTCCTCCCCCAGTTCGCGGGCGCGGGCAGCGGCGAAGAGGGGAAGTTCGCCGGTCGGCGTGCGGCGCGCTTCCCAGAGGCCTTCGCGCCGGTCCAGGCCGATCGAGCGCAAGGCGTCGGCATCGGCCAGCAGGTTGAGGGCACGTTGCGGCAGGTGGGCGCGGCGGGCGAGGTCTTCGAGGTTGGCGTAGGGGCGGTGGCTCTTGATCCCCTCTGCCCAGTTTTTGCGAAAACCGCTGATCTGTCGGAGGCCCAGGCGGAGCGCGAGTTCGCCTTTCGCGCTCCGCTCCAGAGTGCAGTCCCATTCGCTGTGGTTGGCGTCGATCTGGCGTACTTCGACGCCGTGCTCCTGCGCGCAGCGGACGATCTGGGCCGGGGCGTAGAAGCCCATGGGCTGCGAATTCAGCAGGGCGGCGGCGAAAATGGCCGGATAGTGGTGCTTGATATAGGCGGAAACCCAGACCAGCCGGGCGAAGGCGAGGGCGTGGCTTTCCGGGAAGCCGTAGCTGCCGAAGCCCTTGATCTGCTGGAAGCAGCGCTCGGCGAAGTCCTTCTGGTAGCCGCGTGCCACCATGCCGTTTACCATCTTGCCGTGCAGGGTGCCGATCGTGCCGACATTGCGGAAGGTGGCCATGGCCCGGCGGAGCTGGTTGGCTTCGGCATCGGAGAAGTTCGCGGCGGTGATGGCGAGCCGCATGGCCTGTTCCTGGAACAGCGGAACGCCCTTGGTCTTGCCGAGCACTTCATAGAGTTCTTCGGGATCATGCGGGGGGGCGGGAGAAGGAAATTCCGGTTTCTCGATTCCTTGCCTGCGGCGAAGGTAAGGATGCACCATGTCTCCCTGAATCGGACCGGGACGGACGATGGCGACCTGAATGACGAGGTCGTAGAATTCCTTGGGCTTCAAACGAGGCAGCATGTTCATCTGAGCCCGGCTTTCCACCTGGAATACGCCGATGCTGTCGCCCTTCTGAAGCATCTCGTAGACTGCGCGGACATGGGGAGGGTTGTCCCTGTAGTCCTTCTCGTCACCCGGCACTGAACTGAGCTGGTACTGGCGGCCGATGTGAGTCTCGATCAATTCGAAGGCCTTGCCGATGCAGGTCAGCATGCCAAGCGCCAGAATGTCGACTTTCATCAGCTTCAGCGTGTCGATGTCGTCCTTGTCCCATTCGATGAAAGTGCGGTCCTTCATGGCGGCGTTGTGGATCGGCACCGTTTCGTCGAGACGGTCCTGCGTCAGCACGAAGCCGCCGACATGTTGCGAGAGGTGGCGGGGGAAATTCAGGATCGTCCCGATGAAGCGATTGACCCTGGCGATCGTTGGGTTGTCGGGATCGAGGCCCGCTTCGAGGCAACGGTTGCGATCGTAATCGGCAGCGTAGCTGCCCCAGACGGTACTGGCCAGGCGGGCGGTGACGTCCTCGGTCAGGCCCAGGGCCTTGCCGACTTCGCGGGCGGCGCTGCGCGAGCGGTAATGGATTACGGTGGCGGCGATGCCAGCCCGTTCACGGCCATAGCGCTTGTAGATGTACTGCATCACTTCCTCCCGCCGCTCGTGCTCGAAGTCGACGTCGATGTCCGGCGGCTCCTTGCGCTCGGTGGAGATGAAGCGGGAGAACAGCAGGTTGTGCTTCATGGGATCGACGGCGGTGATCCCGAGGATGAAGCAGACCGCCGAATTGGCGGCGGAACCGCGGCCCTGGCAGAGAATGCCCTGACCTTGCGCCCACTGGACGATATCGTGGACGGTGAGGAAGTAGGCCGCGTATTGTTCTCCTTCGATGATCCTGAGTTCCTCGGAAAGAAGCCGGTCCAGCTTTTCGGGGATGCCCTGAGGATGAAGTTCGCCGGCGCGGCTCCAGACCAGTTCCTCCAGCCAGCCCTGCGGGGTGTAGCCATAGGGGACGGGTTCGTGGGGGTAGCTGTAGCTCAGATCGTCGAGCTTGAAGACGATGCCGTTCATGAAGTCTTGGGTGGCGGCGATCGCTTCGGGGGCGGCGGCGAAGAGGCGGGCCATTTCGGCGGCGGGTTTCAGGTGCCGCTCGGCATTGGCGGCAAGGCGGCGGCCGGCGGCCTGGACGGTGGTCTTCTCGCGGATCGCGGTCATGACGTCGTGCAGGGGGCGGGACTCTGGGCCGTCGTACTGGGCGTCGTTGATGGCGATCAGCGGGACGCCGGTGGAGGCTGCCTGTTCGCGCAAGGCGATGAGGCGGCGGGCGTCACGGCCCTGACGCAGCATCGTCGCGCCCAGCCAGACCTTGCCGGGGGCGGCATCGCGGAGCCGGCATAGAAATTCGTCCGAGGCGGGCGTGGCGACGATCAGTTGCATCTCCTCCAGGAAGTCGAGGAGGTCGCTGAAATGCAGCACACAGCTGCCCTTGGTCGTGCGCAAGTTCCCGGTGGTGAGCAGG
The DNA here is from genome assembly GCF_000445125.1 of Novosphingobium lindaniclasticum LE124. Taxonomy (GTDB): domain Bacteria; phylum Pseudomonadota; class Alphaproteobacteria; order Sphingomonadales; family Sphingomonadaceae; genus Novosphingobium; species Novosphingobium lindaniclasticum. The sequence continues at coordinate 4,792 of NZ_ATHL01000072.1, forward strand.
CGGGTGAGTCGTCCCCAGCCATAGCGGGTGCTGGGATAGGCAAGGATTTCCGGAGTATCGTCGGCGAAGACCAGCCGCGCGCCGACCATGAGGCGGAACGGGGGCAGGGTAACGCCTTCCTCTGCCTGCTCTTCCGCGAATAGCCGTAGAGCGGCGAGGGCGCGGGCGACGCCGGATACCGTATTGCGGTCGGCAATGCCGATGCCGGGGTGGCCGAGATTCAGGGCGGCGAGCGCCATCTCGCCCGGCGTGCTCGCGCCGCGCAGGAAGGAATAGGCGGTCGTCGTCGCGAACTCGACGTAGGATGGCCCTTTGTCACTCATGCGAAGACGCCGTGGAGATACCAGCGAGGATCGGCCTTCTCGCTGCCGTAGAGGCCATGGCGGAACAGCCAGAAGCGGCGGCCGTCCTCGTCCTCGATGCGGTAGTAGTCGCGGGTGGGGCCGGTGGCCTCGACCGTCTTCCACCAGGGATAGGCGAGGCGTTCCGGCCCTTCCTGCCGCACCACCCGGTGCTGCCGCCCCTGCCAGCCGAACCGGCGCGGCGGACCGTCCGGCACTTCGGCCAGCACGGTGACCGGCTGGGGCGGCTCGAACAGGAACAGCGGGCGCAAGGGCGGCTCGCCCGCTTCCGGCTGGGGCCAGGGTTGCCGTGGGGACGCGGCCGGGACCAGCCGATCGGCATATTCCGGCAAGTGCTCGTCGCGCGGGGCGAAGCGGTGAAGGCATTCGGCGCCGAAGCGCACCTGCAGGCGGTCGAGCAAAGGGGCGAGGTCGGGCCTGCCGGTATCCTCCTCGTCCAACCGGTCCTGCCCCTCGGACACGTCTTCGTGCAAGGGAACGGACATGCGCAGGAGGTCGTAGCCGAAGCCCGGATCGAGTGGGTCGGACAGCGAATCTATACGCTCGCGGAAAAGCCGCACGACATCGGCGGGTTCGCGCAGCGGCAACCCGCTGTCGATGGCCAGCCGGGCGACATGGCCATCGGTGCGGAACAGCGAGACTTCGTAGCGGCGCCCCCCGCGTCCGCGCGCCACGAGCAGGTCGCGTGCCTGTCCCGCCAGCCGTTCGATCACGCCGAGCAGGGGTTTGACCGTGGCCATCGGCTCGGCGAAACGCTGCTCCACCCAGATCGGGGGCAGGGCGCGATGCGGGGTGATGCGCCGGTCCTGCTCTTCCAGCAGATGGGCAAGCGCGATGGACATGGCCTTGCCGAACCGGGCCACAAGGGGCGCGCGGGGGCGATCGGCGAGCTGGCCGATGGTGCGCAGCCCGGCGCGCCCAAGGGCGAGGTGGGCATCGCCTTCGAGCCCCAGCGCCGCCACCGGCAGTTCGCGCACGGATCGCTTGCCGAACCGGGCGAGGGCCAGGGCGGCATCCGGGGTTCCCGCGCAGGCCGCCAGCGCGCGAAAGCCCAGCCGGGACAGGCGGGCGACGAGATCGTCCCGGACCCCGGTCTCATCCATGGCCAGGATGTCGAAGCAGCCGGTGAGGTCCAGCACCAGGGCATCGTCGCCGTGAGGCGCGACGGTGGGGGTATAGCGTTCGCAGGCTTCGGCCAGGCGCAGGAGCAGGGCATGATCGGCTTCGGGGCGGTGCTCCAGGGCGGCGAGATCGGGTTCCTGCGCGCGGGCGTCGGCCAGCATCATGCCCGCCGACAGGCCAAGCGTGAGCGCGGCGGGTGATAGCGCCATGATGCGCTGCGCTCCGCGCTGCTTGGCGATGAGGGCGAAAGCCGCGTCAGGCGGCGCTGCGCCTTCCCGCATCGCCCGTTCGGACGGCAGGAAGGGCAGGGTTATCGCCAGATAGCGGCGCTCGGCCCGATCTTGGGGCTTGGAAGGCGCTGCGCTCACGATCCCATTCCAGTTGCAGGTTGAGGCCATCGCGCCCGCCGCGACGGCGCAGCAGGGTCACGTCGAAAACCGGACCGCCCGGCGCATTGCCCGGTAGGGGAACCGAAGGGGCGCTGGCGACCTGCCAGCGGGTATGGGCGGCGCTGGGCGTGGGGTCGGCGCCGCTGCGCACGATCATGACCATGGTGCCGCTCTGCTCCGCCGCCAGGGCGAGGCGCCGGGACGCGGTAAGATCGAAGGCCGGCGCGCGCCCGTCCATCTCCATCACCACCGCCCCCGCGCCGCCATGGCGAACGCAGTCGATGGCCGCACGTAACAGGCTCTGGAGATCGGGCAGGCGCATGAGGACCATTGTCGCGGGGTCTATGCCCAGTTCGGCCAGGCCGGGGGCATAAGGACGCTGCCGGGCCTGTCTGCTTTTCGCCAGGCGCAACCAGAGCGACGGCTCTCCATTCCGGCGTGCCTGGACCGCGCAGAGCAGTCCGAGCGCCAGTGCAGCAGCGCCGTCCTGCTCGCCGGCGGCATAGAATTCATGCACCCCGTCCTGCCGCAAAGGCGCATCCGGCCAACCCTCCAGGCTTGGCTGCACCAGACTGGCAGCGGGTTTGAGGCGACTCGAATCGAACATTTGTTCTTTTTATGTTCTATCCTTGTTCAAGGCAATCGGGGAGGGATAAGGCTGGTGGACAGTCCCGAGGTATCCCCAGAAACCGTCGGTAAGATGGGGATGTCGAGCATGAGGCAGCACGAAAAAGGGGCCGGAAGTTTCCTCCCGACCCCTTTTCAATCCAGATCGCGTCGATCAGCTCAGCGCAATGTCCGGTGCGTCTTCCTGCTTCATGCCGACGAGGTGATAGCCCGAGTCGACATGGTGGACTTCGCCGGTAACGCCCGCCGACAGATCGGACAGGAAGTAAAGCGCCGAGCCGCCCACATCCTCGATCGTGGTGTTGCGGCGCAGCGGCGAGTTCAGTTCGTTCCACTTCAGGATGTAGCGGAAATCGCCGATGCCGCTGGCGGCCAGGGTCTTGACGGGCCCCGCCGAGATCGCGTTGACGCGGATGTTCTGCGGGCCGAGGTCGTTGGCGAGATACTTCACCGAGGTTTCCAGCGCCGCCTTGGCCACGCCCATGACGTTGTAGTGCGGCACGACCTTCTCGGCGCCGTAGTAGGTCAGCGTCAGGATCGAGCCGCCCTCGCGCATCATCGGTTCCGCGCGCTTGGTGACGGCGACGAGGCTATAGGCCGAGATGTTCATCGTCATCAGGAAGTTGTCGAGGCTGGTGTCGACGTACTTGCCGCGCAGCTCGTTCTTGTCCGAGAAGCCGATGGCGTGGACGACGAAGTCGATCGTCTCCCAGCGCTCCGCCAGCTTTTCGAAGGCGCCGTCCAGCGCGGCCATGTCGGAAACGTCGCAATCGATGAGGAAATCGCTGCCGAGGCTTTCGGCCAGCGGCTTCACGCGCTTGGCCAGCGCATCGCCCTGATAGGAGAAGGCCAGCTCGGCGCCCTGTTCGTGCAGCTTCTTCGCGATGCCCCAGGCCAGGGACTTGTCATTGGCAAGGCCCATGATCAGGCCGCGTTTACCCTGCATCAGACCGGTCATTCTTGTTCTTCCTGTACTTCGTTGTTCTGTGCAGCGGCGCTGCTTTTCCCGTCCGGATGCCCGGCAAGCATCTCCTGCTCCTCGGGACTGACGGCAAGGGCGGCGTTGAGTTCCGCGCCCGCGACCATCCCTAGTCCGACAACCCAGAAAAAGAAAAGCGCGATCATCACTCCGGCGAGACTTCCGTACGTCAAATCGTAAGCGATGAAATTGCGCAACACTTTCGGCAGCACCCAGGCAGCGCCCAGCCACCAGCCCGCAACGAGCAGGGGACCGGGCCACTTGGGATATCGCCGTGCCTGATAACGCCCCGGTGTCAAAAGGAAAAACAAGGCGTAAAGCGAGGCGAACAGGGTGCCCGCGGTGACGGCGCGAGATATGCCGATCTGGTAGTTGAAGGCCTTGAGTGCCGGAAACAGCGTCAGCACCACATCCTCGATCAGCGAAATCAGCACTTGCGAGGACAGGGAAAGCAGCAGCAGCAGCACCGATCCGAAGATCAGCCCGGTAGATGCCAGCCGGTTTCGCCAAAATCGCAGGGTCTTGGTCGTGCCGTAGGCGCGGTGGAGAAGGTCGCGGATGGTCTCGATCAGGCTGGTCGCGGTCCACAGGCCGAGCACGCCGCCGACCCACAGCAGCCAGCCGTGCCGCGCCGCCACGGCATCGCGGGCGACCGGGGCGAGGGCATCCTCCACCCGCGGCGGCAGCGCGTTGAGCACGGCATGGATGGCGCTTTCCAGCTGTCCCTGCTCGCCCAGCGCGGAATAGATGGCGGCCAGCGCGATGAAGAAGGGAAACAGCGCCACGATCGTCATGTAGGCGAAGTTGCCGGCGTGGATGAAGCCGTCTTCCCAGGTTCCGGCGACGACCCGCTTGACCACGACATAGGCGCGGCTGGAGGGATCGGGCCGGGGAAACCGGTCCTGCATTTCCTGCCAGCCCAATTCCCTCCAGCCCATTTCCCTCCAGCGAAGGGCGGCGCGGCGCCGGTCCTCGGGCGTTATCGCGGCAGGCGTTGTCGTTTCTGGCGGCGGGGCGGCGTTCACCGGCCGGCGATAGACGCTGCGGGCAGGATGTTCAAATCTCGGAGGAAATCAGGAAGGGCGAAAGGGAAGACCATGCTCGCCCTTCCCCGTCAGATTCCGAGTTTGGCGCGCACGTCGCGCGCATCCTTCCAGCCTTCCAGCCGCTTGGCGAGATCGGCGTCGCTTTCGGGCAAGACGATCTGCAGGCTGATCAGCAGGTCGCCGCGCGAACCGTCCTTGCGGGTCATGCCGCGCCCCTTGAGGCGCAGGACCTTGCCCGAGCTGGCACCGGCGGGAACCGAGAGCATCACCGCGCCAGCCGCCGTGGGAGCCTTGACCTTGCCGCCATGCAGCGCCTCGTCAAGAGTGATCGGCAGGTCCACGCGCAAGTCGTCGCCGTCCTGGCGGAAGAAGGCGTGGGGCTGGATCTGGATGGTGACGATGGCATCGCCTGCGCCGCCGGGTCCAGCCTCGCCCTTGCCGGCAAGGCGCATCTGGGTGCCGTCTTCAAGGCCATTCGGCAGCTTGAGGTCGATCGTCTTGCCGTCCGACAGAGTGATTCGCTGGGGTTTCAGCTCTGCCGCGTCGGGGAGCGGGACCGAGAGGCGGTAGTTCACGTTGCCGCCGCGCGGCGCGGCGCGGGTGCGGGCTCCACCGCCGCCCATGCCGCCGAAACCGCCGGCACCGCGCTGGTTGCCGCCGCCGAAGATGCCGCCGAACAGGTCTTCCAGGTCGATGCCGTCGTTGCCGCCGAACCCGCCGGAGAAGCCGCGCTGCCCGCCGGGACCGCCGCCGAACCCGGCTCCGCCGAACCCGCCGCTGCCGCCGCCGAACCCGCCGAAGCCCATGGGATTGCCCTCGGCATCGATTTCGCCGCGATCGAACCGGGCCCGCTTGTCCTTGTCGGAAAGCAGGTCATAGGCGCCGGTCACCTCGGAGAAACGCTCCGCGGCCTTGGGGTTGTCCTTGTTGGTATCGGGGTGGAGTTCCTTCGCCAGCTTGCGATAGGCGGACTTGATGTCCTTTTCGCTGGCCGTGCGCGATACGCCAAGGGTGGAATAAGGGTCTGCTGCCATGGCATCCTAGCTAGGTGTGGACGAGCCGGACGGCAAGCGGTGCTTTTCTCCTTCCGGCGGCGCGTCTATGCACTGGCCCTATGCCCGAATGCCATCGAGAAATGCCGCGATATCGGCAGTTTCCGGTGGAGAGTGGCCAGGTACGTATTTTGGGCAGGCAATTCAGGAAGCGAAGATGGAAGCTGAACAGGCGCGCGAAGTCATCCCCCACGGCGATCCTTTCGCCCTCTTCCAGGTCTGGTACGACGAGGCGCGGGAGACCGAGCCCAACGATTCGAATGCCATGGCCCTCGCCACCGCGACGCCGGGCGGGCTGCCGTCGGTGCGCATGGTCCTGCTCAAGGGCTACGGGCCGGAAGGCTTCGTGTTCTACACCAATGGCCATAGCCGCAAGGGGCAGGAGATCGCGGTCAATCCCCACGTCGCCCTGCTGTTCCACTGGAAGAGCCTGCGCCGCCAGATCCGCATCGAGGGCGAACTGACGCCGGTCACGCCAGAGGAAGCCGATGCCTACTTCCATTCGCGAGCCCGCGATTCGCAGCTTGGCGCGCTCGCTTCCGACCAGTCGGCCCTGCTCGACAGCCGCGAGACCTTCCTGACCCGCTACGAGGATGCCCGCGCGCGGTTCGCGGAAGGCGAGATCGAGCGCCCCGCGCACTGGACCGGCTACCGCGTGGTGCCCGCCGCCATAGAGTTCTGGCAGGACCGGCCCTACCGCCTTCATGAACGCCGCCGCTTCGTGCGCCATGACGATGCGCCGGGCGGCTGGGTCAGCTCGCTTCTCTATCCTTGAGCCCAAACTTGCACGAACACGCCAAACTGACGCGCAGCGCCGCTTTCGCCAGCATCGGCGTGGCCGTGCTGCTGCTCGGCCTGAAGGGTTGGGCGGCCTGGTCCACCGGCTCCACGGCGATGCTTGGCAGCCTGGCGGACACCACGCTCGATCTGGTGGCCAGCATCGCCACGCTGCTCGGTGTCTGGATCGGCGCGCAGCCGGCGGATGACAAGCACCGTTTCGGCCACGGCAAGGCCGAGGCGATCGCGGCTATGTTCCAGATCGTGCTGATCTCGATCTCGGCCCTCGCCATCGCCAGCCGCGCGGTGGAGGAGTTCGTCGCGGGCAGCCGGGTGGAGAGCGCCGGCAGCGGCATCGCCGTTTCCGGCGTTGCGATCGCGCTGACTCTGGGCCTGGTCGCCTGGCAGCGTCACGTCGTGCGCCGCACCGGCAGCATCGCCATCCAGACCGACAGCGTCCACTACCAGTCGGACCTCCTGCTCAACGTGGCGGTGATCGTCGCGCTGGTCCTGGAGCACTATGCCGGGCTGAAGGGCGCGGACCCGCTGTTCGGTCTCGGGATCGCCGGATGGCTCGCCTGGGGCGCCTGGCAAGCCTCGCAGGACGTGCTCGACCAGTTGATGGATCATGAGTGGCCCGAGGAGAAGAAGGACCGCTTTCTCCAGGTGCTGGCGCACCATCCCGACATCACCGGCGTCCACGATATGCGCACGCGAACCTCTGGCAACCGGGACTTCGTGCAGTTCCATGTCTGGGTCGATCCCGAGATGACCGTGCGCGAGGCCCACCGGGTGATGGACGAGCTGGAGCACCGGCTGGCGGCGGAATTTCCGGATACGGAGATCCTTATTCATCCCGATCCCGAAGGCCTCGTGGACGAAGCCGGCGCGGCGGGGATGGACGTGCTGCCGCCGATCCGGGTCGCTTTGGATTGAAGGGAGGGGGCAGCCGTACGCGATACGCGGTTCACCGTTCCGTCATCCTGAACCAGCTTCAGAACGACGAGTGAGATTGTGGCAGGGATCGTGACCTTGCAGCGAGATTCGGCTGGCCTCTCGCCCCACCCCGGAGCATAAGCCCCTCGATGCCAGCGATTTCCGGTCCCGGTCTGTGGGCGCTTTGCGTCTCCGCCATCACGATGACGGCGATCGTCGGCCTGCGCTATCTCGGCACTTCGGGCCTGTTCGCCTGGATCACCGCGCGGGTGAGGCCGGGGCTCTATACCGGAATGAACCGCCAGATTCGCGGAGAGATCGGCTGGTCGCTCGCCTCCTCGGCGATCTACGGCATCCCGGCGGGCGTGGTCGCCTGGGGGTGGCAGGCGCATGGCTGGACCCTCATCTACGAAGACCCGCTCGCCCGGCCGCTGTGGTGGATGCCGGTCTCGCTGTTCCTCTACCTTTTCCTGCACGATACCTGGTTCTACTGGACCCATCGCTGGATGCACCGGCCGCGCGTGTTCCGGCTGATGCACGCCGTCCACCATGCCAGCCGTCCGCCCACCGCCTGGGCGGCGATGAGCTTCCACCCGCTGGAAGCCGTGACCGGCGCGGTCGTCGTCCCGGCGCTGGTGTTCGTCGTGCCGATCCATGTCGGCGTGCTGGGACTGGTCCTGACCATCATGACGGTCATGGGCATCGCCAATCACATGGGCTGGGAGATGTTTCCCCGCCGCCTCGTCCACTCGCGTCTGGGCAACTGGCTGATCACGGCCAGTCACCATCACCGCCATCACGAGCTTTATCGATGCAACTACGGCCTCTATTTCCGGTTCTGGGATCATCTTTGCGGCACCGATCGGGGCGTCTCGGCGCCCTGACGCTTGCCTTATCCGCGCCGCTGGTTCTCGGCGCCACCGGAGTTCAGTCCGACGTTACCGCCTCGGTAACGGGGCTGCGCTCGCAGAAAGGGCAGGTCCTGGCCTGTCTCACCACGGATCCGCAGACGTTCCCGAACTGCGACAAGGATCCCCAGGCGCGCAAGCTGACGGTTCCGGCGCGGGGCGAGGTGCACATCGACTTCGGACATGTGCCGGAGGGACGCTATGCGATCTCCCTGGTCCATGACGAAAACGCCAACGGCAAGCTGGATACCGCGCTGATGATCCCGCGCGAGGGCTTCGGCTTCTCGCGCGATGCGCCGGTGCGCATGGGGCCGCCGCGCTTCGAGAAGGCCGCCTTCGACGTCGGGGCCGAGAACACCCGCATGGTGATCAAGATGCGATATCTGCTCTGAGGAAGGACGCAGCCTTGCCGTCATCGGCGCCGCAGCCTAACCCCGGTTCGTGACGAGGGAAGAGGACATCGCCAGGGACGTCGTCGAAACGGCGACCACGGGGCTCGTGGCCCAGCCCGTGCATGGCACCTTTTCGCCGTTCCGTTATCCGGTGTTCCGGGCGATCTGGATCGCCAACCTGTTCTCGAACATCGGCGGCACGCTCCAGAGCGTCGGTGCCGCCTGGCTGATGACAGAACTGACGCCCTCGCACCAGCTGGTGTCGCTGGTGCAGGCTTCGGCCACCGTGCCGATCATGCTCTTCGGCGTCTTTGCCGGGGCGATTGCCGACAATTACGATCGCCGGCTGGTGATGCTGGCAGCGCAGATCGGCATGCTGGTGGTCTCGGCCGCGCTGGCGATCATGAGCTGGCTGGGCTGGCTGACGCCGTTCCTGCTGCTGGCCTTCACGCTCAGCGTGGGCACGGGCACGGCGCTCAACTCGCCCGCGTGGCAGGCCTCGGTGCGCCAGCAGGTTCCCCGCGACCAGTTGCCGCAGGCGATCGCGCTCAATTCGATCTCCTTCAACATCGCCCGCTCGATCGGGCCTGCCCTGGGCGGGGTGCTGATTTCGCTGTGGGATGCATCCTTCGCCTTTGCGATCAATGCGATGAGCTATATCGGACTGATCGTGGTCCTGCTCTGGTGGCGCCCCGCGGCGCGGCAGATCGACCGGCGGCCGATCCTGCCCGCGGTCGCCACCGGCATCCGCTACTGCTTCGGCAACGCTCCCTTGCGGCGCCTGCTTATTCGCGGTTTCGCGCTCGGTTTCAGCCTTGCCGCCTACCAGGGACTGCTGCCGGCCGTGGTCAGCGGGCCGATGCGGGGGACGGAGATCGACTTCGGCGTCATGCTCGGGCTGTTCGGAATCGGATCGATCGCCACCGCCCCCTTCATCGGCCGCATCCGCCACGCCATGGGCCTGGAGGGCATCCTGGCGCTCGGTTCGGCCATGTTCGTCTTCTCGTTCTGGGTTCTGGCCGCCGCCGCCGAACTGTTCCAGGCTTTTCCCGCCGCTGTCGTGGCGGGAAGTGCCTGGGTGCTGATCCTGACCACGCTCAACACCGCCGTCCAGCTTCGCTCGCCCGACGAGATCCTGGGGCGCTGCCTGTCGATCTACCAGGCTGCGACTTTCGGCGGCATGGCACTGGGCGCCTGGACCTGGGGCATGGTCGCCGACGTGCGGAGCCTGCCGTTCGCGCTCCACGCCGCCTCGGTGTTCCTGATCCTGTCCTTTGCAGTGCTGCGCATGATCGCCCCGCTGCCGCGCCTGGGTGAGGGCGTGATCCGCCCGAAATAGCCGGGGCATCCCGGCTTAAACTTTATTTCACCCTGCAGCCCCAGAAGGAGGCGGCAGGAGCAACGGGGGTATCGATGGACAGCGCAAGCGGCGGATCGGCCGAAGACCTCCTCCTGGAACGGCAAGAGCGCCGCATGCAGGTGCGCGCCTACAATTTCTGGGCGAGCCGCTTGGGAAGCCGCGCCTATCCCGATTTCGCCGACCTTGTTCCCGCCGATTTGCCGGACTTCGGCCCCCACGGCGTCCTGCTCGATCTTGGCGAAAGGGCAGACCGTCCGGCGATCGTCTGGCTGGGCTCGGCGCTGGCAAGGGAAGCCGGGATATCCGGCCCGATGCGGGCCTTGCACGATATACCGGGCCACTCGCTGCTGGCACGGATAACCGATCGTCACGGCGAAGTCCTCGCGAACCGGGCGCCCGTCGGGTTCGAGGATGCATTCGTGAACCGGCAGGGGGTGCAGATCCTCTGTCGCGGCATCCTGCTGCCGTTCTCCCGCGATGGCGTGACGGTGGATGCCATTCTCGGCGTCATCAACGGCAAGGAACGGCCCGACTTCCCCGAGGCCGCGACCGATGACGACTTTGCCCCGCTTCCCTCTTCGCAGCGCGCGGCGGCCTTCGGATCCACGCCCATGACCGAATGGGCGGACGGTCCGGCGGACGGCCGCAGCCCTGCTCCGATGGAGAGGCCAACGGCGCAGCGTCTGCGCGCGCTGCCGCCGCGATCGGCGGAAGATCTCTGCCGTGCCGGCGAGTTCGCCGTGCTCGTCGCCCGGCGCAACGAGCGCGGCGAACTGCTCCTGCTGGGCGAAGTGTCGGATGACGAGGCGTTGATCGACCAGGCGGCGCGACACTTGCTGGGCTGAACCGAGCCGAACAGCGCTCTTGCCAGCGGAAAGGGCGGCGCTAGGCTGGCGCCTCTATCAGCAAGGGTCCGCCTTCAGCGCCCGTTCAGGCCAAGAGGCCCCAAGAGAGACCATGCCTTTCGCGCGAATTGCCGCAGTCCTCCTGAGTTTCCTGGCACTGCTCGGCTGGTCCGTCGTGCCGGCCAGCGCGCAGTCGATCCTGCGCGACGCCGAGACCGAGGCCCTGCTGAAAGACATGGCGAAGCCGCTGATCACGGCGGCGGGGCTCAATCCGAACCACGTCGATATCGTCCTCATCAACGATTCCTCGGTCAATGCCTTCGTCGCCGGCGGGCAGGCGGTCTACGTCAACAGCGGGCTGATCAACCAGGCCGATACCGCCGCTGAAGTGCAGGGCGTGATCGCGCATGAGCTGGGCCACGTCACCGGCGGCCACGCCGTGCTCAACCAGGGCGCCAGGCCAGCTTCCAATATCTCGATCCTCTCGCTCCTGCTCGGCGCGGCCGCCGCGGCGGCCGGCGCGGGCGAGGCGGCGATGGGCGTGATCATGGCCGGGCAGCAGGCGGCCATGGGCAAGTATCTGGCCTATAATCGCTCGCAGGAAGCCTCTGCCGACGCGGCGGGCGCGCAATATCTCTCCGCCGCCGGCATCAGCGGGCGCGGTTCGCTGGAGTTCTTCAAGAAGCTCCAGAACCTCGAATTCCGCTACGGCTACCGCCCGCAGAGCGGGGACGAGTTCTACTCCACCCACCCGCTCACCGGAGACCGCATCCAGACGCTCCAGGACGTCTACGAAAAGGATCCGGCCTGGACCAGGCCGGACGATCCCAAGATCCAGCAGCGCTTCGTCCGCATCAAGGCCAAGCTCTTCGGCTATCTGGCCGAGCCGCGCGACGTGTTCCGCATCTATCCCGAGACCGACAACTCGGTGCCCGCGCACTATGCCCGTGCCTATGCCTATCACCGCCAGTCGCAGCTCGACCGCGCCCGCGCCGAGACCGATGCACTGCTCGCGGTCAATGCCGCCGATCCCTATTTCCTGGAACTCAGGGGCCAGATCCTGCTGGAGTCGGGGCAGGCGGCGGAAGCGCTGGTGCCGCTGCGCAAGGCGACCGAGTTGACCGGCTACCAGCCGCTGATCGCCACCCTGTTCGGCCATGCCCTGATCGCCACCGAGGACCAGGCCCATCTCGCCGAGGCGCAGACCGTGCTGAAAAACGCCGTGGCGCGCGATCGGGAGAACCCCTTCGCCTGGTATCAGCTCGGCGCGATCTATGCCGCGAACGGCGACATGCCGCGCGCTCGCCTGGCCAGCGCCGAGCAGCAGTCGCTCACAGGGCAGATGGATGCTGCGCTGCGAAGCGCGCAGGCGGCCGAGGCGGGCCTGCCCAGCGGCTCGCCCGACTGGCTGCGGGCGCAGGACATCGAGATGCAGGCGCGCGCCGAACTGGAACGCAAGAAGCGCCGATGAACCGGGATTAACGGCGCGGGCTATGGCCGCCGCAACTGCGCTCCGCTAAGGGCGAGGCTCACTCCTACAGGATTATCGACGACGATGGGTAATGGCACGAAGTTCGCAGCGATCGCAGGATGCCTGGTGGCGGTGGTCGGCATCGGCGGCTGGTTCGGCGGCCGCGTCGCGGTGGAGAAGGTCGTGCATGACTACATCCTCGAACATCCCGAAATCCTGCCGCAGGCGATGGAGAACCTGCAGCGCAAGCAGGCCAGCCAGCAACTTGCCGGCGTTCGCCAGAACGTGGAGACGCCGTTCCCCGGAGCCGTGCTGGGGAATCCCGACGGCAAGGTCACGCTGGTCGAATTCAGCGACTATGCCTGCGGCTACTGCCGCCGCAGCTTGCCCGACGTGGCGCAGCTCCTGAAAAGCAACCCGGACCTGCGCATCATCGTGCGCGAACTGCCGATCATCGGCCCGGAGAGCCCCGCCGCCGCCAGGATGGCGCTCGCCGCCGCCGAGCAGGGCAAGTTCCCGCAGTTCCACGATGCCATGTTCGCCATGGGCCAGATAGACGGCCAGAGCATAGAGGCCGCCGCGCAGAAGGCCGGCCTCGACCTGGAGCGTGCGCGCAAGGTGGCCGCCGGTCCCGCCGTCGAGCAGGAGCTTTCGCGCAATCTGGAAATCGCCCAGAGGCTCGGTTTCAGCGGCACGCCGAGCTGGGTCGCGGGAGAGCGGCTGATCTCCGGCGCGGTCGGCGTCGATCAGCTGTCGCAGGCGGTCGCCGAAGCGAGGGGCGGCGAAAAGAAGAGCTGACGCAGAGCGCGGCGCTATTTTCGACGGTTTCCGCTTCGCCAAGATTTCGGCTAGGAAGCGCTGATGAGCGTCCTGCCGATCCAGCCCATTCCGTTCTTCGCCAACAAGGACAAGGCCTTCTGGCGCCTTCAGTTCGTCGGGTGGAGCGGTGCGATGTTGCTTCGCACCATGTCGACGATCGCCAATGCCCAGCCCCTGTCCTCGCTGGTCCTGGTGCTGATCGCGACCGTCACCGGCTTCTCGATCTCGCTGGTGCTTTCGGTCGTCTACCGCTCGCTGATCACCCGGAGGGCGCTGATAACCTGGGGCGTCACCGCGCTGATCCTGCCCTTTGCGGTGGGCCTTCATGCCTTCATCGACGCCTGGGTCGTCTCGCTCTATCGCACGGACAGCGATTCCAGCTTCACCCAGCTGTTTCTCGGCATCTTCTATCTGGACGCCACGCTGCTGGGGGCCTGGTCGGCGCTCTACTACGCGATCAACTTCTATCTCCAGGTGGAGGAGCAGAACGACCAGCTGATCCGGCTGGAGAATCAGGCCACGCAGGCGCAGCTTGCCATGCTGCGCTATCAGCTCAACCCGCATTTCCTGTTCAACACGTTGAACTCGATCTCGACCCTGGTGCTGCTCAAGCAGACCGAGCCGGCCAATGCCATGCTCAGCCGGCTGTCCTCGTTTTTGCGCTATACGCTGATCAACAAGCCCTCGGCCCGCGTGACCGTGGCGACCGAGGTGGAGACCCTGAAACTCTACCTCGACATCGAACTCATGCGATTCGAGGAACGCCTGCGCACCACGTTCCATATCGATCCGGAAACCGAGACCTGCCTTCTGCCTTCGCTGCTGCTCCAGCCGCTGGTCGAAAACTCGATCAAATATGCCGTGACTCCGCAGGAATCCGGGGCCGAGATCACCATCACCGCGCAACTCATCGGGCCGATGCTTCGCATCACCGTCTCGGACACCGGACCGGGCTTGCAAAGTCCGACGACGGACAACAGGTTGTCGGGTATGACTTACGATGGAGGGGAGCCGGTCTCCACTGGCGTCGGCCTGGCGAATATCCGCGACCGTCTTTCCCAGGCTTACGGCGAACATCACCGGTTCGAGACGATAGAGCCGATCGAAGGCGGCTTTGCCGTGCTCATCGAACTTCCCGCCGAACGCCAACCCACCCCGGAAGACATGCCCGAGCAGCCGCGGCAGACCGTTTTCGCCGCGCGATGAAACATATTTGGCCCACAAGCGTTAGCCGGGCCGGAGAACGTAACTGATGACCATTCGCACCATCCTCGTCGACGACGAGAAACTTGCCATCCAGGGCCTTCAGCTTCGCCTGGAGAAGTACCCGGACGTCGAGATCATCGATACCTGCTCGAACGGCCGCGAGGCCATCCGCAAGATCAAGACCGAAAAGCCCGATCTCGTCTTCCTCGACATCCAGATGCCCGGTTTCGACGGCTTCTCGGTAGTCAAGGGCGTGATGGAGATCGAGCCGCCGCTGTTCGTCTTCGTCACCGCCTATCAGGAACACGCCGTCCGCGCCTTCGAAGCGAATGCCGTGAACTACCTGATGAAGCCGGTGGACGAGACCAAGCTGGACGACACCCTGGCCCGCGTGCGCCAGCGCCTGGCCGAGAAGCGTTCGTCGGACGAAGCGGAAAAGCTCAAGACGGTGCTGGCCGAAGTGGCGCCCGACGCCATCGAGCACATCCCCGAGGAAACCGATCCCAATGCTGATCGCTACGAAAAGCTCATCAACATCAAGGATCGTGGCCAGATCTTCCGCATCGATGTCGATTCGATCGAGCATATCGAAGCCGCCGGCGACTACATGTGCATCCGCACCGCCGACAACTCGCTGATCCTGCGCGAAACGATGAAGGATCTCGAGCGCCGCCTGGACCCGCGCGTGTTCCAGCGCGTCCACCGCTCGACCATCGTCAATCTCAACCAGGTCCGCCAGGTCAAGCCGCACACCAACGGCGAATGCTTCCTGGTGCTGGACTCGGGCGCGCAGGTGAAGGTCAGCCGCTCCTACCGCGACGTAATCGCCCGCTTCGTCCACTGATCTCGTAAAGCCTGATTTCGAAAGGGGCGGGGAGAGAGGATCTCCCCGCCCCTTTTTCGTCGTCCCGGACCTGATCCGGGACCGCAGGCCAGGTCTCGCTCACCTCTCGACATTCCGATTCGAACGCGCGAAAGACGCAGGCCATGAGCACTTTCGCGATCCCCGGTTTCGACCTTGCCGCCTTCGTCGATGCAACGCTTGCCGAAGACCTCGGCATGGGCCTTCCGGGCGGGGGCCGTGACGTAACTTCCGAAAGCGTGATCGAGGCCGATGCGCGGTTCTCCGGCATGATGGATTCGCGCGATGCGATCACCGTCGCCGGACTGCCGATCGCAGAAGCCTTCTTCCGCAAGCTGGATCCCGCGATGGAGATCGAGATCCTCGTCGAGGAAGGCGCGCGCGTCGATCCTGGCGCCAAGCTCATGCGCCTCACCGGCAACGCCCGGGCCATGCTGACCGGCGAGCGCAGCGCCCTCAACACCGTCCAGCACCTCTCCGGCATCGCGACGATGACCCGCGCCTATGTGGACGCCATGGCGGGCCACGCGGCCCTGCTCGACACCCGCAAGACCATCCCCGGCCTGCGCCACCTTGAAAAGTACGCCACCCGCATGGGCGGCGCCCGCAACCACCGCATGGGGCTATGGGACGCGGCCATGATCAAGGACAACCACGTTCTCGTGGCGGGTGGCGTCGGCCCGGCGGTCGCGCGGGCCAGGGCGGCGGGCGTCGCGCAGATCATCTGCGAGGTGGACCACCTCGACCAGATCGAACCGGCCATCGCCGCCGGTGCGCATCATCTGCTGCTCGACAACATGGGGCCGGACATGCTTCGTGAGGCCGTGGCGCTTGTGGCCGGGCGGGTGCCGACCGAGGCCTCGGGCGGGGTGAACCTATCCACCATCGGTGCCATTGCCGCTTCGGGGGTGACTTACGTCTCGGTCGGCCGCCTCACCCAGAGCGCACCTGCCGCCGACATCGGCCTGGATTTCACGCCGCTTTAACGGCGCTCGCGGAAAAAGCGGCGCAGCAGGTCCGCCGCTTCCGATTCGCCCATTCCCGAATAGACTTCCGGCTTGTGCAGGCACTGGGCGTGCTCGAACACGCGCGCGCCGTGTTCCACCGCGCCGCCCTTGGGATCGGCGGCGGCGTAATAGAGGCGGGCGATGCGGGCGTGGGCGATCGCGCCGGCGCACATGGCGCAAGGCTCCAGCGTGACCCAAAGCTCGCACCCTTCCAGCCGCTCGTTGCCGAGAATCAGCGCGGCGGCGCGAATCGCCTCGATTTCGGCATGGCTGGTGGGATCGTGTCGCTTGCGCGGGCCGTTGCGGCCAGCGGCGATGACCTTGCCATCCTTCACCACGACGGCGCCGATGGGCACTTCGCCGGAATCGGCGGCTTCACGGGCTTGCGCCAGGGCGAGTTGCATGTATTCGGGCAAGGGCCAGCGGGTCATGACCAAGCGCTAGAGCATTTTCAAGTCAGGTGGAATCACCTGACGATTGAGAAAATGCGGCAGACAAAGAAGACAGAACGGGAGCCGATCAGCATGTACGGATCACGATCTGACCTTCAAAAAGCTGTGCGCAACTTGACCTTCCCGCAAGGAATCGCTAAGGGCGCGCCTTCCCGTTTCTACGGCCACAGAATTTTTTCGAGCGAGAGTTAGAGACATGTCCCGCATCTGCGAACTGACCGGCAAGGGCCGCCAGGTCGGCTGCAACGTCAGCCACGCCAACAACAAGACCAAGCGCGTCTTCCTTCCCAACCTTCAGAACGTCACGCTGCTGTCGGACGGTCTTGAGCGCAGCTTCAAGTTCCGCGTCTCGACCCACGGCCTGCGCTCGGTCGAGCACAACGGCGGCCTCGACAACTGGCTGCTGAAGACCTCGGACGCCAAGCTTTCGACGCGCGCCCTCAAGGTGAAGCGCGAGCTGAAGAAGACCCAGGCCGTAGCTGCCTGATTTCTCGCGCTCCCTGTTGGGAGCGTGGAAACGAGAGTCTCGCGAAAGGCGTGCAAGCTGGCTTGCGCGCCTGTTCGTGTGCCTGGCTTCCTTTGGTCCAGTTCGCTGATAGCGCTGCGTCATCCTGAACTTGTTTCAGATCCATTTTGCCGAACAAGCTGCCGTCGATGCCCAAGGATGCATTCTGAAACAAGTTCAGGATGACGTAGCAAGCGCGGCGCTAGGGCAGGGTCCCTTCAACTCAGGGCAACTCGGCCGGATCGACGCTCATCTTCCAGAGGATCGTGCGCTGGAGCGGCGAATAGTTATCGTCCGAGATCAGCCAGACCGTCAGGCGACCGTCCGCACGGGGCGCAATCGCGATTCCCTCGAAGTTGTCGATCGGCAGGTCCGAGGACAACCGAGCCACCTCGGTAACCTCCCAGGTGCCGCCGGGACGTATCTTCGCCGGATCGCCGATGACGATCCTGCCCGCGAAACGTTGCGGCATGGGCCAGATCAGGCGCCGCATCAGGATCAGCAGGCGGCCGTCCGGCAATTGCGCCATGTCGGTGGGGCTGAAGCCGGCCGGCCCATCCAGCGTGAAGCCCTGTCCCTCGAGGTGCTCGGTGGGATCTCCGCGGAACAGTGCCGCCTGGTGGAGGTGGTCGCTCCAGCCCACATAGCCTTCGCGCAGGGTAACGAAACGTCCGTCATGTAGGCGCGTCAGGGCTTCCGGGCCGGAATTCACGCCCCAATCGCTCATGATCGCGGGACTGGCCTTACGCTCGATCTCATAGTCGGGATTCATGCGATAGATCGCGTTCCGGCCCTCCAGGCCGAGCCAGATCATGCCTTTGTCGTCCTGCGTGGCAGATTCGACGTCCCGCGCGGCCTTGTCCGCATCCTTCGACAGCGGAAGGTCGCCCGTGCGGCTGTCCGCCTGCGACTGACCGGGCGCGTGGAACTCCAGGAAGCCGCCCGAATCGCTGATCGCCAGCATCGTGCCGCCGGAACGGAGCAGAAGCGCCGAGTAGGAGCCGAAGGCGTGGGTGCGGCTATGCGCCTGCCAGACTTCCTCCAGCCGAAACGCGCCCAGGCGCGGCTTCGCGCGCTCGGCGGGCGGCAAGGGGAGCGGACTGAAGGAAAGCTCGAAGCGCTTGAACTTCGGGTGCTGCGGCGTGCGCCCCCAGGTCAGGGGCAGCAGGGCGAGCAGGACGAGAAGGGCAATGGTGCGGCGCACAAGGGCGGGATAAGCATTCCGGCGGGGCGGGCAAGCCTGTTTCGCTGCAACGACCCGGAATTGCACTGACGGATCCGCAGTTCGTGCGTCAGTTCATCGGTCCGGTGAAGAGAATCGGATCGAGCCGGGCCTCATTCCATTTGATCGACCAGTGCAGATGGGGCCCCGTCGCACGTCCGGACATGCCGATCCTGCCGATGACCTGCCCCTGCCGGACGTGATCGCCTTGCTTCACGAGGATTTCCGAGCAGTGCAGGAAGGCACTGTTCAGCCCCATGCCGTGATCCAGCATCAGCAGATTGCCTTCCAGCGTGAAGGGCTTCTCGGCAGCGAGGACCACCACGCCGTCGGCTGGCGCCATGAACGGTGTACCGCTGGTGCCGGTGGCGATGTCGAGGCCAGAATGATAGGCGCCCGGCTCACCGCGATAGATGCGCTGAGAGCCGAAGCGGCCGGAAATCCGTCCCTTGGCGGGCCAGATGAAGTGCTGGCGCCAACCCTGCGCGTTCGTCTTTAAGGCACGCGCGGCGTTTATGCGGTCAAGCTCGGGTCGCCGGATCGCCATGAAGGCTTCGGTCGGCCCGCCGGGTTTGCGGGCGATGTTGACGTTCTCGATCCGCCACGCGCGCGGTGAAACCGACACGGGCTGCGAGATCCCGCGACCCTTCAGCGTAGCGGTGAGGGTGGCGATCGTACCGGCATCCCGGTCGAAGGCGGCGAACCACGAACCGTCCGGCGCGATCGCCACGGGCTGACCGTTCAATGCCAGCGCAGTGGTTCCGGCCGGAGCTTTGCCGCGCATCCAGCCCCCTTGGGTCAGTTCCCCGGCATAAGTGAGGCTCCCAGGCGCAGCAGCCGGTGCGACGGGGGCTATCGACTCCGCCCCGAGGGTACTCCACGCCAGAACCGAAACGACGATCGCGCCGCTCAGAATCAGCGATGCCGGCAGAACCTTGCGGACGGTCATGCCTTTCCGGTGAGGCGCTTGGTCGCGATTTCGGCCGAGGCGTAGGGCTCCTGGAGTTCGGCGCTCCAGTAGCGGAGTTCTTCCAGCGCGATCTTCTCGCCGGTGACGGCACAGAGCACGAAAGGTCCGCCGCTCAGAACCCGGAAACCGTTGGGTCCATAGGCGAGCTTGGCGGGGCGGTCGGCAGAAGACATAAGCATGGACGAAATCCTAGCAGAGCGCGCCGGTCAAAACAAATCGCCTTGCCTTGGCTCGTCCGCCTTCGGTCGCGATGTACGCTTGGGGGTGGCAGGTTCAGGCGCGGGTGCGGAGGCTTTAGCGACGGGAGCAGGGGCTTCGGAGCCCACCGCCACCAGGAGTTCGCCGTCGCGGAATTCGAGCGTCAGCAGCGCCTCGCGTGCGGCGGCCTCGCGACGGGTGAGTGCGCGGCCGTCCGGTCCCTTGGCCAGCACATAGCCGCGCTCCAGCGGGCGCTTGGGATCGAGTTGCGGCAGCACCCGCGAAACCGGAGCGAGACTGTCGCGCGCCAGAGTCCAGCGGCGCGTCAGCAGGCGCGGCGTCAGCCCCACGCGCAGCAGGCGCTCGTCGCAGCGCTCGACACGATGGCGCAGCAGCGGCAGCGATAGCCGCGAGGCGGTGCGGCCAAGCTGCTCGCGCTTGGTGGCCGCCTCGTCGCGCAGGCCCCGGCGCAGGCGTTCGGACAGGTCGTCGAGCTTCTGGGCCTTGGCCGCGAGGATGGCCTCGGGCTTGGGCAGGCGCTGGACGCGTGCTTCCAGCCGTTCACGGCCCAGCGTGACCGGGCGCAGGGCACAGCGGCGCTTGCGGTAAGCCAGTTCGTCGAGCGTTGCGGCCAGTTCCAGGCGCACCGGCACGGCCATCTCCGCGGCGGCCGTGGGTGTCGGGGCGCGGCAGTCGGCGGCATGGTCGCAGAGCGTGGTGTCGGTCTCGTGGCCGACCGCCGAGATCACCGGGATCGACGAATCGGCCACCGCGCGTACGACGACTTCCTCGTTGAAGGACCACAGGTCCTCGATCGAGCCACCACCGCGCGCCACGATCACCAGATCGGGGCGTGGCACCGGACCGCCAGGCCGGATCGCCGAGAAGCCGCGCACCGCATCGGCCACCTGCTGGGCGGAGCCTTCGCCCTGCACCAGTACCGGCCAGACGAGGACATGGCTGGGGAAGCGATCCGCCAGGCGGTGCAGAATGTCGCGGATCACCGCCCCGGTGGGCGAGGTCACCACGCCGATCACGCGCGGCAGGAACGGCAGTTCGCGCTTGCGCTCGGGCGCGAAAAGACCCTCGGCCGCAAGGCGCGCGCGCAGCTTTTCGAGCAGTGCCAGCAGCGCGCCTTCACCGGCGATCTCCATCGTCTCGATGACGACCTGGTACTTCGAGCGGCCCGGATAGGTGGTCAGCTTGCCGGTTGCGATCACTTCCACGCCGTCCTCGGGCCGGAACGCGAGTCGCTGCGCGCCACCGCGCCACATGACGCCGTCGATTACCGCCTTGTCGTCCTTGAGCGCGCAGTAGAGGTGGCCGGAAGCCGCCCGCTTCACGCCCGAAAGCTCGCCCCGCAGGCGCACGAAGCCGAAGCGGTCCTCTACGGTGCGCTTCAGCAGATTCGAAATCTCGCTGATCGAAAGCGGCGCAGCGTTGTCGCCGGCCGCTTGCTTCGCTACCAGCCCACCCGAACGACCATCGTCATATTCGTCGTCATCGAAAGGCACGGCTAATGAACATCCTTCTTCTGGGCTCGGGCGGCCGCGAACATGCGCTGGCCTGGAAGCTGGCGCAATCCCCGCTCTGCGAGACGCTCTGGGCTGCGCCGGGTAACCCGGGGGTTGCCGAAGTGGCAAGCTGCATCGACCTCGATGTCACCGATCATGCGGCAGTCATCGCCTTCTGCGAGGCCAATGTCGTCGGCCTCGTGGTGGTCGGCCCGGAAGCGCCGCTGGTCGATGGTCTTTCCGATTCCCTGCGCGGACAAGGCTTTTCGGTGTTCGGCCCCAGCCAGGCAGCGGCCCAGCTGGAAGGCTCGAAGGGGTTCACCAAGGATCTCTGCGAGCGTGCGGGCATCCCCACCGCCGGTTACGACCGCGTTTCCACCGAAGCCGATGCCCTGGCTGCGCTGGCCAAGTTCGGCGCGCCGGTGGTGATCAAGGCGGACGGGCTGGCGGCGGGCAAGGGCGTGACCGTGGCCATGACCATGGCCGAGGCCGAGGAAGCGGTGCGCGAGATCTTCTCGGGCCGCTTCGGAGAAGCCGGCGCCGAGGCCGTGATCGAGGAGTTCATGGAAGGCGAGGAAGCCAGCTTCTTCGCGCTGACCGACGGTTCCACCATCGTCCCCTTCGCCTCGGCACAGGACCACAAGCGCGTGGGCGACGGCGATACCGGCCCCAATACCGGCGGCATGGGCGCCTATAGCCCCGCCCCGGTGCTTACGCCCGCGCTGGAAGCCGAAGTGCTGGAACGCATCATCGCGCCCACCGTGCGCCAGATGGAGAACGAGGGTACGCCGTATTCCGGCGTCCTGTTCCTGGGCGTGATGCTGACGGGCGAAGGCCCGAAGCTGATCGAATACAACTGCCGTTTCGGCGATCCCGAGTGCCAGGTGATGATGCTGCGGCTCGAATCGGATCTGGTCGAGCTGCTTCACGCCTGCGCCGACAATCGCCTGGCCGCCATCGCGCCGCCGCGCTTCAGCAACGACACCGCTCTCACCGTGGTCATGGCGGCGAACGGCTATCCCGGTACGCCCGAAAAAGGCGGCGCAATTCGTGGTATCGAGGCGGCCGAGGACACGGGCGCGAAGGTCTTCCACGCGGGCACGGCGCTCAAGGACAACGCGCTCGTCGCCAGCGGCGGCCGCGTGCTCAATGTCACGGCGCGGGGCGCTTCGGTCACCGAGGCGCAGGCGAAGGCCTATGCCGCCGTGGATGCGCTCGATTTCCCCACCGGCTTCTGCCGCCGCGACATCGGTTGGCGCGAAGTGGCGCGCGAGAAGGCCCATGGCCAGTAAGGTCGATACCGCGCTGAAGGCTTCGCTGGCGGCGGCGGCTCTGCTCGCCGGTGCCGGCGTGGGCTATTACTATGGGCTGTTCCTGCCGGGACAGGCCGCAAGGCAGGAGGCCCGCGAACTGGCGGTGCAGGACGCGCGGCGGAAGCAGGAGGACGCGCAGGCCAAGGCGCAGGCGCGTGAACGGGCCGAGCAGTCGCGCCGCCGGGAAGCGGCGCAGCAGGAGTATCAGGACTGCCTGAACTTCGCGGAACTCTCCTACAAGCAGCGCTGGACGGCGAGTTGCCGGGCCCAGCACGATGCCGATGTCTCGGCTCTGGCCGACTGCGCGGACAACCTCTTCGCCACCGAGGAGGGCTGCCGCGCCAGGGTTGCGATCCGGCCCGAGCGCGACTGTGCGCTGCCCGGCGGAACGGCGCGGAGCTATTCCGACGCCCGCGAACAGCGCAAGGCCGAGTGCCTGGCCCGGCTCCAGTCGGTCAGCGGCCAGCCCGGCGTTCAGGCGCCGCCCGTTCCATCATCGATGGAAGGGAATGGCCAGCCGGTGGACCCGGCCTCTACCTTCTGATCTCGCGGCAAACGAGGCGCCCTGCCGCGAACTGGGCCGTTCACGGCCAGCGGTCCCGGAGCAAGTCCGCGACGACAACATGCAAAAAAGGGCTCCGTTCCTGAGAACGGAGCCCTTTCTGATCCATGACGGATGCAGCGATCTCAGCCGACGCGTTCGGAGATCAGCGCTTTGAGGTCGGCTTCCGGACGGGCGCCGTAGTGCGAGATGATCTCGCAGGCACAGATGGCGCCGTATTGGAGGCACTCTTCAAGGCTCTTGCCGCGCACATGGCCGAACAGGAAGCCGGCGGCGAAGAGGTCGCCCGCGCCGGTGGTGTCGACGACGCGCGCGATCGGCTCGGCGCGGACTTCGGCGCGCTGGCCGCCCGAGATCGCGACGGCGCCCTCGGCACCGCGCGTGACGACCAGGACGGGGATCTTCGGGGCGAGCTGGGCTACGCCCTGCTCGAAATCGTCATGACCGACAAGGGCGGCCATCTCGTGCTCGTTGCAGAACAGCACGTCGATCTTGCCGGTGTCGATCAGGTCGAGGAAGTCCGTGCGGTGACGGTCGATCACGAAGCATTCGGAAGGGGTGAAGGCGATCTTGCGACCGGCGGCGCGGGCGGCCTCGATGGCCTTGCGCATGGCGGCGCGGGGTTCCTCGGGATCCCAGAGATAGCCCTCGAGGTAGAGCACGGCGGCATTGGCCACGGCGCTTTCGTCCAGCGCTTCGGCCGGCAGATAGTGCGAGGCGCCGAGGAAAGTGTTCATCGTGCGCTGGCCGTCCGGCGTCACGAAGATCAGGCAGCGCGCGGTCGGCGGATTGCCGGGGCGGGCCGGAACGTCGAAGGCGATGCCGCCGGCGCGGATGTCATGAGTGAAGACTTCGCCCAGTTGGTCCTCGGCGACCTGACCGATGAAGGCGCACTTGGCGCCGAGCGCGGCGAGGCCGGCGAGCGTGTTGGCGGCGGAACCGCCCGAGATTTCGCGGGCAGGGCCCATCGCGGCGTAGAGGCTTTCGGCCTGCTCGGCGTCGATCAGCATCATGCCGCCGCGCGAAAGGCCGAGTTCCTCGATCAGCGCGTCGTTGCAGTTGGCGATCACGTCGATGATGGCATTGCCGATGGCAATTACGTCAAAGGTGGGCGGCACGGTGGGTTCTGCCATGCGAAAAGGAGTCCTTGGATTGTCTGGAGGTTGTGTCGCGCGTAGCGCGCAGGCCGCCGCTTCGCAAGCGCGGCGAGAGTTGACACCATGCGAAGGCCGGGCGATGCGGGGCGCGATCATGACTCACGACCGTCTCGCGCCCCTTGGCCTTACCACTGCCGCTCCGATGAATCCGTTCGTCCGCCTGCGGGGTGGCTTGGCCGCTGCCGGGCTGGCCCTGCTGCTCGCCGGATGCGCCAGCACGTCCGGCGGCGGAGTCTCCGCGCCCTCGCATCCTCCCAAGCGCGGCACGCAGATTCCCAATGTCCGCCAGCCTACCCACACCGCGCGCGACCCGAGTTTTCAGGCGATTCCGGGCGCGGAAGGGGTGATCGGATCGAACGAAAGCCAGCTCGTGCGCATGTTCGGGGAGCCGCGCCTCAACGTCTGGGAAGGCGATGCGCGCAAATTGCAGTTCACCGGCAAGGCCTGCCTGCTGGACGTCTATCTTTATCCGTCCACGGCCTCGAAGGAGCCGCGCGCGTCCTATATCGATGCTCGGCGGGTGTCGGACGGGCAGGACGTGGATCGCGCGGCCTGCATCGCGGCGCTGCGCAAATAGCTATCGGCTCACCCGACACTCTGCGTCATCGCTTCGCTACGCTCGCAATGACGCAGAGTGTCGGGTGAAGGGGATCGTGGCTTAGACCGTGAAGCTCTCGCCGCAGCCGCAGGAGCCTTTGGCGTTCGGGTTGGCGAAGACGAAGCCGGCGGTGAAGTCGTCTTCCACCCAGTCCATCGTGCTGCCGATCAGATAGAGCACCGAGGCGCCGTCGATGTAGAACAGGCCGCCGGGGGTCTCGATCTTCTCGTCGAAGGCCTTTTCCTCAGCGACATAGTCCACCGAATAGGCCAGGCCCGAGCAGCCCCGGCGCGGCGTGGACAGGCGCACGCCGATCGTGCCTTCGGGCGCCTCGCTCATCAGCTTGGCGATTCGTGCCTCCGCATTGGCGGTGAGGATCACGGCCGCAGGACGCTGGCGCGCCGGTTTCGCTTCGGTAGTGGTGGTCATAGCTTCTTGTCCCAGAACAGCGCTGTGCCCGCTTCGGGGTCGAGCGCGTAGTCGCCGTAGCCGAGCGAGGCGTAAAGGCCCTTGGCGGTGGCATTGCCGCTCAGCACTTCGAGCGTGATCTTGCAGGCGCCGCGCGCGCGGGCCTCTTGCTCGACCGCCAGCATCAGCGCGCGGCCGACGCCGCGCCCCCGTGCCGCCGGCAGCACGGCCATGTCGTGGATATTGACCAGCGGACGCGCTGCGAAAGTCGAGAAGCCGGTGATGCAGTTGGCCAAACCGACAGCGTCATCGCCTTCGAAGGCCAGCAGCGAGAAGGCCCCGGGATGCGCGGCTAGTTCAGGCACCAGTCGTTCCCGCACGTCTTCGGACAGCGGCTTGCCTCCACCCATCGGATCGCGCGCATAGCTGTCGAGCAGCGCGACCACGCGCGCGGCATCGCCGGCATCGGCATAGTCCGCCAGACGTACCGTGAGGGTGGGTGCAAGCGTCGCCATCAGAGCATGCCCAGCTCGAGCTTCGCTTCGTCCGACATCTTGGCCATGTCCCACGGCGGATCCCAGACGAGGTTGACCTCGGCATCGCGTACGCCCGGCACGGCCGAGACGCGCATTTCCACCTCACCCGGCATCGATTCCGCCACCGGACAATGCGGCGTGGTCAGCGTCATCGTCACCGCGACCGAAGCCTCGGGCGAGACTTCGACGCCGTAGATCAGGCCGAGATCGTAGATGTTCACCGGAATCTCGGGGTCGAAGATCTCCTTGAGCGCGTCGATCACGCCGTCGTAGATCGCGCCACCGGGCTGGGCCGGGTCGATGCCCTGCGGCTTTTCGGCCAGGAAACCATCGAGATAGTCGCGCTTGCGCTCCGTCGGAGCGGGTACGTCCTCGACGCGCGCGCGGGGCGCGGGCGTTACCGAATCGACTTCTTCGACCGTGAAGGTCGGGCCGGAAGCGGGAGTGTCGTCAGTCATCCAAAAATTCTCCGGGTGCGCTCGATACCCTTCATGAGCGCCTCGATGTCGCTGTCGTCGCTATAGAGGCCGAAGCTGGCACGCGCCGTGGCGGGCACGCCAAGGTGCTCCATCAGCGGCTGCGCGCAGTGGTGGCCGGCGCGGATCGCGACGTCTTCTTCGTCCAATATGGTGCCGAGGTCGTGCGGATGCACCCCGTCCATCGCGAAAGAAACGATGCCCACCGAATCCGCCGGGCCGAACAGGGTGACGTCGTTGCGCTTGCCCAGTTCCTCGCGCAGCTTGCCGGCAAGGTTGCGTTCGTGCGCTTCGGCGCGGTCGAGTCCGTAGGCCTGAAGCCAGTCGATCGCGGCCGCCAGGCCAACGGCCTCGACGATCATCGGCGTGCCGGCTTCGAAGCGCTGCGGAGCGGGGGCGTAAGTGGTTTTCTCGAACGCGACGCGGTCGATCATCGCGCCGCCGCCCTGCCATGGGGGCATGGAATCGAGGATTTCCTTGCGCGCCCACAGCGCGCCGATCCCGGTCGGGCCGTAGAGCTTGTGCGCGGAGAAAACGTAGAAGTCCGCCTGCATCGCCTTCATGTCGAGCGCGATGCGGGGCGCGGCCTGGCAACCGTCGATCAACAGCTTTGCGCCAACCGCATGGGCAAGGCGCGCGGCATGTTCCACGTGAAGCACCGAACCGAGCACGTTTGAGACATGCGCGAAAGCCATCAGCTTGTGCGCCGGGGTCAGGATGCGCTCGGCGGCTTCGAGGTCGATCCGGCCGTCCGCGGTCAGCGGGCAGACGTCGATCTCCACGCCCGTCCGTTCGCGCAGGATCTGCCAGGGAACGATGTTGGAGTGGTGCTCCAGCGTCGAGAGCAGGATGCGGTCGCCCGCCTTGAGGTTCTCGACGCCCCAGGTCTGCGCCACGAGGTTGATCGCCTCGGTAGCCCCGCGCGTGAAGACGACCTCGTCCTCTTGCCCGCCAAGGAACGCGGCGACCTTGCGGCGCGCGGCTTCGAAGGCCAGCGTCATGTCCGCCGAGCGAGCATAAACCCCGCGATGCACGGTCGCATAGTCGCGCCCCAGGGCATCTACGGTGGCGTCGATCACCGCCTGCGGCTTCTGCGCCGTGGCAGCGGTGTCGAGATAGTGCCAGTTGCCGGACAGGCCGGGAAACTGGGCCTTCACCGCCAGGACGTCACCGGTTTCGCCAGTTTCGCTGGTTTCGCTCACAGGGGTCTGGCTCACAGGATCTGCTCCAGCCGGGCGATGGCGGCCTCGCTCAGTTCCGCTTCGCCGGGGGCGCCGGTGAAGGCTTCGGCGATGAAGGCCTGCAGCATCAGCCGCTTGGCCTCGGGCGGCGTAAGGCCACGGCTCATCAGGTAGAACAGGCCGTTGGCGTCCAGTTCGCCGACTGCGCAGCCATGCGCTGCCTTGACGTCATCCGCGTAGATTTCCAGCTCGGGCCGGGCATTTGCGGTGGCCGTGCGGTCCAGCAGCATGGCACGGACCGACTGCTCGGCATCGGTTCCGTCCGCGCCGCGCTCTACCGCGATGCGGCCGAGGTAGGTGCCGACCGAATGCCCCGCCAGCGCACTGCGCACGATCTGGTGGGATGTGGCGTTAAGCCCCGCGTGAGTGACTTCGGTGACCACTTCCAACGTCTCGCTGCCGGTGGCCAGCTGCGCGGCGCCCAGCGTGAAGTCCGCGCCTTCGGCCAGCCGCACATCCACAGCGATACGCCCGTAGACCGGCCCTGCCGAAAGCACGCGAAGGTCGAACTTCGCACCCTTGCCCAGCGAGATCACCAGATGGCGCGCCACCGCTTCGGCGCCGTCCTCGACGATCTGGAGAGATTCCTCACCGCCATCGGCCACGACGATCTCCTCGCGCGCAATCGGCCAGACGCCGGCCAGCGCGTCGATATCGGAATAGCGGAAGTCTTCGTGCTTCCGCGTCGGGAGAGCAGCGACTTCGCTCATGCGGCGGTCTCTTGCACGACGGCTTCGTAGCCTTCTTCCTCAAGTCGCAGCGCAAGCTCCGGCCCGCCCGTCTTGACGATGCGGCCTGCCGCAAGGACGTGGACGAAGTCCGGCTTCACGTAGTCCAGCAGGCGCTGGTAGTGGGTGATCAGCAGCACCGCCTTGTCGGGCGCGCGCATGATCGCATTGATGCCTTCGCCGCAGATCCGCAGCGCGTCGATGTCCAGCCCGGAGTCGGTTTCGTCGAGGATCGCCAGCTTGGGATCGAGGATGCCCATCTGCACCATCTCGGCGCGCTTCTTCTCACCGCCGGAGAAGCCGACGTTCACCGGGCGCTTCAGCATGTCCATGTCCATGCGCAGCAGGCCCGCCTTTTCGCGCGCCAGCTTCAGGAACTCGCCGCCCGACAGCGCTTCCTCGCCCCGGCCCTTGCGCTGGGCATTGGCTGCCTCACGCAGGAACTGGACGAAGGACACGCCGGGAATCTCGACCGGGTACTGAAAGCCCAGGAACAGCCCGGCGGCAGCGCGTTCGTGCGGTTCCAGTTCGAGCAGATCCTGACCCAGGAAATCGACCGAGCCGCCGGTCACCTCATAGCCCGGACGGCCTCCGAGCGTGTAGCCCAGCGTCGACTTGCCCGCGCCGTTCGGCCCCATGATCGCGTGGATCTCGCCGGGATTGATCGTCAGCGAGAGACCCTTGAGAATCGGCTTTTCGGCGACATTGGCCTGGAGGTTATCGATCTTGAGCATGGTCATCCTTCGGCGCCCTCGTCGAAACGAGGTGCGGCAGTGGCACCGGCCTTCCGGCGCGCGGAGCGCTTGTCGAACGGCACGTTGAGTTCGGTGGTGATCTCGCGCACGACGCCCTCGATGCGACCGAGCACTTCATCCTCGGAGAAGCGCAGCACGCGAATGCCCACTTCGATGAGCTTGCGGTCCTGCAATTCGTTCACGTCCGGGTTCGAGTCTTCCGGGCTGAGCTGGACCACGATCCAGCGCGAGGGGCAGGCGAAGTCCACGATGGTCGAACCGACCACCGACTGGCGAATGAACTTCACGCCGCCCAGCTTCGAGCCGCTCAGTTCCGCCCAGAGCGCCTTCTGCGCCTCGCTGGGATTGCGGCGCTGTTCCTTGGCGCGTTCCTTGAGCGTGTCGAGGCGCGCGCCGGTCACGTTGAAGCTGGCCTTGGCGTCGGCCTTCGGCGCGGCGTCCCTGCTGATGCCGAGGGTCTTGCGAGCGGCGGTCATGTATGAAGTCCTTGAACGAAAGAGATACCTGAAAGCCCCTCCCCTTCAGGGAAGGGGTTGGGGTGGGGGCTCTCCCAACGATCCGGTGCCGCGTGCAAGGCACCCAGGATGAAGGTCAGAACCCCGTCGAGGTTGCGCATCACCTCGGTGTTGGTGACGTGAATGGCGGTGAAGCCCATTCGGGCAAGCGCTGTATCGCGCTTGCGGTCGCTCTCGGCGTCATGGGTTTCGCCGTCGACTTCCACGATCAGCGCCTTTTGCGGGCACAGGAAGTCAGCGATGAACGGGCCGACCGGCGCCTGTCGGCGAAACTTAAATCCGCCGAGTTGCGAGCGAGAAAGTGCGCGCCAGAGGCGCTTTTCCGGCTCGGTCGACTCATTGCGCATTTCACGGGCGAAGTGCGCGATCTCGCCGTTGCGGGTGGCGGAGAGCCCCCACCGCCGGCCCCTCCCCTGAAGGGGAGGGGAGTTGGTGCGCACGCTGGTTTCGCGACTGGACAAGCCCCTCCCCTTCAGGGGAGGGGTTGGGATGGGGGCCTGCGTCATCACCCCACGCTGCCTTCCAGCGAGATGCCCAGCAGCTTCTGCGCTTCGACGGCGAACTCCATCGGCAGTTGCTGGAGCACTTCCTTGGCGAAGCCGTTGACGATCAGCGCCACCGCCTGTTCGGTGTCGAGCCCGCGTTGCATGGCGTAGAACAGCTGGTCGTCGCTGATCTTGCTGGTGGTCGCCTCGTGCTCGATCTGGGCGCTGGGGTTGCGCACTTCGATATAAGGCACGGTGTGGGCGCCGCATTCCTTGCCCAGCAGCAGCGAATCGCACTGGGTGAAGTTGCGCACGCCTTCGGCATTGGCGGCCACGCGGACGAGGCCGCGATAAGTGTTGTTGCTCTTGCCGGCCGAGATGCCCTTGGAGATGATCGTCGAGCGGCTGCCCTTGCCGTTGTGGATCATCTTGGTGCCGGTATCGGCCTGCTGGTAGTTGTTGGTGACCGCCACCGAGTAGAACTCGCCCACCGAATCCTCGCCGTTGAGGACGCAGCTGGGGTACTTCCAGGTGATGGCCGAGCCGGTTTCCACCTGCGTCCACGAGATCTTGGAGCGGGCGCCCTGGCACAGGCCGCGCTTGGTCACGAAGTTGTAGATGCCGCCCTTGCCCTCGGCATTGCCGGGGTACCAGTTCTGCACGGTGGAATACTTGATCTCGGCATCTTCCAGCGCGACCAGTTCGACCACGGCGGCATGGAGCTGGTTCTCGTCGCGCATCGGCGCGGTGCAGCCTTCGAGGTAGGAGACGTAGGCACCCTTGTCGGCAACGATCAGGGTGCGTTCGAACTGGCCGGTGTTTTCCGCATTGATGCGGAAATAGGTGCTCAGCTCCATGGGACAGCGCACGCCTTCGGGGATGTAGACGAAGGTGCCGTCGGAGAAGACCGCGCAGTTCAGCGCTGCGAAGTAGTTGTCCTGCACCGGAACGACGCGGCCCAGCCACTTCTTCACCAGCTCGGGGTACTCGCGGATCGCTTCGGAGATCGAGCGGAAGATCACGCCCGCCTGCTCCAGCTCCTTGCGGAAGGTGGTGGCGACGGAAACCGAATCGAACACCGCGTCCACGGCGACCTTGCGCGCGCCTTCGACGCCGGCGAGCACTTTTTGCTCCTCCAGCGGAATGCCCAGCTTCTCGTAGACCTTGAGGATTTCGGGATCGACTTCGTCCAGGCTGGACAGCGACGGCTTCTTCTTGGGCGCGGCCCAGTAGTAGGCGTCCTGGTAGTCGATCGGCGGCACGTTCAGCTTGGCCCAGTCGGGCGGAGTCATCTCCAGCCACTTGGCATAGGCCTTCAGGCGCCATTCGAGCATCCACTCGGGCTCGTCCTTCTTGGCCGAGATGAAGCGGATAGTCTCTTCGGACAGGCCCTTGGGGCCGTATTCCTGCTCGATGTCGGCGACCCAGCCGTGCTCGTAGTCGGCCACCCGGGCCGCAGCTTCGCGCGCGGCCTGATCGCGCAGTTCGACGTCGCGCACTTCGCCTTCACGCAAATCGTCCCGATGGACTTCGCGCACTTCGATGGTGCCCTCGGGGGAGGTTTCGTCAGTCATTCATACTTCCTCGACGAGCTGGGTCAGGACCACTTGGGCCAATGCGCCGCGCAGGGCCGCGT
The DNA here is from genome assembly GCF_000445125.1 of Novosphingobium lindaniclasticum LE124. GTDB lineage: Bacteria > Pseudomonadota > Alphaproteobacteria > Sphingomonadales > Sphingomonadaceae > Novosphingobium > Novosphingobium lindaniclasticum. The sequence continues at coordinate 36,223 of NZ_ATHL01000072.1, forward strand.
TCACCTGCGGCCAGTGCGGGCGCACGCTGCATCCGCCTTCCAGCGTACATTCGTGCTTGCCCTGTTCGAGGCAGGCGGTGAGCGCGATCGGCCCTTCCACTGCCTCTACGATATCCGCAATCGAAATCGTTTCAGGGGCGCGGGCCAGCTTCAGCCCTCCGCCCACGCCTCGGGTTGATTGCAGCAACCCCGCGGCGGTCAGCTTGCTCACCAGCTTCTGCACCGTAGGCGCGGGAAGGCCGGTTTCTTCCGCAAGCTGCGCGGCCGAGATACGGCTCATCCGCGAATCCTGCGGGTGATGCGCGCAAGTGCCCGAATGCCGAGTCGCGGCGGACATGATGACGACGGCGTAGTCGGCCATGCTGGACAGGCGCATATCTGCGGCTTTCGGCGTTCTTGCGTAAAGTGGATCAAATCTTTCCGATTTTGTGCCACCTAGTGCAGGACCCCTCCGGTTTCAATGGCGTTTTCGCACCGGTTTTCCGGATCAAAGCGCTGTTGCAGGAGCAAGTGCCTCTTATTGGGGCGGGAATCGCTGCGGCTGCGGCTGGGCACGAGAAAAAAGGCGGCCCCGATCAGGATCGGGAACCGCCTTAAGGTGATAAAGAACTCGTGCGCATCCCGCTACGAGCCCTTCGGGTCGCAACTCTCCTGTATGCGCGGGCAGGACCATTTTATTGTATAATTGCGACACGCGTGGTCCCTGGGTGACGCTGGGAAACCAATTTTCCGGCACCGTCTCGCTATAAGAAGCATTTGAGCAACAGCCCTTGCGCGGTTATGCGCGGCTTCGTGCTTTACTCCCTGATCAGACCCGCCCTGTTTCGCCTGGACGCCGAATCGGCTCACGGCCTTGCGCTGAAAGCCCTCAAGCTTGCGGGTTCCAGCCGCGCTCCGGCATTCCCGGCTTCGCTCGCGACGCAAGTGGCGGGGATCACCTTCCCCAACCCCGTGGGCATGGCCGCCGGATTCGACAAGGACGGCGAGGTTCCCGACGCCCTGCTGGGTCTTGGCTTCGGCTTTGCCGAGGTCGGCTCGATCACGCCGCTGCCGCAGGCCGGCAATCCGCAGCCGCGCCTGTTCCGGCTGGTGGAGGACCGCGCGGTGATCAACCGCATGGGCTTCAACAACAAGGGCGCCCAGGTCGCCTTGCAGGGATTGACGGCGCGCAAGGATCGCCCCGGCGTGGTCGGCATCAACATCGGCGCCAACAAGGACGCCGCCGACCGCATCGCGGACTATGCGACCATGGCGCGCCTGATGGCCCCGCTGGCGACTTATCTGGCGGTGAACATCTCCAGCCCGAATACGCCGGGCCTGCGCGCGCTCCAGGACGAATCGGCTCTGACCGAGCTTCTGGACGCGGTGCTGGAGGCCCGCGCGGAAGTCTGCGGCGCGGGCGGCCCGCCGGTCTTCCTCAAGGTCGCGCCTGACCTCGAGCCTGCCGATATCGACGCCATCGCCCGCATCGCCATCGAGAAGCGCCTTGGCGCGCTGATCGTCTCGAACACCACGATCTCTCGCCCGGCCCTGCACTCTGCCCATCGCGGCGAGACGGGGGGGCTCTCCGGTGCGCCCTTGCGCGACCTCGCCCAGCAGCGCCTGCGCGACTTCCGCCGCGCGACCGGCGGCGCGGTGCCGCTC
>NZ_ATHL01000073.1 GCF_000445125.1 Novosphingobium lindaniclasticum LE124
CCCCCCGATCGGCCCCATTTGCCCATTCACCCCCCGCTCTCGGCGAGGGCCAGAAGTCGATGTGAGCCATCGCCTTCGGCTCTATTCCAGAAAGGGAAACACCATGCAGAACGCTCCCGACCGCGCCGCGCATATCGAACGCATCGCCGCGCTGAACGACACGTTGCGGGCTAACATTACGAAGCCGACCGGCCTTGATCGCATCGTCATGACGGCGGGGATCGCCGGGGGCATCGGCGACGTGACGACGTGGAGCGGATGGCGCAAGCGGGCCGAGCTGCTCCGGACTGTGCGCGATTTTGACGCCTTCAGCCCTGACAGCCCCGAGCGGGATTTCGGACGGTTCGAGTGGCAGGAAGCCGTCTGCTATTTCAAAATCGACTATTACGACCCCTCTCTTGAGTGGGGATCGGCGAACCCGGCTGACCCGGCAGTCACAGCCCGCGTCCTGACGATCATGTGGGCCTACGAATACTGATAGACCGGCGCGGGCGGCCCCCTCGCCGCCCCGCCTTTCCCAAAGGAAAGGAATCTCCCATGCCGCAGGCATTGACCAGCCCCGAGGGCATTCCGCTCGCGACCGTCCTACGTCTTAACGCCGAACGGACCATCGACCTTGAACGATACGAGGAAGACGGCGCGTTCGACCGCTACGGCTATCTTCGCGACCTCGCCGACAACCACGGCGCGGACCTCGCGCGCGTGATCGAGATCGCGGACCTGCTCGGCCCCGAAGAGGATTTCGACGGCCTTGTGACCACCATCGAGGACGCGGCCGAAGGCTTCGGCTTCGGCGCTTCCATTTTCGACTGACCCAGCACGCGCGGGCCGATCCTGCGCGCCCCGTTCCCGAAGGATCAAGCATGACCAACGAATTGATGAACCGCGTCCAGATCGACGAGATCACCGCAGGCCGGGACGCCGCGATTGCCAAATGGCTTGAGGCTTACGACAGTTTCCACGCTCTCACCGATGCTGCCAATGGGCTTTGCTTCGCCGGGGGCATCAGCCTGCCCATTCCTGCGGATGACCGCTACAGCGATAGCGGCCTGACGCGCGCGTTCCATAGCGCCGCCCCGCACAACACCCGCGACCGGGAAACTGGCGCGGTCAGCAGCGTCAGCGGACGCGACCATTTCCGCGCGAAAATCACCGTCGCCATGGATCGGCGATGCTGGCGGCACCTTCTCGAAACGCTGGGATTCGACCAGCTTCTCGACCGGCAGGCCCGAGAGGAGTTCTACAAGGGGATCAACGACACGCCGCCCGCCTTCACGTCTGAGAATTGCGCCAACACCTTCGGCCATATTTGGGAGAACCGGCGCGGCCTCTATCTGCGCGGCATCGCCAATACCTTTTCGGCGCTGGACCGGCGCTTTCGCTCGCATGATGGCTTCAAGATCGGCAGCCGTCTCATCATTGAACGCGCCTTGAGCGACAGCCGGTCCTACTGGACCGACTATAATCGACGGGACACTCTGCGCGATGTCGAGCGGGTTTTCCGCGAGCTGGACGAGCTGGGGCCGGTTCCTGAAAGCGCCAGCATCGCGCGCCGCATCACCGATACGCGCGAGGCGACCCCCTTCGTCATCGAGGGCGATTATTTCCGGGTCCGCGTCTTCGGGAACGGTAATCTGCACCTGTGGTTCGAGCGCAAAGACCTCTTGCAGCGGGTGAACCTCTTGCTCGCCGAGCATTATGGCGAAGCAATCGGCGATGCCTACGACAACACCGAGGCGGACGATGCCCCGCAATTCCACATGACCCACGCCAAGGATTTCGGCGCGTTCATGTCGAGCGATGCCGTCGCGGCGCAGGTTATCCGCCTCGCCGAGATCGGGCGGGGCATGGGTGTGCTGGAACCCAGCGCCGGGACCGGGATGCTGGCGAAGGCCGCGCGCGAGGCTGGCGGAAATGTCGCCTGCATCGAGATACAGCCGGGCATGGCGCACGAGCTGCGCGTCCTGCACGGCTTCGGCGATGTGCGCGAGGCAGATTTCCTCAGCCTCAAACCGAGGCCGATCTATGACCGCATCGTCATGAACCCGCCTTTTGATCGCGGGCGTGATTGCGATCATGTCCGCCATGCCTTCGCTTTCCTGAAGCCGGGGGGCGTGCTGATCGCTGTCATGAGCGCCCGCGCCGAGTTTCGGGAGGATGCACGGCACCGCGCGCTCCACAAGATCGTCGATCAGTGCAAGCCGTCCTGGGGCTGGAAGAAGTGGCACGACCTTCCCGAAGGATCGTTCGCCCACGCCGGAACCAACATCAACACCGTCATTTTGGCAATCCGCAAGCCGGGGTGACGGTGCGACAGAGCATAGACAGCGGTTCCGGCAAAAAATCGAAGGCCGGCGCTCCCCGAGGAGCGCCGGCCTCATTCGTTGCTGGTTATCGCGTTCAATATCCAGCATGGATACGATCCTCACTGATCGGCTGACCAACTTGCGCTATGCTCCTCTTTTTGATGGGGACCATATGCCATGACTGTCCCACCCATCGTTGCGCGCCGTGTCCTGCCTGCCCCGCAGCGCGAGGCATTGGACCTCATGCTTCGGGCGCTGTTCATTCTGGACTGCGCCGGGGAACTCGGCCCAGGTGCCGCGCTGTCTGGTGCGATCGACGCCCTGATTGATGCCCCCAACGCGGCCGATATGACGCCGCAGGAGCGCGCCGAGTTTGCGGGGCGGCTCGATGCCTATCAAGCTGCCGTGACGATCGCCCAGGGCAAGGCCCTGCCCCTCACATTCCACGGCTAATGGCGCAAGATCCGCGCGGCGGACTCTTGCGGCGCTTATAGTCCCGATCCCTTCTCCGCTCCCCGTCGAATAGATCGGGCGCGCGCTCGGCGCGCGGATCGAAGGGGGCGCCGCCCCCCTCTGTGCAAGGGCTGGACCGTCTCCCGCGCGTGCCGCGCGCTCGCTTGGCGATCGGGGCGGTCTCCCCACCCTTCCGCGCCTGCGGCTTGTGCAGGGCGGGCGATCCCCCTCCCCCCCGATCGGCCCCGGTTTGCACATTCACCCCCCGCTCTCGGCGAGGGCCAGAAGTCGATGGAGCCATCGCCTTCGGCTTCATTGAGAGAAAGGAACAGCACCATGGTTAAGACTTCCAAGCCCACGATCCTGCATCTGACGGTCGATCAGCTTCATCGCAGCGACCTCAATGTCCGCAAGAAGCCATCCAGCGCCGCGAGCGATGCCGAGGTTTCCGCTTCGCTGCTGTCCGTCGGTCTCATTCAGCCGATGGTGGTTATCCCTCGCGAGGCCGGGGGGTATGAGGTGGTGGCCGGGGATCGCCGTCGCCGTCTTCTCACCGCGCTGGCCGAGGCCGATCCGAGCCGGAAGGGCATGACCTTTCCGTGCATGAAGGTCGATGATTTGAGCAAGGTCACGGAAATCAGCATGGCCGAGAACCGCGCGCGCGAGGCGATGTCGCTACCCGATGTCTATAAGGGTTTTGCCGCCATTCGGGCCGAGCGCCCCGAAGCAACCCTAGAGGAGCTGGGGGCGATGTTCGGCTATGATGTGGCCCGAACCGCGCGGATCATGCGGATCGCCAATCTTCACCCGGAAATCATGGACCTCTACAGCGCCGGGGAGATCGGGGACGCCGAGGCGCAGGCATATGCCGCGACCGAGGATCGCTCGCTACAGATCGCGGTCTATCGCCAGTTGGAGCAGCAGGCGACCCGGCCTCACGAGAAGAACGCCAATGCCATTCGCAAGGCGATGAACTCCGGCGACCACGAATTGACGAAGCTCATGCGCTATGTCGGCGTCGATGCCTATCGCGCAGCGGGCGGGGATTTCGAGGCCGACCTGTTTTCGCAGGATGGTGCGGGGATCGTCCAGAATCCCGATGTGCTTCGCGACCTCGCAGAGCAGCGCGTCGAGGAGGACAAGGATCGGTACGAGCATAACATCGTCCGCAATGGCCGGATGCTCGGCGAGAAGTGGGGCCTTGCCGACCTGCAGTTTTCGTGGGCCGCTTCCCCGCCGCAGATCAAGCAATATGGCTATCTCTCGACCGACCATGAACTTCGCATCCGGGAGCAGAAGCGGGGCGCGTTGCCCAAGGCTACCGCGAAAACCTATGCGTCGATGGAGAAGCGCCTTGCCGCGATGATCGGTGAGGATGACGAGCCGCTGCCCGGTCAGGAGGAGGCTTTCGAGAAACTGACGGCCGAGATGGCGGAGCTGGACGCGCAGCGCACCGTCATCCTGCCCAGCAAGGGCGCGGTCGTGGCCGTGGCGTCCATCGAGAATGACGGCACTTTCGACGTCGAGCTTTGGTTCGCGGATCGAGCTGCCAAGGGCGCGGAATTGCCCAAGGGGGCGACCGGGCAGCGTGGACCCAAGCCCGAGCCGACACCGGGAGAGGCCGAGCGGGCGCGCTTCGGGCTGTCCAAGGACAATATGCAGGTGATGATGCTGATCCGGCGCGACATGATCCGGGCCGAGTTGATGCAGTCGGCTTGCGCGGGTTCGTCGCTTGCGCTCGACTTCATGCTGTTCTCGCAAGCCCGCACCATTCTCACCCCGACGCCGGGTTATGGGAATACGGTCTATTTCCATGGCGAGCATCAGGGGATCAACGACCTGACGCATGACGAGGACGGTACGACCAAGATTCACGATCTTGTCGGGAGCCGCCCCGAACGGGCCGCATGGCTGACCACCAAGGAGGGCTTGGCATCGAGCGCGTGGGTTTCGACGCGCGATCCCATCGAAGGCTTCATTCTGTTCCGTCAGTTGCCCGCGAGCGAGAAGAACAAGGTGACGGCCATGATCGCCGGACACATGCTCTTGGCTACCACATCGGTCTATGCCGAGGGCCGCACCCCCCGCATGGTCCGCGAGCTTGCCAATTGCATCGAGGCGGAGCCGGGTTTCGGGCGTTGGCGCGATGCCGTCGAACTGGATGAGGCGTTTTTCTCCACCTTCTCGAACAAGGCCCGTCTGGCCCTTCTCGACACTTGGGGGCTGGCGGATCGAGCCAAGGGCATGAAGGGGAACGAAACCGCCGCCTTCTGCGCCCGCATCGCGAATTGCGACGATCAGGACGCCAAGTTGCTCGGCCTTCATCCCGATGATGTTGCCGAGGCCGTGAACTGGCTTCCCGACTTCATGGAGAGCGGCAACGTGCCCCCTCTGCCCGTCGAGGAGGAGGAACAGGAAGACGACGAGGGCGACGAGTTTGGGGACGATGAGGATCAGGACGACGATCACGAGCAGATCGACGAAGCCGCTTGATCCACGGCGGGGGGCTTAGGCCCCCCGCTTCATTCCCGATGACGGAGGCACCACCATGGCCCGCCATTGCGTTCGCGAACCCCGCTATATCCCACCCGTTCACGTCATAGGCGAGCAGCCCGATCTATTCGGAGGCCCGACCATCAGCCACGCGACCGAGCGCAAGCCGATCAGCAACAAGTGGATGAGCGACATGACGAAATGGGCCGTGTCGCCATGGCTCGGCGACATGGACCCGGAAAGCGCCCTTGAGCCGGAAACCGTTCTCGAGACAGCGCCCGCCCCGCTCCCCGTCTATCTGGTCGCCTGCGTCGCCGCGAAGCTGGACCACGCGGCTGAGGCGCGCGACCTCTACGCCTCCCCTTGGTTCCGCAAGGCCCGCGCCCATGTCGAGCGCACCGGCGCCCCGTGGCTGATCCTTTCGGCCAAGCATGGCCTGATCGCCCCCAGCGCCGTCATCGAGCCGTATGATGTCACCCTTGGCGCGATGGGGGCTGGCGCGCGCCGCCTATGGGGCGCCCGTGTGTTGGACGAGCTGGCCCGCGCTGTGGACGCCCGCGCTCCGCTGATCGTCCTCGCAGGGCGGACTTACCGCGATCCCCTCTGGCCGAGCATCGCCCAGCGGGCGAGCGTGCCGATGGAGGGCATGGGCATCGGCGAGCAACTGGCTTGGCTCACGCGAGAGGCGTGATAGAGTTAGGTCGACCGGGGGGAAGGCGAAAACAACCCCGGTCAATCATGGTGCGGCGGGAGGCTTACCCAAGTCTCCCGCCCCTTTCGTTCCGGCAGCGCCGGGATCGCACGCGGCCAGGGCCGCGCGGAATCGCTCGCGCGCTTCGCCCTTCGGGCCGCGATCCCTTGGGAAGGGGGCCGCCCCGGTGCGGCGCGGCAATCGGCGCCGCGCGTGCCGCGCAGCAGCTCCTGTCCAGACCGGCCTGCGGCCGGTGAAGGCAGGGCGTGGCGACGGTGGTGGGAATATTCCTTCTCTACGACAGTTGGCATTTTACCATGGGTTTCAGCCCCGACCGTCAAGGATCAACGGTCCCCCCAAAATCCTGCGGATTTCGGTTCCCCCGTTGCCCGCTGTCGCGGCCGCTTCGCGGTCCCTGACCGCCGGGGCCGCTACGCGCCCATGGTCCGACACTCCTGTTCGTCAACGATAAGGAGAACAGGATGCAAGTGACATTGTTTAAGGCTCTGAAATCAATCAAGGTAGGTGATGACCAAGCTACGGCGGTCGTCGAGCAGCTAGAGGAGTTTATGGCGCTCAAGATCAAGGAAGCGAACGCCGCGCTGGAAGCGCAGAACAAGGCGCTGGAGAGCAAGATCGACGGCCTGAAAACGCAGCTTACGATCCTCAGCATCATGCTCGGGGTCATCAGCCTAGCGTCTCTGGCGGGTCCGATACTCGCCAAGCTCATCAAATGAGCAGCGGGAGGGCTTCGGCCCTCCCTTTTTTTGCTTCGTTCCGCAAACCCGCCCGCCATGCTGATCGGCATCGAGCCGACACCATGCCGTGAACGCGCGACGGCGCGTCCCTTCGATCGGCACCGCGACCAGGTGCGCGCCGATCAAGGTGCGCTGCCTTATCGTCAGCGCAAAATGATGATAGGTAGTCATCGGAAGGAGCCGTGTCGTGACGATCATCCCTGTTCTGCTGATCCTGGCCGGCATCGTCTTGTGGAAGTTCACGCGGCGAGCTGCCTTCAATCGCCGGAATGAATATGGCGTGGAGGTCTTTAATTCCTACGGCCACATGCAGGGCCGGCGCTTCATTGAGAAGACGCTTCGCTTCGGTGCTGTGATCTTGGTGCTGGTTGGCATCGGCCATGCAATTGCTCCGCACCAAGGGTCGTCGTCGGCCGCGCCTGTCGAAACATCGCATCCCAAGAAGTAGTCGGGCGCGGGCCTTCGGCCACGGCTCTATCGCCGCTTCGCTGCGACCGAACCCGCAAAGCGGTTTCGGCCAGAGGTGACGATCCTCGCGTGAAATCCAATGCCCGAGATCCGCACAGCGGATCTCGACGCCGATAGTGGCGGCTCCCGAGCGGGGCCGCGGGCGTCGGCTTGGTCTCCGCTTCGCTGCGACCAGGCCGCGCCGATCGAGCTGCCGGCCTTCGGCCTGATCCTCCGCAGCGGCGCTTTGACGCCGCCGTCATGAAGGGGGCGCCGCCCCCCTCTGTGCAAGGGCTGGACCGTCTCCGCGCGTGACGCGCTCCGCTTGGCGA
>NZ_ATHL01000074.1 GCF_000445125.1 Novosphingobium lindaniclasticum LE124
CCCCCCGATCGGCCCCATTTGCCCATTCACCCCCCGCTCTCGGCGAGGGCCAGAAGTCGATGTGAGCCATCGCCTTCGGCTCTATTCCAGAAAGGGAAACACCATGAAGCGCAGCACCCCCAGCAACACCCAGCGGGCGGACATCTATCAGGAGGTGACGGACCATATCATTTCCCTGCTGGAAAGCGGTTGCCGTCCTTGGTCCCCGTCGTGGACGAGTGGAGCGGCGACCTTGCCCCGGCGTCACGGGGGCGAAGCCTATCAGGGCATCAATATCCTGTTGCTTTGGTCGCAGGCGATGCGGCGCGGCTACCGCAATCCCACATGGATGACCTTCAAGCAGGCTTTGGAGCTTGGTGGGAACGTCCGCAAGGGCGAGCGCGGCTCGATGGTTGTCTATGCCGGAAGCCTCACCCCGAAGGGCGGCGAGGACAGCCCTGCCGATGGCGAAGGCGAGCGGCGTATCCCCTTCCTGAAACGCTATGTCGTTTTCAACGTCGAGCAGATCGAGGGGCTTCCCGAGGGCAAATATCCCACCCCGGAGCCGGTCATTCAGAACCGGGACGAGCGCGACGCTGACCTTGATCGGGCTTTCGCCGCCTATGGCGTGGCGATCACCGAGCAGGAGGGCGGGGCCTATTATAATGAGCAGGCCGATCGCATCACAATGCCGCTTTACGAGAGTTTCACCAGCGGCAACGCTTTCTATGCGACCCTTGCCCATGAGGGAATCCATGCCAGCGGTCACAAGAGCCGGTTGGACCGCGAGACGCTGCATAAATATGGCGAAAGCATCGCGACGAGGGCGAAGGAGGAACTTGTGGCCGAGATCGGGGCCGCCTTCCTTTGCGCCGCCCTTGGCATGGAGCCGACCGAACGGGAGGACCACGCCGCCTATATCGACCATTGGTTGAGCGCCCTTCGGCACGACAAACGGGCGATCTTTCAGGCCGCGACCGCAGCACAGGCCGCCAGCAATTTCATCCTCGCCGCCATGGACGCGGACGAGGCCCAGCGCGCCGCAGCGTGATCGAGGGGGGCGGCCCAGCGCCGCCCACCTCCTCCCCGTCACCATAGGACAGGCAGATGAGCGCCTTCGACTTCCAGCAATTCCGCGCGGCGCTTGATGCCCTTTTGCCCGTCGAGCGGGCGCAGGCCGTCTTTCCAGCACTCCGGTCCTTGCCCATCGGCGCGCGCGTCGGGCGCTATGTCCGAGAGCCGGGAGCCGACAAGTGGCGCTGCGAATACACATCGACCCGCCATAATCGCGCCGGGGAGGAGCTGACCTCCCACCATCGCACCATGACCTCTGCCTGGTCGATTGCGATGGACGTGGGTTTTCCATCGAAACACCGGGAAGCGGAGATCGAAGAGATCGCGCGCGCGGCTCATGCCGTGATGCTCGCGCAGGGTCTCACCCGGCTCCCCGAGCGCGGCAGCGCCGAGGATGACGCGGCAATGGCGGAACTCTCCACCGATGAAGCGGCCGAGATCGTTGAGATCGAGCGCGAGGCGGTCGCTCCGGCACCGGCCACGAAGGATGATATCTGGCGTCGCCAATATCGGGAGGACATGGCTCGCAAGCGGACGATGGGGGTACAGCCCGACCTATTCGATGGACCGTCGATCACCCACTATCACCGTCTTCCTCGCCGTCCCGCCTTTACGATGCCGCCCCGCGAAACGCTCGCCGCGAAGCTGGAGCGGATCAAGGGCAATCCGCTTGCAACCTTTGGTCCTCCGGGCGATCGCCAGCCACTATCGCCCATGGAGAAGGAGAAGCTTTTGCGTTCGGCCGCGAACTGGCTTCGCGTCGGGCAGCGCGTGCGGGTCAAGGACTCCATGCGGTCGGTCGATGGCAGCATCGAGCGGCGCGTTCTCGGCCGCGAGGGCGTCATTTGGCGCCTGTGCAGCGTGATCTTTGACGATCACACCTATGTCTTCCTCGATCCCGTAAGAGGCGAACGCAGCGAAAAGGTGGTGTTTATCGAAATTCGCGACTTGGAGCCTATCGAATAGGCAGGCCGAATCCGCTCGGCGCCCCCGATTTGGTCGCCTCTTAAGCCGCGAAAATCGGGACCAAATTGGCCGATTTTCTTGCCTTTTTCACCCATTTCCGCTAGACCGTTGTGCCAGCCCGATTGTTGAAAGGATCGAGCCATGAACGCGAACACGCCCTTCCCCGCACCGCGTCCCGCCATCAGCGCGGCCGAGCGGGCGCGCCGCGAAAAGGCGGTCAGCTTCGCCCGTGGCAGCGTCCGCTACGAGGGCGGAATCCTCACCGATGAGATCGAGCGGATCAACGCCCGTTTCATCGCCGGCGAGCTGACCACGGAGGAGTTTGTCAGCGCGGTTGGAGCATCCGACACCGCTCGCCTTGGTTGAACAAAACGAAGCCGCGCGCACTTATGCGCGCATTGTTGAACTCGCCCTGGACCCGGTTCGGGGCGAGTTTGACGTTGACCATCTGCGCGAGGTTCATCGCCGCATCTTTCAGGATTTGCCGCACCACGGCCCCGGCGAGTTTCGGCCCGATGCACCGGGCCACTTCAAGCAGCGCGCGCTAGAAGCGAGCAGCGCCCGCATCGTTGTGCCGTATGCGCTGCGATCCGAGACGGATCAGCATCTAGGCCCGACGCTTGCCGCCCTGCAGGGCGGCAAGGCGCTATCCGGCCTCGACACGCTGGAGATGTCCGAGGCCATGGCGCAGACCTATGCGCGGCTCGATTATCTCCACCCCTTCCGCGAAGGGAATAGCCGCACCCTTCGCAGCTTCACCGAACAGCTCGCTCGCGAGAACGGGCACGAACTGGATTGGGGCACCACCAACGTCAGCGCCAAGTCGCGCGATGACCTTTATGTCGCGCGCGACGTGGCGGTTATGAATCTCCGCTATCCCGACCTCACCGAAGAGAAGGTGTTGAGCTTGGAGACGCCCGAGGAATATCGGGCGGGCGTGTTGATGCTTCAGCAGCTTCACACCTACCGGCATCATGATCCCTTGCAGGAGATCATTCGCAAGTCCTTGGAGCGGGGCCGCGATCAGGAGCCTTACGACCGGCGCATGACGGTGCTGGACGCGGCGCGCGAGATCGGCGCGGTCGCGCCGATCGCCGCGAACCAGGCCGCGCGCAACGCGGAGGAGGCGAGGCTTGCCGTGTTGCGTCAGAAGGCCCCGGCGGCGACCGAGCAGCAGGCCATAGAGCGGCGCGAGTGGATCGCGCGGGAAGGTAATATGGCGGCCCTCTCCGAGCGGCTAGGGCAGATCGAGAGCGGCTACATCACGATACGGCACGATCCCGGCGCCCCGGCTCTCGATCGCCTTGCTGCGCTCGCCGACGGCATCGGCCGCGAGCTGGCCCAACAACGCTCCGCCCCTTCCCCGTCGATCATCCCTATGCGGCCTAACGGCCGAGACGATATCGAGAGATAGCCTCTGAAGGCGGCTACCGGGACCGATCAGCACCGGCTTGTGCAAGCGGCACGAGAGCGCGCGCGTCGCGAGCTGGCGCCCGTTCCTCGCACTCGCTCGCCTGTCCAAGCATGATCCATGCGCGGCCATAGGTCCGGGCCGCCATATAGAACACGCTCCCGGAGCAAGCGACGATGCTGCACCGATCCACACGGCCGATTAGGCTTGCGGTGCCGCCGAATTTCGCGGCCATGGCTTCCAGATCAACACGCTGTTGAATCCCGCAGGCACAGCATTGCGAGCGCGCGAGCGCGTTGGAGCCGATGAGGGCGCCGATGGATCGCGCCCAGCGCGGGAAGAGCGGTTCGATCGCCATTCCCGCATTTCTACATAGGCCCGCTATGGGCGTCCATAATGACGCGAGATCCGCTGCGCGGATCGCGGCGCTGATCGAGATCGGCCCCGTGGCCGGTGCCGCGAGCGCGGGCTTGGTCTTCGCTGCGCTACGCTACGACCAGGCCCGCGCTGGTCGAGCTGTCCGGCCTTCAGCCGCGATGATCGAGCGCCGCTTTGGCGTCGCCGGCAACAAGGGGTCGTCGCTCCCTCTGTGCAGGGGCTGGACCGTCTCGGCCGCGTTCCGCTGCCTCCCTTGGCGATCGGGCGGTATCCCCGGCCTTCCCTCCACGTTGTTCCGCAGGTAGTCTTTTGCCCTCTCCCCTCACTCGCTTCGCGTGGGTAGAAGAGGACAGGCCACCAGGACCGAGACAAAACGACGTCGAACCATCGTAAAGGCGACTAAGATGCCAAACAGAATCCCGCTCGATCCGGCTTTGCGGGCGGGCTTTGACGAGACATCCAACGACCAGCGCAGCAAGGCAGAACTGGATGCGTGGTGGGACCATCCCTTTGGCCGGACCCGCCCTGACGGTCGCATCGACGTGCGTTGCCTCAATGGCGGAGCGCATGACAGAAGCTCCGCCCTTGGCGTCGCCGACTCCTATGACGAAGCATGTGCCTTGGCAGAGGAAAAGCAGGCCAACTGGGTCCGGCAGCGGGAACAGCCGATCCCTTCCTGTCGGGACGGGAAAATCATCATGGTTCGGCAGCCGCAGAGGCCCGATGAACAGGAAGTCATTTTGGGGGAATATCAGCCAGAGCAGGAATCGAGTGGAGCCTAATCCTCCATTTTGCTTATCCCCATCGCGACGTTACCTCGCTATCGGTATCTGATTGATGTCCGTCGTCCACGACGGGCTCTTATGGCTGCGCTTGGTATCGAATCCTCGCGCGCCAAAGCCTTGCGCAGCGAGCTGGACCGTGCCGCGCCCATAGCGATCATTGAGGCCATCCATCGCCGCAAGCAGGGCGGGCGCGCGAGGATCGGCGACGGCGAAAAGATCGCCTTGCCCCGCGCCTTCCGGCACCAGCTCCTCCAGCAGCACGCCGCACTTCGTATAGACACCCCCCGGCTGATACATTGCCTCCATCATCTTGCCGGCGAGTCCGGCGATGATGCGCGGATCGTTGCTGGGCGGCGACAAGCGCGTCTGACGGCTCGCAGATGGCGGGTTGGGTCGGTAGCGCGAGCCGTGGGCGAATACGATCAGGCGCGTCGCCATGAGGGCCTGGTGCCGTATCTTCTCGGCCGCGCGCACCGCGCGCCGCACCATTGCCTCGCGCAGCTCGGCGAGATCGGTGACAGGCGCGCCAAACTGGCGCGTGACGGCCGTCGCCTTGCTCGCCTCCGGCTCGGGCTTGAAATCGTCGCACTCGATACCGTTCAGTTCGCGCACGAGGCGTTCCAGAACGACCGTGCCGACATCGCGCGCGACGGCCGGAGGAAGAGCCGCCAGATCGGCCGCTGTGCGGACCCCAAGGGGATGAAGGCGAACGGAAAGCGCTTTTGCGACGCCCCAGACCTCATGGACCGGCCACTCGGCGAAGAGGCGCGCGCGTAGCTCCTTGTCATGGAGATCCACGACACCGCCCCACACCTTTTCCGTGGCCTTGGCGAGCGCGTTCGCGACCTTGGACAAGGCCCGCGTCGGGCCGAGCCCGATGCGGGTGGGAAGCCCTGTGGTGCGGGCGATGGCCTCGCGCAACCTGTGCGCCGCAGCCACGTCACCCAACCCATTCGGCAGGACGGGGAGACGGTAGAAGCTTTCGTCGATCGAGTAGATCTCCACGATGTCGCTATGCTCCGCGATCACCGCGTTGAAGCGACGGTTCATGTCGGCATAGAGTTCGTAGTTGGATGATCGGACCTCGATTCCGTGTCGCTTGATGATGTCGCGGATTTTGAAAAACGGCTCGCCCATCTTGATATGGAGGGCCTTGGCCTCCTCGCTCCGCGCTATCGCGCAGCCGTCGTTGTTGGACAGGACGACGACCGGCACACGGCGCAGCCTGGGATCGAATACCCTTTCAGAGCTGACGTAGAAGTTTGCGATATCGACGATCGCGTAGGTCATCGGCCGCGCCTACCGCTGGTAGTCGCGGACACCGGCGCGCACCACGCCCCATATCTCCGTCTGATCGTCCGCCATCTGTTCCGGGTAGCTCTGGCGGCTGTTGCGTGCCTCCAGATACGGCACGCGGCCTCGATAGACGAGCTGGCGGCAGACGAATCCGCCCGCGACGATCGCAATCACGATGTCCCCGCTTCGCGGGGTCACATCGCGATCGACCACAACCACGTCGCGATCCGCGATGCCGGCATCGACCATGCTGGACCCGTCGATACGGAAGACAAAACTGCCGGCCCGGTTGAGCCTCAGCAGTTCGGCCAGGTTGATGGCGTCCTCTTCCCAATCCTGGGCGGGACTTGGAAAGCCAGCTCCCGCAACGCCGATCGGCCTAAGCCGGAGCCCCGGCGCCATATCGGCGAGCGGGACCGGCTGCGCGGTCGGCAGCATCATGTTCAGAATCCCTGTCTCTTGCTCCCTCATAACGCGCATAGGAACATATTGGGAACACGCCTTGTTGGCGGTTCGTCGCTTTTCCACAATCGCGTCGCTTTCCTTTACCTCCGCAGGCGCGCCACGACCGCTTTCCATTCGGCCTCGCTGCACGGGCCGAAGTCCATCGACGGGGACGTTTCGGTAGGCGTCAGCATGGTCGGGTGACGCCGGCAGACGCTGCAACGCATGTGATCGGCGACTTTGGTCATCGTCGCATCCCAACGATGAATGGCGAACCATCGCCAAAGTTTCGGCCCATCGACAATGCCGACATGGCCGCAATTCCCACACTCCGCTTTCACGTTCATGGATGCTAGGCGGAGATCGTCCAGCCTGTTGAAGTTGGCGACCATTTATCCAAGGCTGATATTGCGCTTCGCCATTTCCAAGGCGGCGATCTCACCGATCGCGCTATCGCCGCCCGAAAATATGTCGGCGAGGTCCAGCAGATCGTCATCGGTGAGCACCGTGATCGAGGTCTCGATTTCAGCGATGCGCTTGAGTGCGCGCGATCCGCGATCGGCGCGCCATTTGGTCCGGTCTTTGGGCATGGCCGCCTTCTAGCAGGCGTCGGATTGATTGTAAGCTAGTCTGCAACCCTGAGCATTGGACCCTGCCCCAATGCAACGCAGATCGCCGCCCATGTTCGCTGAGCTTGAGGATCAATGGCCTGGGCTTGGTCGCGCTGTAAGGCCGCCACCTCACCGGCGCGGGCTCCGAAGCAAGCAGTCATGGACTGCGCGTAGCGAAGAATGATGTCGGAGCGGGATTGAGCGCTGTGCATACTCAAGAGGACGATGCGGCTTCGCTGCTACCCGCGCTTTCATGGAAGAGAGCCGCCACGCCCTCCCCCACAGCGACCCGGTAGCCGAACAGCGCCTCCGCGGCGAAATCGGTCTCCCCATTTCGGAGCCGGTCCGCGATCTCATCCAGATCTTGCAGCATGTCGTTCACCGTTGCAGTCTTGGGCGCCTGCAGCTCGATCACGATCCGCTTGAGGGGGTAATTGGAAAGATCGCGATCGTCGATCGGACGATGCAGGCTTGGCATGTGCTTTCCTCTCAATTCCGAGAGCGTTTCCGCATCTCTAGGCGGGCGGCTTCCTGCTGCAAACCACGGCGCTTCCAATAGGCCGGCACGCCGATCGCGATGCCGAAGGCAAGGACGAGAAATGGGAAAGAGGCCGCGAGCCGCACCATCGGCAAAATCGCATCATGCGGAAGGCCCACCCCCCGATAGATTGGTCCCGCTGCCAATGCCGCTATAATGGCGCCAGGCATTGCCATAACAGTACGCGACCACGCCTGAGATACGCGGCTGTCCAAGGCGTTGAAACGGACGCGGAGCTGGAGCTGGTGCGCGGCGCTGAACGGATTCTCGCAGACAAGGAACCCGCCGAGTACGAAGTGGTCGATGATTCTGACTGCTTTGGTCTTGTCCGCCCTCACCATAGGATATTGCTCCAAACCATGCCGTCCGCACCATACCCTAGATAGTCTATGCTCATTGTGGCTTCTTTCAATCCGAAGAGCCGAGCGTCTCCCGGATGGCCCTCCCTCAAGGTGGCAAAGACGGCTGCTTGCAAGGGCGACATGATGTCAACAAAACGGTGGTTTAGTTGACTGACAACCACGAACCCTGCGCTAAAAAGAATCTCCAGCATTTTCAGGGATTGTGCAGCGCACAAAAACTGGCGAATTTGCGGCTGTCAACTAAATACAAAAAATTGCACATTTGGTTGACAGCGATTCCGACGCCGATCAGAACAAAGCGAGTATATCACAAAGGGCCGATTATGAAACTCGGATATGCCCGTGTCAGCACTGGCGAACAGAACCTAGCCCTACAGATCGACGCGCTCCGCGCGGCGGGTGCGGAGGCCATCTTTGAGGACAAGGGCATCAGCGGGTCGATGGTCCTTAAACCCGCATACGGAGATATGTTGCGCCAGGTGCGTGCCGGTGACGAGATCATGGTGTGGCGACTGGACCGCCTTGGTCGGTCCCTCCCCGCTCTGATTGGTGAGCTGGAATTGCTTGCGGGGCTGGACGTAGGGTTTCGATCGCTCACAGAGCAGATCGAGACGGTGACGCCGGCAGGGCGTCTCTTCTTCCATATGGTTGGTGCCTTCGCTCAGTTCGAGCGGGACGTGATCCGGGAGCGCACGAATGCCGGCCTCCAGTCGGCGCGCCGCGCAGGCAAGAAACTCGGCCGTCCCGCATTGATCGGCGACGAGCAATGGACGCAGGCCAAGACCTTGATGGCCGAGCCGACGAACATGGGCGCAGCGGCTGTCGCGAAGCTGTTGGGCGTAAGCCGTCAGGCCATCTATAAACGGCTCGACAAGGACAAGGCCGCACAGGGAGGCGAGCTGGCAGCCCTCCCCTCCCCTCCCCGTCAGACCGAGAGGGCCAAGAAAGCGGCGTGATGGTCGTCATCTAATCCACCCAATCGACGGGTCTGCCTGTCTGCGTGGCGATCGAGTTCCAGCGCCGAGCTTCCTTCACGGCGTTGCTGTCTGACGCACCTGGGCGTCTATCCCTGCCTAATGCGGGTTCGGTCTGCGCCCCAAGCAGAAAACCGGCGCTGCGCGCCTACGGTTTCCGCAAGCGGACCCTCCGTTTTTCAGCTTGCCCGCGTCAGGGGTGCCGCCCCGGAAAAGTGCGTCAGCAACGACGTATGAAGGAATGGCATTATGAGGAACATCGCTGAATTTCGCATCATCGGTCGCGTCGGTCGCATCGAGGTTCTGGACAAGGTGGCTTATATCAACGTCGCCGCTAACTATGGCCGCAAGGTCAATGGTGAGTGGCAGGACGATACCCACTGGAACCGCGTCACCGTCTTCGGCAAGGGCATCGAGCGCGTTCAGAAGATGGGCTCCGGCGACTTGGTACACATCACGGGCCGGGTCCGTCAGACGCAGTATGATCGTCAGGGCGAGACGGTCTATGGCGTGGACCTGATCGCCGACGCCTTCGCCACCCTCGCCTATAACGGCAAGCCTGCCGAGGATGACGGCGAGGATTAAGGTCGATGCGGGGCGGCAGAGCCCGCCCCGCTCGATTGCTAAAAGGATTTCCATTTAGCAATCGAAAGGCAATCGCAAGGCGTGCGAGTGGCTTGCGCTATCCAATGTAAATCGCAAGGCTGGCGAAAGGCAATGGACATGCCTTGTGACAGGCTTTAGATTGCCGTTCGCAATCACTGTCGAAATCCAATGGCTTTCGATTGGATCGCTTTAGGATTGATCGATTAGTGAAGGGTCGAAGATGGCGGTTATCTCGATAGGCAATCCGAAGGGCGGTGCCGGCAAGACGACGCTCGCGCTTGTCCTTGCTGACACGCTCGCGACAAACGGGGCGCGCGTCACCGTTATTGACGCTGATCCCAACGCCATCATCGAAAAGTGGGCACAGAAGCGGGAGAGGGCGGGGAGGGATTTGCCCTATCGCGTGATCCCAAGGCCGACCCAGGCGGAAATGATTAGCACCATCGACCGCGTTTCGAACGAAGACGAGTTCGTCATCGTGGACCTTGAGGGATCAGCTTCGCAGATGACCTCGCGGGCGCTGGCGCGGTCGCACATGGTCCTCGTGCCGTTCAATCTTTCTCCGATCGATGCGGAGCTGGCGGCGCAAGCCGTCAGGGCGATCAAAGAGGAGGAGGAAGCGCTGCGAAGGAGCATCCCGTTCCGCCTTGTCAGGAGCCGAACGAACGCAGCCATCGCGACCAAAACGGCCAAGCGGATCGTCGATGCTATCAACGCGGCCGAGCTGCCATTACTCGATACGTCGCTCGTTGAGCGCGCAGCCTATCGCGACATTTTCGAGTTCGGGTTGCTGCTATCCGAGCTGGATAAGGGCTCCGGGCAACAGGTCGAGAACGCGATCAAGAACGCTGGCGAGTTGGCGCAATCCGTCGTGGCTGCGCTGCGAGAGGAGTATCCCGCATGACCGACTTCGGTTTCAGCAAGAGCGGCGAGAAACCAAAGGAGGAGGGTGCCGCACCCGCCAAACTGGACCTTGGCGGGATGCCCAAGGGGCCGATCGTCAACGACCCTATGAGGGAACGCGAGGCGATGGACCGAGCCGAGCGGGTGGGATTTACGGATCGCGGTCAGGGCAGGGGTGTGCTTCGCCGGAAGCGCGTCGCCCAGCCTACGGCGACGGTCTATGTGAAGGGACCGGAGGAGCTGATCGAGTGGTTTATCGCCTACACCGAGGAGAAAGGCCACCAAGCCTATTGGAAGTCGATCGAGGACTTCCGGGCCATCGTGGAGGGGAATAGGCGGGGCGAACGGTGACGGCTGCGATCGTCGGACAAAGAGACCATCGCAACCGGATATGATGCCCGCGAAACCTCGGGTCATGTCGTCCTGTCGGATTCCATCGGTGTGACTTCGGTGATGTCGCCCGCAGTCAGGAGGTCGGATAGCTTCACGTCCGATCGGAGCGGACGTGCGACGCCAAAAGGCACCGGGTCAGTGAGCATTGCGGGCAGATCGCCAAGATGATCGGCGAAGGAGAGGGGTTTCGGCTTGCGTCGATTCTTCATCCGCGAATGTTCCTTCCGATGGATCTTAGGCCGCAGTCAATGATGCCAGATGAGCGGCTACGGCCTTAGCGCCATGCTGCGAGATTGCCGTTGCAATGGCTTTTGCCTCCGCCTTTTCCATGGCTGCGATCTTGATCTTGTCGAGGGCAGAAATGAGAGTGGGCCTGCCAGCATCCCGAGCCGCAGCCTCAGCGGCCTTCTCCTGCGCATCTAGTTCGGCCAACTCGGCTTGGAGCTTTTCACGACGCTCCTTGATGCTGGCAAGATCGGGCTTGGAAGATGTGCGAGCCATGAGGTTACTCCGATTGCGATGGCAGGATTTGACGGCCGGATCATGCCGAATGAGGGTTGAGAAAGCCAGATGTGTGTTATGCTCTCGGTCGCAAAAAACTAAACGAATGACGCGCGCCAAAGGCGCACAGCTTGATTGATGAAGCCTCGCCGTGGGCCGAGGTGGCGAGGGGAGGGAAGGGCGCCGAAAACAGGCACCTCCTCCTCCACGTCTTTATCGGTTTGGGCTTGAGAAATGGAGGTTCGAGGGGTAGGTAGAAGCAAGGTTTAGGTATGGCAGGATATGCCACATGGCACCAATGTAATACATTGGCTGATGTGGTGCCGCTGCACGGGGCTGTAGGGATGATGGTAAGTCTGCGTTTGAAGGAAGAGCTGATCGCCGAGATCGACCGCATCGCTTCCGCAAATGGGCAAACCCGCAGTGCGTGGATCGCGAACGTCCTTTCGCGGGCAGCGCTTTCTCCCGAGAACGATGATCTTCCAATCGGCGTAGAGGAGGGACGGGGACATCCTGACGATCAGGTTCGCGTGACGGTGCGCCTCCATCGCAGCGAGATCGAGGCAATTGACAGGATTGGTACGCCGCTACGTCTCACCCGCAATGAATGGATCAAGCGAGCGCTACGATGGCAGCTTTGGGACAAAGCTGGGATGCTTCGTCTCGCGCCGGTTACACAGACAGAGATCGGTAAGGTACGTAAGCAGGTGCTGGCGATAGGCCGAAACATCAACCAAGCCGTCCATGCGATGAACGCGGCCAATCAGCCGGAGAGCACGCTTAACCTGGCCCGGATCGCCGAACCGTTCCTGGAAACCTGCGCGGACCTGAAGGCCCTTCTGTTCGCAACGCGGCGAGAGCTGTCCTCATATGTTGGGGGCGAAGTGGGCTATTGGACCGGGGCATTTAAGGATGCCGGGAAGTGAGTTTCCGGCTCTCCCCCGGCACGCTCGATTCCATGGCGGGCGTCTATGCGCCTCCCAAGAAGTATCGGATGGGATCAGGTGGCGGAAAGGGCAAGAGTGCGAAGTCGGGTGACGCGATACTTGTCTTTGCGCTCGCCGCTATGGTTCCGAAATCGTCGCATTCGGGGACGGCGTTCCGTCCCAGCTCGCAGACGAAACACGCCTTTGGAACAGGCTCACATGCGGGCGTCAGCGGGCGTGCAATCGCGGCGATGGATCGCACCGCGCGACGATCGCCAGAGGTGATGGTCCGTATCACGGGACGTCAACATGGCGGTGGGCACGTCCTCGCAAACTTTTCTTATATCAGCCGCCTTGGGCATGGAGCGGAGAAGCAAGTGCCGCTCTATACGAGTGATGGCGACATTCTCCACGACGGGAAGGACATGCAAATTCTTGCCCAGGATTGGCAGGAATGGGAGATGGGAGATGATGCGCGTCGCAAGGGCGCTACGTCCATTTCCATGATCCTTTCCATGCCTGCGGGCACCGATCCCGAGCGGTTGAGAGAGGCGGCGCTGGACTTCGCACGCGAAGAGTTTGCGAACCGATCATGGGTGGCGTCGCTCCATGTCGATCGCGACCATCCCCACGTTCACCTCACTTTCGCGCGCCGCGATCATGATGGCCGCCGTTTCCATCCGAGCCGCGATGACCTCTTTCGCTATCGGCAGCGGTTTGCGGCGAAGCTGCGAGATCGAGGTATTGAGGCGAACGCCACTCCTGCGAGAGCGCGGGGCATCGACCCGAAGCATGAGCCGATCGCGGCGAAGAAAGTGCGGGAGAAGGGGCAGGTTCCGCGCGTGGACAAAAGCCGTGCCGAACGCGCGCGGAGCTTCCGCGACCGAGGCATTCCCGATCCGGTGAACGCTGTCCTTGCCAATCAGCGGGCGACGGTGTTGACGGCCTATGAGCGGTCGATTGCGGAGCTGTCATCGTCCCCCTCGCTCGCCGATCAGGCGATCGCCAAGAGCCTTGAGAAATTCGTCGCTTCCATGCCGGCGCCGGAACCCAATTCGGTGCGGGCGGATCGATTGGCGAGGGGCGAGCGCGATGCTCCATCTCAGCCTGGTCGCGACGGAGGTGTGACCCCGGCGCTAGATCCGGTTGCCGCTGCGCTCGCGCGGGCGAAGGCGATGCGCGAGCAGATCGAGGCGGGCAAGAGCGACTTGTCGGCGCGCGAGCAGCCGCAGAGCGGCGCAAATGCCGAGCGTCCTTCTGGTGTATCGGATCGTCTGCGCTCGCTGATGGACGAGGCCAGTCGGTCGGCTCCGGCGCCGGAGCCTGGCAAGGCGGATGACATCATGCGACAGACCCAGGAGCGGGATCGAGAGCAACGCGAGCGCGATCGGGCACGCGATAAGGATGGACCACGGCGATGACCACGGAAGGCAACGACGTCATCATGGCGGCTGTGCTGGACGCCCTTACGATGGTGCAGGGCCAGCTCGACACGATCGCGAAGAGCAACGCGCGGATTGAGGCGACGCACAAGGACATTCTCCATCGGCTCGACACGATCGACGCCGGTCAGGCGGGCGTTACGGACTTGGTGCCGGTGTTGGAGACGATCCTTGGGCGGTTGATCGAGGACCGCGACGTGAACCGCGCGGGCTTTGCGAAGACGGCCGAGGTTGCCGCGTTCGCCTATGCCGCAGCTATGGGCAACCGGATGCCTCTGCCCGTCGAGGTGGCGGATGATCCGTTGCTCGAACGCTTCATGCTCCTTCAACCCCCCGATCATGTCGCAGAGGGCCGCGCCCTGGTGGAATGGCGGCGCACGATCAAGAGCGCCGGCACGGCCGAGCTGGTCGATGTCTTGAGCCGCCAATATGAACCATCGCCCACCGACACGCCCGAGGCGCGGGTGCTGCGCTATCAGCTCGCGGCACTCACCCGCGCGGAGATCGATGGCCGCGGCGATGCGTTGCCGGCGTTGCCGCACGGCACGGTAGCGCAAGATCGGTCCTCGCAAGCGCGCAAGGCGCGTTCGGAGGATCTAGCGCGGGTGTGGCGCGCTGGCCCAAGCGTCGCACTGTTCGCGGAGGCCGAGCTTGCCCCGACGCTGGACCTTTTCGCCAAGGCAGAGCGCGAGCGCGAAGGGACGATCGGCGAGGCGCAGCTTTCGGCCGAGCTGGCGGCGCTGCATGGCGAGTTGGGCGATCGGATCGAGGCGGGCGAGCGCCCGTCGCTTCCAAGAGGGCGGGAGACGAACGCCGGCGAGCGGTCGAGCGCGATCGAGGCCGATAACAGCAGGCGGCGCTAGGGGCCTCCTCGCGGTTGTCAGCTTGAGTGGTCGAGCTTCGGCTACGGCACACGATCTTCGCACGAGCCTGGCTCAAGACCTGATCCTACACGTACCATGTTGGTCAGAAATTCGGCAAAATGCCGGCCTTCGTCCAAGTCGATCCACAGGGGTTGGAAGGGGCCTTCAATCCTATCTAGCCACTCTCGCAGCTTTGCTCGGTTGTCGGCAGCGTTCTCACGTTCGACAAGCGCGCTCGCTATCGCGGCTGCCTGCATGGAATAGCCGACATTGGGCAGGCCGGCAGGAAAACTCGTAACACCCATTATTGTCCCTTTCTGGAATAGAGCCGAAGGCGATGGCTCACATCGACTTCTGGCCCTCGCCGAGAGCGGGGGGTGAATGGGCAAATGGGGCCGATCGGGGGG
>NZ_ATHL01000075.1 GCF_000445125.1 Novosphingobium lindaniclasticum LE124
CCAGCCCGCCCGGCGGCCGCTTCGGCCCGAGCTGTTCGCCATTTGGACGCCTCGACGGTGCAATTTATGAGTTTACGCCCTAGTGTGCGTTGCAGGTTTTGAAATGTCTGGATTTCCACGGATGGAAACTGGAGCGGGCGAAGGGATTCGAACCCTCGACCCCAACCTTGGCAAGGTTGTGCTCTACCCCTGAGCTACGCCCGCTCTGGCGTTTCGGAGACTTTCGGCGAACCGGAAAGTCCCTATGTGAACTGGAGCGGGCGAAGGGATTCGAACCCTCGACCCCAACCTTGGCAAGGTTGTGCTCTACCCCTGAGCTACGCCCGCTCTGACGTT
The DNA here is from genome assembly GCF_000445125.1 of Novosphingobium lindaniclasticum LE124. Taxonomy (GTDB): domain Bacteria; phylum Pseudomonadota; class Alphaproteobacteria; order Sphingomonadales; family Sphingomonadaceae; genus Novosphingobium; species Novosphingobium lindaniclasticum. The sequence goes on from NZ_ATHL01000075.1 coordinate 337, forward strand.
CAAGACCTGCTGGAGTTTCCGGCAGGTCCGGGGTGGAGGCGCGCCACTAGCAGTGACCCTTGGGGGCTGCAAGAGGAAAATCGAAAGAATTTTCAAAATCCAGGGATAACGGCATTTTCCGGGTGAGCGGAGCTGCAGGCGTGACAGTGCCCCTCTCCACGGGCCGAACCAAAACCGAGATCCACCCTTCACAAATCCGTCCCGAAGGACGATCTAAGGTGCCATTCGTTTTTCACGCCATTCGTTTCACGGGAGCACGTATCTTGGCCAGCATGGGTCTCAACCTCGACGAACAGAAGGCGGTCGACCGGTTCCGCAAGACAGTGGCCGAACCGTCCATGACGAAGCTGGTGATCCTCGATTTCTGGGCCGAATGGTGCGGTCCCTGCAAGGCGCTGACCCCGGTGCTGGAGAAAGTCGCCGAGGACTATGCCGAGAAAGGCGTGGTCCTCGCCAAGGTCAATGTCGACGAAGAGCAGTTCATCGCCTCGCAGTTCCAGGTCCGCTCGATCCCCACGGTCTATGCGATCTTCCAGGGCCAGCCGGTAGCCGACCTGACGAACGCCCGCACCGAATCGCAGCTCAAGCAGACGCTGGACCAGCTGCTGTCACAGCTTCCGGTTCAGCCCGACGGCGCGGAGCCGCAGCAGGACCTCGCCCCGCTGATCGCCATGGGCGAGGAAGCCCTTGCCGAAGGCGACGGTGAACGCGCCGCCTCGATCTTCATGCAGATCCTCGAACTGGCGCCGGAGAACGCCGAAGTCGTCGCCGGCTTCGTGCGCGCGCTGGTGCTGTCGGGACGCGTCGAGGAAGCCGAGCAGGTGCTCGCCAGCCTCGATCCCGCCCTCGCCGCCGATCCGCTCGTCGAGCGTGCCCGTTCCGCGCTGGCGCTGGCCAAGGACAAGCCCGAGGACAGCGAACTGGCCGCCCTGCGCGCCGCCGCTGCCGAGCGCCCCGCCGACATGGATGCCCAACTCGCTTTCGCCAACGCGGCCTTCGCCGCCGGAGAGCGCGATGCCGCCGCCGATACCCTGCTGCGCATGGTCGCCGGCGACCGCGAATGGAACGAAGGAGCCGCGCGTGCCAAGCTGCTCCAGATCTTCGAAGCGACCGGGCTGGAAGATCCCTGGGTTTCGACCACCCGCCGCAAGCTTTCCACCATTCTGTTCGGCTGACGGTGGCACGGATCACCATCTTCCCGCTTCCGGGCGCGGTGCTCTATCCGGGGCTGCAATTGCCGCTCCATATCTTCGAGCCCCGCTACCGGGCGATGGTGAGCGATGCCCTCGCCCGCGACCGGCGCATCGGCATGATCCAGCCGCAGCGCCCGGTGGAGGGCGCGCCGCTGTTCTCGGTCGGCTGCCTTGGTCGGATCGGTGATGTCGAAGCGCTCGAAGATGGCCGCTTCAACATCGTGCTGACGGGCGAATCGCGCTTTCGCCTGCTGCGCGAACTCGACGTGACGACGCCGTTCCGCCAGATCGAGGCCGAACTCCTGCCCGAACGCGACAACGAAGTGCTCGCGCCCATCGAGCGGGCCAGCTTCGAACGCGAGGCGAAGCGTTTCGCCGATGCCCAGGGCTATGCCGTGGACTGGGACCAGGTCGGCCGGCTGGACGATCAATCCTTGATCAACGGCGTCTCGCAGATCGCGCCCTTCGATGCCGCCGCCAAGCAGGCGCTGCTGGAGGCCGAGACTCTGCCTGCGCGTTGTGAGCTACTGGTGCAGCTCATGCAGTTCTTCGGCCGACATTCGGATGACGATGACGAGGGGGTGACCCTGCAGTAGGCGCAGCGACGTACTCGCGGCTCATCGTCTCCACACGTCGTCAACAGCTTCCATGGGATGGCTGGGTGATCCCTGGGCTGCGCACTTCAGCGCTTGCCTTTACCGGGCAGCCGGGCCTGGCTCTCCAGCACGCGCTCTCGCATGTAGAGTTCCTGCGCTTCCTGCGATGAGAGGCCATCGCTGCCGTAGCGCTCCGCTAGGGAGCCGATCTGCTGCCGTTCCTTACGCAGCGTCTTGGCATCCCGTTTCGACAGCCGCCCGGACTCGCGGCCTTCCCGTATCGTGCGATCGATCTTGCGCAAGTCGAGGCGATAACGCGCCTCGTCGGCGGCCGCCTCGGCTCTTCGATAGGTCTCGGTGCCGGGCTGCGGCGCCGGAGGTCCGACGATCTGTGCCCCCGCGCCCGAGGCAGCCAGCAGCAGCATTCCGGCGGCACCGGCAGACAGCCAGCGGAGCATCCCACTCTCCCTTGCAAGGAGAGGCGAGCATGACGCAAACCGCTGAACCTTCGGTGAACTTTCCGCCTACTGCAGCAGGACCGTCTTCACACCATCGATCACATATTGCGCCGCCAACGCTGCCAGCAGCACGCCAAGGAGCCGCGTGATCACGGCTTCGACTTTGTCCCCGAGCACACGCATGAGCGGGCCGGCGGCAGCAAGCGCGCCGAAGCTCAGCAACATGACGGCAAGCATGGCGACGAGGATTGCCGCCGTCTGCTCGGCGCCATGCGCGCGCGAGGTCAGCAGCATGATCGTCGCGATCGAGCCCGGTCCCGCCAGCATCGGCATGGCCATGGGAAACACCGAGACGTCGTCGATTTCCGGCGTCTCCGCATTGTGGGCGATGATCTTTTCGGCACGCTCCTCACGGCGCTGGGTGCGCTTTTCGAAGACCATGTCGATGGCGATCATGAATAGCATGATGCCGCCGGCGATGCGAAAGGCGTTGAGTTCGATATGGAGCGCGCCCAGCAGCCGCGCGCCGAACAGTGCGAAGACCACCAGGATGGCACTCGCGATCAGGCAGGCCCGCGCCGCCATGGAGATCGCCTGCGAGCGGCTGGCGTCGGCGGACAGTCCGGCATAGATCGGCGCGCAGCCCGGCGGATCGATCACCACGAAAAGCGTGACGAAGGCGCTGAGAAAAACTTCGTACATGCCGTTCATCATTCCTTGGGCGCGGCGACTTCGCTGCGCAACACTTCGGTCATCGCGCCGTTCTTCAGCAGCGAGACCTGAAGCCAGCGCGAGTGATCGGCGTTGACGTGATAGCTCCAGGACAGCGTGCCGTCCTTGGACCGCCCCCGACCGTCCATGCCGGGCGCCAGCGTCTTCCTGTCGCGCTCCACCACGAGTTCGTCGCCGCGCGGCCCGCGAACGCAATCGGCGACCGAAGCGGAAAGCATGGCCGGCTCCTTGAGCGCTTCCGCCAGGGAGTCGCCCTGATCGAGAACCCAGCGATAGTCGCCCTTCTTGCGCTTCTGCCAGATCGTCGTGAAATAGCCGACCGATCCGTCCGGGCGCTGCCAGGCGCCCTTGGTGACGCCCAGCGTGCCGTCGCAGCTCATCCAGACCTGATAGGGCTGCCACTGCACCGGCGCCGCCGGTTCCTGGCGGCCGCTCAGCCAGTCCTTGGCACGAACCGGCTCGGGAACGAACATCACCGCTTCATCGTCGGCATATTCGTCGAAGGCCTGCCACTGGCCCTTTTCGCGCGCGGTTCTGGCAAAGGCGATCTCCGCCGCGACAAGGGCGCTGGGATTGGCCGTGCCTGCTCCGGGCGCGTAGTCCGGCCGTTTGCGCGCGGCGGCGGGGGCGGCGGTGAGCGCGAGCAACGCGGCCCCACCCACCACGGCCGCCCGAACCCGGCGCGGCGCCCGGTTCAAAGCTTGCTCTCGTCCAGCGAGAGACCGGCATTGCGGTGGGCGGCGACCACCGTGTTGCGCAACAGGACGGCGATGGTCATCGGCCCCACGCCGCCCGGAACCGGGGTGATCGCGCCTGCCGCCTGCGCGGCGGAGGCGAAGTCGACATCGCCCACCAGCCTGGACTTGCCTTCCTCGGCCCCCGGAACGCGGTTGATGCCCACGTCGATCACGGTAGCGCCCGGCTTGAGCCAGTCGCCCTTGACCATTTCCGGACGGCCGACCGCCGCCACCACGATATCGGCGCGGCGCACGACTTCGGGCAAATCCCTGGTGCGGCTATGGGCGACGGTGACGGTGCAGCTTTCCGCGATCAGCAGTTGCGCCATCGGCTTGCCGACGATGTTCGAACGCCCGATCACCACGGCGTCGAGGCCCGACAGCGACCCCAGCCGGTCCTTCAGCAGCATGACGCAGCCCAGCGGGGTGCAGGGCACGAAGCCCGGCAGGCCGGTGGCGAGCCGCCCGACGTTGACGACATGGAAGCCGTCCACATCCTTGTCGGGATTGATCGTCGCGATGACCTTCTGCTCGTTCATGTGCGAAGGCAGCGGCAATTGGACGAGAATGCCGTCCACCGCCGGATCGGCGTTGAGCCGCTCGACCACGGCCAGCAGATCGGCCTCCGAGGTATCGGCGGGGAGCTTATGTTCGAAGCTCTCCATCCCGGCTGCCAGGGTCTGCCTGCCCTTGTTGCGCACGTAGACCTGGCTTGCCGGATCCTCGCCCACGAGCACAACTGCGAGGCCCGCCTTGCGGCCGGCCCTCGCCTCGAAGTCGGCGGCCACGGCGGCGATGCGGGTGCGCAGGCGCTCGGCGAAGGCCTTGCCGTCGATGATGTTGGCAGCGGTCATGTCAGGCATAGGCCAGCGGCTGGAGGATCATGATCAGCACGTTGAGGCCGATGATCAGCACCATCGGCGAGAAGTCGATCCCGCCGGTATTGGGCATGATGCGTCGGATCGGGCCGAGGATCGGTTCCAGCAGCGCATTGAGCGCGCGCCAGACCGCTTCGACGAACCGGTTCTGGAGGTTCACCACGTTGAAGGCGATCAGCAGGCCCAGCACGAATTGCACGAGCACAAGGGTCGTGAGGATCTGGACAAGGTAGATTAGGGCGTTGATCACACCGCCGAGCATGGGCGTGGGGCCTTTCTGAGGAATGAATCGCCGCCTGATAGCCGAGGCGGGGGGCGGGGAGCAAGCGCAGGAACGGCGCAGGACGGTTCGGCGCAACACTCGGTTACAGAGCCACGCTCCGCGTGGTTATGCGCAGGCGGACCACCGGCACCCGATCCCTTTCCCGCCGCCGCGAGCCCGCGAAGCGGGAGAAGCGATCCAAAGCCGCGTAAACCGCTCCTGGATGGCCGGGCGGCTTCGGCGGCTCGCCATGACGAAGCGGGCGGTCTCGCACGGGACAAGATCAGGGGATTTCCGGCAGCGCATGCTCGCGGAGGCAAGGCCATGCCCCCCCGCATCAGGCCTAGCGCGTGACGGTCGACATCCGTTCGATGCGCCAGTTGAGCTGCTGTTCACTCGCGCCGGGCAGATCGTTGATCCGGCGCAGGACGATGCTGCCCCGGCGAGAGGGGCGCCCATCCGCAAAGTCCAGCACGACCGGCGCCTCGTAAAACAGCGTACCGGCCGCATTGCTGCTGTCGCCCCGGCCGAGCGCGATCCTCGGTCCGGCATCGCCGCCGAATTCCTCGGCCAACCGGTTCGGCGTCATCTGGGCATCGAGTGTCCACGCCTTGGCGGCGTCGTCCCAGTCGCCGATGCGCAGGGCATTGACATAGTAGCGCAGCAGGCGTTCGGGATCGCGGCGCTCACCCAGCGCGCTCTGGTCGAGCTGCGCGGCAAGGCCATTTCCGGCAGCTTCGGTGGCATCGCCGGAAGGTTCTTCGGAGGCGGCGACGGCTTCGCTTGCCGCGATCGACGCCTCGCTGCTGGACTGCGCGATCGGATCCTTGCCGCAGGCTGCAAGCAGGAGAGCGAAAGCAGAAACAGTGCTGGCGATGACGACGGTTTTGCGCATTTGGCTCGAAGTGCCTTTCAGCCGAACGGTTCCTCTTGCAGTGCGGCTCAGCCGGCCCGGATCAGGGTTCCGGCGCCTTCCTGCGTGAATATCTCCAGCAACATGGCATGGGAAACCCGCCCGTCAAGCACGACCGCGGCTTCGCAGCCGGCCTCCACCGCGTGGATGCAGGTTTCCAGCTTGGGGATCATTCCGCCCGAAATCGTCCCGTCCTGCTGCAGCTTGACGATGTCGCAAGGCGTCAGGTCGGTCAGCAGTTCGCCCTGCTTGTCGAGCACGCCGCGCACGTCGGTCAGCAGGAACAGGCGCGAGGCGCCGAGCGCGGCAGCGATGGCGCCCGCCATGGTGTCGGCGTTGATATTGTAGGTCTGGCCGTCTTCGCCCGGCGCGATCGGGGCGATGACCGGGATCATGCCGGCCGACGAAATCGTCTCGATCACGCCGATGTCGATCTTTGCAGGCTCGCCCACGAAGCCGAGATCGACGGCGCGTTCGATGTTGCTGTCCGGATCCTTGGCGGTTCGCTGCACCTTGCTGGCAGTGACGAGGCCGCCGTCCTTGCCGGAAATGCCCATGGCCTTCCCGCCAGCCTGCGCGATCCAGCCGACGATTTCCTTGTTTATGACTCCCGAGAGCACCATTTCCGCCACTTGCGCGGTCTGCTTGTCGGTGACGCGAAGGCCGTCGATGAAGCGCGATTCCACGCCCATGGTCTTGAGCATGGCGCCGATCTGCGGACCGCCGCCGTGGACGACCACCGGGTTGATACCCACCGCCTTGAGCAGCACCACATCCTCGGCGAAATCACGCGCCAGTTCAGGATCGCCCATGGCATGGCCGCCGTACTTCACGACGAAAGTGCGGCCGGCATAACGCTGCAGGTAAGGCAGCGCATCGACGAGCGTCTCGGCTTTGGAGAGCATGGCGGGATCGTGCGGAATCGGCATGGGGGCGCTTTAATCCCCCCGCACAGAAATAAAACCCGTTTCCGCGTGCGGACGACCGATTATTTCATTCTCCGTCCAGCTTCCGGCCCAGCTTGACGAAGAGCCAGATGAACGGCGGCACCATGATCGTCGAAAGCACCAGCTTCGAGATGATCTGTCCACCCATGATGTCCCACAGCGGCAGCACGCCTGCAAAGGAGATCGTGATGAAGATCAGCGTGTCCACCACTTGCGACAGCAGGCTGGCGATCCAGGCGCGCATCATCAGCATCCGCCCTTCCCGGCCGGCGGAAAGGCGCGAAAATACGGTGACGTTCAGCGTCTGCGACACGCCATACGATACGAGACCTGCAAACTGCATACGCGCGCCCTGGCCGAGCAGGCGGGCATAGGCCTCCTGATCGTCCCAGAACGGGGCAGGCGGAACGACGTGGATCACCAGGGTCAGCAGACACATGGAAACGATCAGCGGAATGAAGCCGAAGCGCACGAGGCGATTGGCGACGGTCGTCCCGTGCAGTTCAGCCACGGCGCTGGACAGCACGACGAGCAGCAGAAACGCGAAAATGCCCGATTCCACGGCGAGATCGCCCAGCACCGGCCATTGGCCCAGAGAGGCGATCTTGATGCCCAGAACGCCCGCCAGCACCACCAGCCCGCCATAGAGCGTGGAGAACACGAACATGGAGCGGGGAATGGTGATGGCGCGGGATTGCGCGCTTGCAGGGGCTTGCGGTTCCATGGCGATGCTCTAACGGGCGCGGAACAATTGCACTAGCCGTCATGAATGCGCCCCTTTAGGTTTGCGCACAGATTCAGCACGTATTTTCGGAGAAATGGGGACGATGCACGTCGCCTACAGCCTGCTCGGCATCGTTCTCATCATGGTCGCCGCCTTTCTGCTCTCCACCGATCGCCGGGCCATCCGTCTGCGCGTGGTCGGTGCCGCCTTCGCCCTTCAGGCAGGCCTTGCCGCGCTCGTGCTTTACGTTCCGCTCGGCAAGGACCTGCTGGGCGGCGCGGCCTCCGGCGTGGAAAGCCTGCTCGGCTATGCCCATGCTGGCGTGGACTTCCTGTTCGGCCCGCTCGCCAGCCCCGAGATCGGCGGCCGCAGCTTCGCCATCTCCGCCCTGCCGGTGATCATCTTCTTCGCCTCGCTGATCTCGATCCTCTACTACCTCAAGATCATGCCGCTGGTGGTCCGCTGGATCGGCGGCGGGCTGGAGAAGCTGACCGGCATCAGCAAAGTGGAAAGCCTCTGCGCCGCGTCGAACATCTTCGTCGGCCAAAGCGAAGCGCCCTTGGTAATCCGCCCTTACCTGGCCGCACTCAACCCTTCGCAGCTGTTCTGCGTGATGAGCGTCGGCCTGGCGGGCGTGGCCGGCACGATCCTGGCCGCCTATGCCTCGATGGGCATCCGCATCGATTACCTCGTCGCCGCCGCTTTCATGTCGGCGCCGGGCGGCATCTTCATGGCGAAGATGATCATGCCCGATCCGCGCCCTGTTTCGATTGCCTCTTCGTCCGGCGAAGAGGTGAACGTCCACGAAGGCACCCTCCCGCCCGCAGGCGCCGCCGCTGCCGCGCTGAACCGCGCCGACGTCACTCACCTGCCCGGCGTCCACATAGACGAACCCGAAGCCGTCGAGCACGAGGAAGAGAAGCCCGCCAACATCATCATGGCCGCCTCGCAAGGCGCTCAGACCGGCGTGAAGCTGGCAGTGGCAGTGGGCGCCATGGTGCTCGCCTTCGTGGCGCTGATCGCACTCGCCAACGGCCTCGTCGGCTGGGTCGGCAGCCTGTTCGGCTTCACCGGCGTAACCTTCCAGGGCCTCTTGGGCTACATCTTCGCGCCGGTGTTCTACCTGCTGGCGATGCCCGACTGGCACGAGGCCATGCAGGCCGGCAGCCTGTTCGGCAGCAAGATCGTGCTCAACGAATTCGTCGCTTTCATCGACCTCGGCCAGATGAGCGCGCTCAGCCCGCGCACCGTCGCCGTCGTTACTTTCGCGCTCTGCGGCTTCGCCAACTTTTCGTCGATTGCCATCCAGATGGCCGTCACTGGCAGTCTCGCCCCCAACCAGCGCCCGATCATCGCCCGCCTCGGCGTCCGCGCGCTTTGCGCCGGCAGCCTGTCGAACCTGATGAGCGCCGCGCTGGCCGGGCTGTTCCTGGGCCTGGCTTAAATCGAGATCTAGCGCCGGGCGCCCAGCGGTGCGCTGGAACATGCGCCCGGCCCACTCCCTTTTATTGCCTACTGCTCCGCGCGGCCTATATCGGAGGCATGACCATGACCGATCCGCGCTCGCTCCTCTACCGCCAGCTTTCGCCCGAGGACGCCCAGGCGCTCGCCGCCGAAACCTTGCGCAATTGCGAGGACGGCGAACTCTACATGCAGTTCATGGCGACCGAGGCCTTCGGCTTCGATGACGGGCGCCTGAAAACGGCGGACTATTCGCGCGATGCCGGCTTTGGCCTGCGCGGTGTCACCGGCGAGATGACCGGCTTCGCTCATGCCAACGAGATTTCCCCCGCCGCTATCCGCCGCGCAGGCGAGACGCTGCAACTGCTCGATCCCGCCGGCGCCGTGCGCGCCGCACCGCCGCAGAAGAGCAACCGTCACCTTTACACCCACGTCTCGCCGCTCGATCTGGTTCCTTTCGAGGAGAAGGTGAAGCTCCTGGAGACGATCGACGCCGCCGCGCGCGCCCGCGATCCCCGCGTCTCGCAAGTCAGCGCCAGTCTGACCGGCCAGTGGTCGGTAATCGAAATCGTCCGCCCTGACGGCTTCATCGCCACCGACGTGCGCCCGCTCGTGCGCCTCAGCGTGTCGATCGTCGCGGAAAGCAACGGCCGCCGCGAGACCGGCTCGTTCGGAATGGGCGGGCGCCATCTCTACGATTCGCTGTTCGCCCCCCCCAACTGGAACCGCGCGATCGACACCGCGCTGAACCAGGCGCTGGTCAACCTGGAGAGCGTGGACGCCCCCGCCGGCGAGATGACCGTCCTGCTCGCCCCTGGCTGGCCCGGCGTGATCCTCCACGAAGCCGTCGGCCACGGTCTTGAAGGTGATTTCAACCGCAAGGGCACGTCCGCCTTCGCAGGCCGCATCGGTGAGCGCGTCGCCGCGCCCGGCGTCACCATCGTCGACGACGGCTCGATCGCCGATCGTCGCGGCTCGCTGTCGATAGACGACGAAGGCACGCCCACGCAGGAGACCGTGTTGATCGAGGATGGCATCCTCAAGGGCTACATGCAGGACCGGATGAACGCGCGTCTCATGGGCGTCCAGTCCACCGGCAATGGCCGCCGCGAAAACTACGCCCATGCCCCGCAGGTCCGCATGACCAACACCTTCATGAAGGCCGGCCAGGACGATCCCGCGGAACTGCTCTCGCGCATGAAGAACGGCATCTTCGTCAAGTCGATGGGCGGCGGCCAGGTGGACATCGTCTCGGGCAAGTTCGTGTTCTCGTGCAACGAAGCCTACAAGGTCGAGAACGGCAAGCTGGGCGCCCCGATCAAGGGCGCCACGCTGATCGGCGACGGCCCCTCGGTGCTCACCCGCGTGACCGGCATCGGCAACGACCTCGAACTCGATCGCGGCGTCGGCGTCTGCGGCAAGGGCGGCCAGAGCGTGCCCGCGGGCGTCGGCCAGCCTACGCTGCTGATCGACGGGATCACCGTGGGCGGCACGGCGTGACGCGCTGAAACTGGCTGGGTTTTCCAAAGCGGCCTGCGGAATTTCAGCCCGTGTTCAGACGAACGGTGCCATAAGATCGGCATAGGGTTGGGAAAGTAAGGTAGAGACCATGTCACTGAAACATGTCGTCGGTGCCACGCTGCTCGCGGCCAGCCTGCTCGCCGCGCCCACCGTGAACGCTCGACAGAAACTGACCGGCGAGCAGCAGCTCGCCAAAATCCTCGATGGCCGGGTGGCCGGCAAGCCGGTGAGCTGCATTCCGCTGAATCAGACGCACAACACCCAGGTCATCGATAAGACCGCCATCGTCTACCGCATCGGCAGCACATACTACGTCAACCGGCCGAGTAATGCCGAGTCTCTGGATTCGGACGACATCCTGGTGACGAAGCTCTATTCGAGCCAGCTCTGCCGCCTCGATACGGTACAGCTTCGCGACCGGACGACGCCGAACATGTGGAACGGGTTCGTGGGATTGCAGGACTTCGTGCCTTACACGAAGCCGAAGACCACCGCAGCCCGGTAAGATCGACGCAATGCCCGAGGAAGCGGTCGGGGCGTAAGCCCCGGCCGCTCTTTCGTGCTGCCGATCGCCGAGCCGTCGCCCCAGCGTGAAGACCTCCGGCTCCGGGTACCGTTCGGCGTTTCGCAGCGGCAAGGGTGATCCCCGGCGGCACAGATCCGGGACCTCTTTTCCTGAATCAACCGTTCCTCGCAGCGCCCCCAGCGTGTACCTGCGGCGCTCCAACCCGCCGCCATCAAGGACGCCCGCATGGCCCTCGCTCGCAGCAAGATGCCCTCGCCGGTCGGCGAACTGACTCTGATCGCCAGCGACACCGGGCTCGTCGCCGTCCTCTGGGAGAACGACGATCCCGCCCGCGTGCGCCTCGGCGAAGTGCAGGACCACATCCACCACCCGATCCTGACCGAAACCGCCGCGCAACTGTCGGAGTACTTCGCCGGAGCGCGCCGCGCCTTCGATCTCCCGCTCGACTTCCACGGCACCGCTTTCCAGAAAAGCGTCTGGGCGCAGCTTCTCACGATTCCCTTTGGCGAGACCCGCAGCTACGGCGAGATCGCCCGGACTCTCGGCCGGCCCACCGCCGGCCGTGCCGTCGGTGCCGCAAACGGTCGCAACCCTATCTCGATCATCGCTCCCTGCCACCGCGTGGTCGGCGCCGGCGGCTCCCTCACCGGATTTGCCGGGGGGCTCGAGACCAAGGCCTTCCTGCTGAAGCTCGAAGGCCTCAAGCTTCTGCTCTGAAGCGAAAAAACCGGCCCCCCAAAGGAGACCGGCTCTTCGTGAATCATATCTGCAAGGGGATCATTCCCACTCGATCGTGCCGGGGGGCTTCGAGGTGTAGTCGTAGACTACGCGGTTGATGCCCTTGACCTCGTTGATGATGCGGGTGGCCACGCGCGAGAGGAAGCCGGCGTCGAAGGGGTAGATGTCGGCGGTCATGCCGTCGGTCGAGGTAACGGCGCGCAGGGCGCAGACGCTGTCGTAAGTGCGGCCGTCGCCCATCACGCCCACGGTCTTGACCGGCAGCAGCACTGCGAAGGCCTGCCAGATGGCGTCGTAAAGACCGGCGTTGCGGATCTCCTCCAGGTAGATCGCATCGGCCTTGCGCAAGATGTCGCAGCGTTCGCGAGTCACTTCGCCGGGGATGCGGATTGCCAGGCCCGGTCCGGGGAACGGGTGCCGGCCGACGAAAACATCGGGAAGGCCGAGTTCGCGGCCGAGCACGCGGACTTCGTCCTTGAACAGTTCCCGCAGCGGCTCGACGAGCTTCATGTTCATGCGCTCGGGCAGGCCGCCGACGTTGTGGTGGCTCTTGATCGTCACCGAAGGACCGCCGGTGAACGAGACCGATTCGATCACGTCGGGATAAAGCGTGCCCTGGGCCAGGAACTCTGCCCCGCCGATCTTCTTCGCCTCATCCTCGAAGACGTCGATGAAGGTCTTGCCGATGAATTTGCGCTTGGCCTCGGGGTCGGTGACGCCTTCCAGGCCCTTGAGGAACAGCGTCGAGGCATCGACGTGGACCAGCGGGATATTGTAGTGGCCGCGGAACAGGCTGACGACCTGCTCGGCCTCGCCCATGCGCAGCACGCCGCCATCGACGAAGACGCAAGTGAGCTGGTCGCCGATCGCTTCGTGGATCAGCAGTGCCGCGACGGCGGAATCCACCCCGCCCGACAGGCCGCAGATCACCCGCTTGTTGCCGACCTGGGCGCGGATTTCCTCGATCTTGGTCTTGCGGAACTCCGCCATCGTCCAGTCGCCGGAAAGGCCGCAGACGTGACGCACGAAGTTCTTGAGCAGCTTGCCGCCGTCGGGCGTATGCACGACTTCGGGGTGGAACTGCATCGCGTAGATGCGCTTCTCGTCGTTGGCGATCACGGCGAAGGGGGCGCCGGGGCTGGCCGCCACCGGGCGGAAGCCGGGGGCCAGGCTGGTCACCTTGTCGCCGTGGCTCATCCAGACCTGGTGGCTTTCGCCCTTGGCCCAGAGACCGTCGAACAGTGCGCAATCGTCACCGATCTCGATGAAGGCGCGGCCGAACTCACCCGAATCGCCCGAGAGCACTTCGCCGCCCAGCTGGTGCATCAGAGACTGCTGGCCGTAGCAGATGCCCAGCATCGGCAGGCCGCTGTCCAGGATCTCCGCCGGAATGCGCGGGCCGTTCTCATCCAGCACCGACGCGGGCGATCCGGACAGGATCACGCCGGCCGGGTTCATGCGGGCGAAGGCTTCCTTCGCGGCATTGAACGGCGCGATTTCGGAATAGACGCCGGCTTCGCGCACGCGGCGTGCGATCAGCTGCGTGACCTGACTGCCGAAATCGACGATCAGGATGGAATCGGACGTCTGCGTGGTCTGCTCAGGAGTCGGATTAGTCATGGCCGGCCACTATAGGGGGACAGTGCGGGTGTCCAGTATGCGCAAACGGATTTAGCCCCCGCGCCAGGCCAGACTCCCCACTTGCGTTTCTTGCAAGCAATATTGTTTCTTTTGACGTTGTGAAAATTCCAAGTGCGCCTATCTCGCACTTGCAGCATGCGCGATGAGAAGAGCCATGCATGCGATAAAACAAAACAAGATGTTTGCAGGAGCAATTCCATGACCATCGTCGAAAAGACGGTCGGTTTCGCCGCAGCGCTGGGTGTGAGCGCTCTGGCTTTTGCCGTCACCCTCATCTGAGGATCGGCAATTTTCCGGCTATACAGAAGGGCGGCCCTAGAGGCCGCCTTTTTTGCATATCGAACGGGCAGGAGCGTGCATCATTGACGCCTCTTTCGTGCGCCCGACGCAACTTGCCGCACCGGCCCGACCGCTGGGCGCCATCACGCTTGGACTCTGTGGAAAAGCCCTGAGTCGGACCCGGTTCTGCTTGGGTTTATGGCCACCGAACCCTATATACTCGCCATGGCAAGCACTGAAGACACCGTGCCTGAAAACGGCAAGAACCAGAACAGCTACGGCGCGGATTCCATCAAGGTCCTCAAGGGCCTCGACGCGGTTCGCAAGCGCCCGGGTATGTACATCGGCGACACTGACGATGGTTCGGGCCTGCACCACATGGTCTTCGAAGTCTCCGACAACGCCATTGACGAGGCACTGGCAGGTCACTGCGACCTCGTGCTGATCGAACTGAACGCGGATGGCTCCGTTTCGGTGGAAGACAACGGCCGCGGCATCCCCACCGGCATCCATGCCGAGGAAGGCGTTTCCGCCGCCGAAGTCATCATGACCCAGCTTCACGCGGGCGGCAAGTTCGAGAACACCTCGGACGACAACGCCTACAAGGTCTCGGGGGGCCTCCACGGCGTGGGCGTCTCGGTGGTCAACGCCCTGTCCGAATGGCTGGAACTCACGATCTGGCGCGAGGGCAAGGAACACTGGATGAAGTTCGCCAATGGCGATGCCGTAGCGCCTTTGGAAGTGCGCGGCGCTGCCCCGAAAGTGAGCGAGAACCCGGATGACAACGGCTTCAAGAAGGGCACCCGCGTGACCTTCCTCGCCTCGACCGAGACGTTCAAGAACGTCACCGAGTTCGACTTCGACAAGCTGGAGCATCGCTACCGCGAACTCGCCTTCCTCAATTCCGGCGTGCGCATCAAGCTGCGCGACAAGCGCCATGAGGAAGCCGTGGAGCACGACCTCTACTACGAAGGCGGCATCGGCGCTTTCGTGAAGTATCTCGACCGTAACAAGCAGGCGCTCATGCCCGAACCGATCGCGATCGGCGCGGACAAGGACGGCATCGGCATGGAAGTCGCTCTCGAGTGGAACGATTCCTATTACGAGAACGTGCTCTGCTTTACGAACAACATCCCGCAGCGTGACGGCGGCACCCACCTCGCCGCGTTCCGCGCCGCGCTGACCCGCACGCTGAACGGCTATGCCGAGCGTTCGGGCCTGCTCAAGAAGGAAAAGGTCTCGCTCTCGGGCGAGGACATGCGCGAAGGTCTGACCGCGATCGTTTCGGTCAAGCTGCCGGATCCCAAGTTCTCGTCCCAGACCAAGGACAAGCTGGTTTCGTCGGAAGTGCGCCAGCCGCTCGAATCGCTGATGGCCGACAAGATGAGCGAATGGCTGGAGGAAAACCCCGGCCACGCCAAGACCATCATCCAGAAGGTGGTCGATGCCGCCGCCGCCCGCGAAGCCGCCAAGCGCGCCCGCGAACTGACCCGCCGCAAGGGCGCGATGGACATCGCCTCGCTGCCCGGCAAGCTGGCCGATTGCCAGGAACGCGATCCCAGCAAGTGCGAACTGTTCCTGGTCGAGGGTGACTCCGCAGGCGGCTCCGCCAAGCAGGGCCGCGACCGCAAGATCCAGGCGATCCTTCCGCTGAAGGGCAAGATCCTCAACGTCGAGCGTGCGCGATTCGATCGCATCATCTCCTCGAAGGAGGTCGGCACGCTGATCCAGGCCATGGGCACCGGCATCCGCGACGATTTCAACCTGGAAAAATTGCGCTACCACAAGATCGTCATCATGACCGACGCCGACGTCGACGGCGCGCATATCCGCACGCTGCTGCTGACCTTCTTCCACCGCCAGATGCCGGACATCATCCGTGCCGGGCACCTCTTCATCGCCCAGCCGCCGCTCTACAAGGTCGCCAAGGGCCGCAGCGAAGTCTACCTGAAGGACAATGCCGCACTCGACCGCTACCTGGTAGAAGCCGGACTGTCCGGCCGCGTTCTCGAAAGCAGCGGCGGCGCGCGCATGGGTTCGGACCTTGAAGCTCTGGTCGAACATGCCATCCGCATGCGCAACATCATGGCCTTCGTGCCGCGCCGCTTCGATCCGGTCATCATCGAGGCCCTGGCCATTTCCGGTGCGCTCGCGCCCGACCTTTCGGCCTCCGAGCGTTCGACCGCCTTGGCCCGGGCCACCGGCTGGCTCGACCGCGGCGACCCGGAAGCCCGGTGGACTGCCCGCCTCACCGAGGCCGGCAACCTCGAAATAGAACGCCTCTGGCGCGGCGTTACCGATCACCACAAGATCGAGGCCGGCTTCATCGCCAGTGCCGAAGCCCGCAAGCTGGCCCGCATCGCTGCCGAAAACGCAGAGGTCTACGCCGGAACCGCGCGCCTCGTGCGCGCCGGCACCGAGACGGTCGAAACGGAAGCGCCCGAAGGCGACGACGATACGCCGGTCACGCGCCCCATCGCGGGCGGCGACACGATTAGCCGCCCCTCGCAACTGCTCGACGCGGTGCTGGCCGCCGGCCGCAAGGGCCTGTCGATCCAGCGCTACAAGGGTCTCGGCGAAATGAATGCCGACCAGCTCTGGGAAACCACGCTGGATCCGGAGAACCGGGCGCTGCTCCAGGTCAAGGTCGAGGATGCCGACGTCACCGACGAAATCTTCACCCGCCTCATGGGCGACGTGGTGGAACCCCGCCGCGACTTCATCCAGGAAAACGCGCTGAACGTCGCCAATCTCGACGTCTGATCTTTCGGAAAACGGTTTCGTGAAAAGAAACCGTTTTCCTACACCCCCTCGTCGGGCTTACTTGATCGGCCTTTCTCAACCAAGGAGAGGCCGATGTTCCACCGCAAGCCGATTTTCGACGAAGTGCGCCTGTTGCTCGGGCGCGGATTCACGTCACACGAAGTCGCTGCGCTCGACCGGGCGATCGATGAAGCGCTGGCATCGGGCCGATCTCCCAGCGAAACCGAACTGACGCTGGGATCGGCCGGGCGCGCCCTGATCCAGAAGTGGGAAGGTTGCGCAAGGCGGCGCGCCGACGGGCTTTTCGAAGCCTATCCCGATCCGGGCAGCAAGGATGGCCAGCCCTGGACCATCGGCTGGGGTTCCACAGGCCCGGACATCGTACGCGGAACGGTCTGGACCCAGGTCCAATGCGACGCACGTTTCGAGCGCGAGATCCTGCGGTACGTCCGGGACGTCATCGCTGCGATCGATAGCGCCGCGACTTCATCCCGCCAGTTCGATGCACTGGTCTCCTTCCACTACAACACCGGGGCCATCGCCACGGCGACCTTGACCAAGCTGCACCGCCAGGGCCGCTTCGCCGAGGCCGCCATGCAATTCGGCAAGTGGATCTACAACGACGGCAAAGTGCTGGAAGGCTTGAAGCGCCGCCGCGCGGAAGAAGCGGCACTCTATATGTCCCAATGAGCGGCGCCGCCGAGTGATGCCTGCAAGTCATGGCGGCCGGCAGCAGGCTGGCCGCCATCAAGCGCTATTGCGCGATCGAGGGTACCCCGTCCTTGCGTGCGCCTTCGTTCACGGCATCGCGGCTGCGGGGATTGGCCACGGCGGCGGCGATCAGGCGATCGTGTTCCTCCGAGGAAATGCGCTCCCAGCCCGCCCGGCCCAGCTTCTCCATCGGACGGAAGCGGACTTTGTACTGCATGCGCGGTGCACCCTCGACCCAGTAGCCCAGGTAGACGTAAGTCAGCCCCATGTCGGTAGCGCGATCGATGTGATCCAGGATGATATAGGTTCCCAGCCCCTGACGATCGTGGTGGGGATCGTAGAAGCTGTAGATCATCGACAGGCCGTCGCACTGGCGGTCGGTGAGGCACGCCCCCACGAGACGACCGGGGGTGATGCCGTCGCTGGACGGTTCGCGGTATTCGATCACGTAACTGGTGACGGGAGTATGCTCGACCATGTCCGCGAAATCGACTTCGTCCATCGCCGTCATCCCGCCTTCCGGATGGCGCACGGCAAGGTAGCGCTGGAGCAGATCGAATTGCTCGCTGGTGGACCATGGGCGGCAGACGGTGGCGACGAGATCGCCATTGCGCTTAAGCAGGCGCTTCTGGGTTCCGGAGGGGGCGAACTCTCCCGCAACCACGCGAACGGAAATGCAGGCGTTGCAGTCGAGGCAGGAGGGGCGATAGGCGACGGTCTGGCTGCGCCGGAAGCCGATGCGGCCCAGCGCGTCGTTCAGCGAATCGGCATGAGGGCCCTTGAGTTCGGTAAAGACCTTCCGCTCGCTGCGGCCCGGCAGATAGGGGCACGGAGCCGGACTGGTCACGAAGAACCGGGGGAAACGAACGGGTGCCGTCACGGACGAAACTGATCCTCTAGCAGGGTGGAAGCCGCCGCCATGCCGACGCTGCTCCCGAGTTAGCCTTGAATATGCATAGCCGCTGCGCCGGTTGAAAGCGTTTTAACCACGAAAGGCGCCCGAGCCGTACCGGAATCGCGACCAAGTGGGTGGAGATATCGCTCGGTTGTCCCGCTTTGGTTCTTTCTCGCTCCCGGATGTTAGCAGATCAGGCCTGCGCAGTTAACGCCCGACCGGCCACTTTGCCTCTGGAGCGTCCGTTTTCGAACAGGCACTCCGTCCAGCAGCGGAAGACGGATCTTCCGCTGCCTTATTGTAGACGGTTTTCGACGAACCGATTCGCGGAGCTACTCGGTTTCGACCTGCTTCACTTCGTAGCCTTCCCGCCGCAGTGCCGCCACCAGGGCATCGAGCTGCGCCTTGTCGCGCGCCTCGCACTCGATCTCGGTGACGAGTCCCTTGGCGGGCAAGTGCGTGAAGATGCGCTGATGGAAGACCTCGATGATGTTCACGTTGTGCTCGTGGAACACCTTGGCCACCTTGAACAGCGCGCCCGCGCGGTCCTGCAGGCCGATCCGCAGGCGGGCGAGACGCCCCGAACGCGCGAGATCGCGCAGCAGCACGTTCGCCAACAGGCGGGTATCGATATTGCCGCCGGACAGCACGATGCCGACCTTGCGCCCTGCGAACAGCTCGGGATTGGCCATGACCGCAGCCAGACCCGTGGCGCCAGCGCCTTCCACAAGCGTCTTCTCGATCTGGAGCAGCAGGGCGAGCGCGCTCTCGATACCCGATTCGCTGACGAGCAGGAACTCGTCCAGCAGATCGCGCAGGACAGTGGACGTGAACTGCCCCGGCGCAAAGACGGCGATGCCTTCCGCCAGCGTATCGCCGCCGATCGGCAGGCTGGTACCCTTGAGCAGGTTGTACATCGAGGGATAGAGCTGCGCCTCCACACCGACGAGGCGGATGTCCGGATTGATCGCGCGCGCCGCCGTGCCCATGCCCGTGGCGAGACCGCCGCCGCCGATCGGCAGGACCAGGGTGTCGAGGTCGGGCACGTCCTCCAGCATTTCCAGCGCCACGGTGCCCTGCCCGGCCGCGACGTGCGGGTGGTCGAAGGGGTGGATGAACGTCAGGCCCAGCTCCGCCTCCAGCTTGCGGGCATGCGTATAGGCTTCATCGAAGCTCTCGCCTTCCAGCACGACTTTGCCGCCAACGCTTTCGGTCTGCATGACCTTCACCGTGGGCGTGGTGCGCGGCATCACGATGGTCACCGGCACGCCCAGCCGGGTGCCGTGATACGACAGGCCCTGGGCGTGATTTCCGGCGGAAGCGGCGATCACGCCGCGCGACTTGCGCTCCTCATCGAGCAGCAGCAGGGCATTGAGGGCGCCGCGTTCCTTGTAGGCGGCGGTGAACTGGAGGTTTTCGAACTTGAGCCAGATATCCGCGCCGGTGATCGCGCTGAGCGTGGTGGAATGCAGAGTTGGGGTACGGACGACCTTGCCGATAATGCGCATCGCTGCCGCACGAACGTCTTCGGCAGTCAGCGTAGCCTCTTCGGGTTCCGCAGCGATCTTGAGCAATGGCTGTTCCATGGTGGCGCGCCTAAAGGAAACTGCGTCCGATGGAAAGGCGAACGCTCGGAAAAATTCCTTCGCGGGTTTTCTCAGGCAATATTGTTTCCCGAATGGAGTCATCGCGGGGTTCCGAACACCTCCAGCCTTGTCATTGCGAGCGGGACTGGAAGGCGGCAAATGCAGCGAGATCACCGGGAAAGGCCGCTTCGTCGGATTTCTCTCCCTCGCCCGGTTTGCTTTCGTGCAAAAAGCGCTAGAACGCTTGCCATGAGCGAAAAACGCAAGGTTTCCTTCATCGGCCTGGGTGTCATGGGCGGCGCGATCGCGCGGCATATCGCCTTGGCCGGTCATGAACTCACCATCTTCAATCGCTCGCCGGAGCGGGCGCGAAAGTGGTCGCAGGACAATCCCGGCCTTGCGCATCGCATTGCCGCGAATCCGGCCCATGCCGCTCAGGACGCGGACGTCGTCATCACTTGCGTCGGCAACGACGACGACCTCTCGGAAGTCGTGCTCGGCCCCAATGGCGTGTTCCGCATGCTCAAGAAGGGCGGCGTCTTCATCGATCACACGACGGTTTCGGCCCGCATCGCCCGCCAGATCTCGGTCGAGGCGCGGGACTTGCGCATCCACTGCGTCGATGCGCCGATGACCGGATCGCAGATCGGCGCGGAAAAAGGCACCCTCACCCTGATGTGCGGCGGCCGGGATGAGGCGATCGAGGCCGCGCACCCGGTGATGGAAGCCTATTCCAGCCGTATCGTCCACGTCGGCAAGGCGGGATCCGGTCAGATCGCCAAGATGGCCAACCAGATCTGCATCGCCGGCAATGTCGCCGCACTGGCCGAAGCCGTGCGCTTCGCCCAGGCCTCGCACCTCGACATGGACAAAGTCTACGAGGCGATCTCCGGCGGCGCCGCCCAGTCCTGGCAGATGGACAACCGCTGGAAGACGATGAACGACGACCAGTTCGACTTCGGCTTCGCGATCGACTGGATGCGCAAGGACCTGGGCCTCAGCCTCGACGAAGGGCGCGGGCTTGGCGTCTCGCTGCCGGTGGCGGCGCTGATCGATCAGTTCTTTGCCGACATCCAGGCGCAGGGCGGCGGCCGTCTCGACACCAGCGCCATCATCAAGCGTCTCCCCAAGAAGGGTATCAAGTGAATCCCACGAAAGGCGCAGCCTTCGCGCTGCTGCTCGCTTCCACCGCCGTCGCGGCAAGCCCCGCGCTGGCACCTTCCGCTTTGGCAGACGTGCTGGTGGACAATGTCGACGGCGTCACGGCGGACGGCAAGGGCGGCGTAGAGCGCTTCGAAGGCTTTCTGATCGGCAACGACGGACGCATCGCCGAAGTCTACCGGCATGGCGACAAGCGGCCCAAGAAGGTCGACTATCAGGTGGACGGCAAGGGCCGCGTGGTCGTGCCGGGGATGATCGATGCCCACGGGCACGTCATGGGCACCGGCTTCGCCAAGATGACGCTCGACTTGTCGATGGCCAAGACTCTCGACGAAGCGCTGTCGCGCATCTCGGCCTGGGCTGCGGCGCATCCCGATGCGCCGTGGATTCTCGGCAGCGGCTGGAACCAGGTGCAGTGGGGGCTGGACCGCATGCCGACCGCTGCCGAACTGGACGGCGCGACCGGCGGCAAGCCCGCCTGGCTCACCCGCGTCGACGGCCATGCCGGCTGGGCCAACTCGGCCGCGATCTCCGCCGCCGGGGTGACCGCGACGACCGCCGCGCCTGCCGGAGGGGAAATCTTGCGGAGCGCCGGCAGCAAGCAGCCCTCCGGCGTCTTCGTGGACGGCGCCATGGCGCTGATCGAGGCGAAGATGCCCCGGCCTCGCCCCGAAGATCGCGACGCCGCGCTTGGCGAAGCCCAGCTGGCGCTGCTGGCGCAGGGCGTCACCGCCATCGCCGACATGGGCACCTCGATCGAGGACTGGCAGTCGATGCGCCGCACCGCCGACGACGGCCGCTTGCGCATCCGCATCGTCTCCTACGCGGACGGGGTGGACAACATGACGCTGATAGGCGGCCCTCGCCCGACGCCGTGGCTCTACGGCGATCATCTCAAGATGAACGGCGTGAAGCTCTACCTCGACGGAGCGCTGGGCTCGCGCGGGGCCTGGCTCAAGCAGCCTTATGCCGATGCCGCAGGCACCAGGGGCCTGCCGCGCATGAACGAGACGCAGCTGAGCAACCTGATGAGCCGCGCGGCGATGGACAATTTCCAGGTCGCCGTCCACGCCATCGGCGATCAGGCCAACGCCACGGTGCTCGATTCGATCGAGGAGCTTTCCGCCACCTACAAGGGCGACCGCCGCTGGCGCATCGAACATGCGCAGATCGTCGATCCCGCCGATCTGCCGCGCTTCGGCAAGTTCGGCACGATCGCCTCGATGCAGCCGCAGCACGAAGCCTCCGACCGGACGATGGCCGAAGCCCGGCTCGGCCCGAACCGCCTGGGGGGCGCCTATGCCTGGAAGTCGATCGCGGCCACGGGCGCGAAGCTGGCGTTCGGTTCGGATACGCCGGTAGAGCCTGCGCAGCCTTTCGTCGGCCTGGCCGTGGCGGTCACCCGCCAGGGTGCGGACAACCAGCCCTTCAACGGCTGGCAGCCGCAGGAAGCATTAAGCCGAGAAGCCGCACTTGGCGCCTATACCACCGGCGCCGCCTACGCGATGTTCGCAGAGGATCGCCTCGGCCGCATCGCCAAGGGTTATCGCGCGGACTTTCTTTTCGTGGATGCCGATCCGATGCTGGCAACGCCGGACAAGCTGCGCGCCACGCGGGTTCTCGAAACGTGGATCGACGGGAAGCTCGCCTGGTCGGCCGCCAAGGACCGGATGATCGCCAAGGATGCGGCCAAGGACGCGGCCAAGGACTCTGCGGCTCGTTGATGCCGGGATCGGGGCGGGAGATCAGCGATCTCCTGCCTCGCTCCGGAACGATCACGCCGCCGGCGTGCCGCCTTCGGCCTCGGCTCGGGCCTGTTCAGCGGTCTTCTCGCGCGCATCGCGCTTTTCGGTGAACCACATGAACAGCAGCGTGCCCTCGTAAAGCGCAAGCAGCGGGATCGCGAGCAGCAGCTGCGAGACGACGTCCGGCGGGGTCGCCACGGCGGCGATGATGAAGATGCCGACGATGGCATAGCGGCGCGCGGCCACGCACTGGGCGCGGGTGATGATCCCGGCGCGGTTCAGCAGCATCAGCAGTACAGGCAGCAGGAAGCTGATGCCGAACGCGAGAATGAACTGCATGACCAGGGCGAGATAGTCGCCGGTTCCGGGCAGCGCCTCCAGCTTGAGACCGCCCTTCTGCCCTTCGAACCCGAGGAAGAAGTGGAATGCCGTCGGCATGACGACGTAATAGGCCAGCGCCGCGCCCATGGTGAACAGCACCGGTGTCGCCACCAGGAACGGCAGGAATGCCTTCTTTTCCTTGGCGTAGAGACCGGGCGCGACGAAGGCCCAGATCTGGTTGGCGATCACCGGGAAGCTGACGAAGAAGGCCGCGAACAGCGCGATCTTCACTTCCACGAAGAAGGCTTCGTAAAGCTTGGTGTAGATCAGCTTGCCTTGCCCGGGCGGGAAGGCTTCCGTCAGTGGGCGCACGAGGAACGAGAAGATGTCGCCCGAAAAGTAGAAGCAGATGCCGAAAGCCACTGCGAAAGCGAGGAAGGCACGCATCAGCCGCCCCCGCAGTTCGATCAGGTGATCGAGCAGCGGGGCCTGGGAGTCGTCAATGTCGGAGATGCGGAATGGCTGCATGGCGCGCTTCTATCAAGGCCGGGTAAGCGGCCGGGAAATCGGGGCAAACGATCAGGGCGGCGGCGGAGGGAGGTGCATTTCCGCTTGGGCCGAGGGCTTCTTCGCATCGGTGGGCAGAGCGGCGTCCTCAGACCTGGCATCTCGCTCTACCGCCGGCACATCGTCTGCCGCATGCGCCAGGGAAGGCGCCTCCGAACCGTTCGGGGCCTGCATCTGGTTGAGATCGGGCAGAACGGGGTTGGCCTTCATGATCGCCTCGTTCTGCTCTCGCCACTTGCGCTCCATCTCTTCCAGCTCGGCTTCGCGCACCATGGCGTCGATCCCCGATCGGAAATGACCGGAGATCTTGCGCATCTTGCCGATCCACCGCCCAGCCGTGCGCATCGCCATCGGCATGTCCTTGGGACCGATGACCACAACCGCCACGACGACGATCAGAAGCAGCTCTGAAGCACCTATATCGAACATGCGAGCGCGTTTCCGGCGCTAGCTTACGACTGCTCGGTCTTGTTCTCGGCCTTCGCCGGAGTGACCACCGGCGCATCGCCCTGCTGGGCGGTGATCTGCGGGGCAGGCGTGGAAGAAGCCTTGTTCTCTTCCTCGTTCATACCCTGCTTGAAGCTCTTGATGCCCTTGCCGAAATCACCCATGATTTCCGAAACGCGGCCGCGTCCGAACAGCACGAGCACGATCACCAGGACGATCATCCAGTGCCAGATCGAGAAGCTACCCATAACCTCAACTCCAAAAACCGTGCGACCGATTCCGGCCGCATGCACATCATCTAGGCACTTTACCGCGAACTTGCCAGTCCGTCATTGATCTGACCAAGTACGGTCGCTTGGCGGTCATCTTCTTGGAAGAGGTCCGGATCGCCAAGCTCTTCCGTCCCGTCGTCCAAAGCGTCATCGTCCTCGCCAGGAACTTTACCCGGGCGGAGGCCCGTCTGGATCATCTCGTCATCCACAGGATCGAGCAGGCCCGCCGCGCGCAGTTCTTCCAGGCCCGGCAGTTCGCGCAGCGATCCCAGGCCGAAATGCGCGAGGAAATCGGGCGTCGTGGCATAGATCACCGGGCGCCCCGGCACTTCCCGGCGGCCGGCGACACGCACCCAGCCCGCCTCCATCAGCACGTCGAGAGTGCCTTTGGCGGTCTGCACGCCGCGAATCGCTTCGATTTCCGCGCGGCTGACCGGCTCGTGATAGGCGACGATCGCCAGAACCTCGGTGGCCGCACGCGAGAGACGGCGCACGTCCTCCTTCTCTCGGCGCAGGAGGTGCGCGAGGTCGGGCGCGGTCTCGAAGTGCCAGCGCTTGCCGCGCTCCACCAGAAGTACGCCGCGCCCTTCGTACGCTGCGCGCAGGCGGGCGAGCGCCGGCCGCACGTCGGCCTGGCCGAGGTGGTTCGAAATCTGCTCGACCGTCAGCGGCTGCTCGGCGGCGAACAGCGTCGCCTCCACCGCGCGCGTAAGGTCGTCCATCGGTTCCGTCATCTTACTTACAGGCCTTGAGGCGAAGCGGACCGAAGGTCTGCTCCTGCGCGATCTCGGCCTTGCCGGTGCGCGCGAGTTCGAGGGCGGCGACGAAGCTGGAGGCCAGCGCCGAGCGGCGCAATTGCGGATTGGCCCAGCTTTCGTTCGCGGTGGGGAGAAAATCGCGCAGGTCCATCCAGTCGAGCGAAACGCCGAGCATGGAGGACACGCGCGCGATGGCGCTGTCCAGCGTCATGACCATGCGCTCGCGCACCATGTGGACCACCGGCTGGCTCCGCACTTTCACATCGCCATAGGCCCGCACGAGATCGTACCACGAGCACTGCCAGGCCGACTTGCGCTCCACCCGCAGGCCCTCCGGCGCACCGCGCAGGAACACGTCGCGGCCCAGCCGATCGCGCGCCATGAGCCGCGCCGCCGCCTCGCGCATCGCGCCGAGGCGTTGCAGGCGCAGTTGCAGGCGCATGGCCAGTTCTTCGGGACTGGGGTCTGCCTGCTCGTCCTTCGGCAACAGCAGCGCCGACTTCAGGTAGGCCAGCCAGGCCGCCATCACCAGATAGTCCGCCGCCAGTTCCAGCCGCAGCGCCTCGGCCTGCTCGATATAGTCGAGATAGGCCGCGACCAGTTCGAGGATGGAGATCCGCCGCAAGTCCACCTTCTGCCGACGCGCTAGGTCGAGGAGAAGGTCGAGCGGACCTTCCCAGCCGTCGATCTCCAGATAGAGCGCTTCCTTGCGCGCCTCGGTTCGCTCCTCGCCGTCCCACGCGGGATCGGAGCCGGTGCCTGAACCGGGTAGGCCCAGGGGAAGTTGAGGCGCTGTCGCCATGCTCAGGCCGCCAGCGCCAGCAAGGCGTCGCGCCGGGCGAGCAGTTCCGCATGGGTGCCCGTCGCCCTCGTGCCTGTCACCGAAGCCAGCGCGAGGTCCAGCTTTTCGGCGGTCTCGGCGCGCATGCCCGGAACGCGCTGGGCGATCCCGATCATGTCGTCCATCTTCGCCCAGCAGTTCAGGGCGAGATCGCACCCCGCCGTGATCGCTCGTTCCGCCAGTTCGGGCACGCTGCCCGAAAGCGCCTGCATGTCGAGATCGTCGCTCATCAGCAGGCCGGTGAAGCCGATGCGCTTGCGGATGATTTCGCGAACGACGAAGGGCGAGAGCGTTGCCGGGTTTTCGGCATCCCAAGCCGTATAGCGCACATGTGCGGTCATGCCGAAGGGCACGTCCTTGAGCGTGCGGAACGGCTGGATATCGCGTTCCAGTTCCGCCTCGCTCGCCTCCACGGTCGGGAGTTCCTTGTGGCTGTCCGCCATGGCGCGGCCGTGGCCGGGGATGTGCTTGACGCAGCCGACGATGCCCGCGCGCGCCAGCCCCTGAAGGGTCGCGCGGCCCAGCGCGGCGACGCGCATCGGATCGCCGCCGAACGAACGGTCGCCAACGATGTCATGCGCTCCGGTGTGGCGGAGGTCGAGCGGCGGGTGACAATCTGCCGTCACGCCCACTTCCGCAAGGTCCATCCCAAGCGCTTCGGCGTTGTCCCGCGCCGCCTCGATCGCGCTGGCAGGCGCAAGGTCGTAGAGCTTGTCGAAGACTTCGCCCGGCGGATAGGCGCACCACACCGGCGGCTTCATCCGCGCGACGCGGCCGCCTTCCTGGTCGATGGTGATGTAGAGCCGGTCGCGGCCATGGATCGCGCGCAGTTCATCCGTCAGCGCCCGCAACTGTTCGCGGTCTTGCACATTGCGGCCGAAGAGGATGTAGCCGGCCGGATCGGCATCGCGGAAGAACGCGCGCTCGTCGGCGCTGAGAGTCAGCCCGGAAAGGCCGAAGATGGCGGGTGTCATAATCGCGCTTGGTCGCAGGATTATGCGATTTTCGCAAGATTTGGGAACTTGGGAAGTGTGGAAAGGGGAAGACCTGGGGATGATGCCCCAGACCCTCGAAATGGCGGCCGTGCGCCCCGCCGATCTGCCCCGCGCTCCCTGCCGCCCTCGTCCTTGCGAGGACGCGAAGCCGACGCGGCAATCCAGAGCGGCGCGAACCGCCCCTGGATTGCGTCGCTACGCGCCCATTGACGAGCGAGGCAGCTTTACGGCTTGACCTGACAGCTCAGTCCGGCCGCCTTCATCCCGCTGCACAGCGCCCGCGCTGCCGCGAGATCGCCGGGTACGGCCTGGAGGCGGTAGACCTTGCCGATATCCGCCTGTCCTTCGACGATGCGATGGCTGACCCCGGAAAGCGCGGGATACTGCACTTTCAGCGCGTTCCAGCCCGCTTCCGCAGTAGGCTTCGAAGTAT
Source organism: Novosphingobium lindaniclasticum LE124 (assembly GCF_000445125.1). GTDB lineage: Bacteria > Pseudomonadota > Alphaproteobacteria > Sphingomonadales > Sphingomonadaceae > Novosphingobium > Novosphingobium lindaniclasticum. The sequence goes on from NZ_ATHL01000075.1 coordinate 27,438, forward strand.
AGGCGCCGACCTGCACGCCCACCCCGGTCACCACCGGCTCCGGCTTGGCCGATTCGCTGGCCGAGGGCGACGGAGAGGGAGACGGCTGCGCCGGGGGCGGGTTGCCGGCCTGGTTCTGACCGATTTGGGGCATGCGGGTCTGGCCCTCGGCAACCGCGTAACTGGTATCGCCGGTGCCGGCCACGACGTCTCCGCCGGGGTTTTCCGGACGCGTCTTGTAAGGCTCCCTGGGCGCCTCGATCACGCCGCCGCTGGCTACCAGCGGCTCCGCCTTGTCGCGGGTGGCCCACCAGATGCCGCCGACGATCACCAGGATAGCGACCACGGCGAGCGCAATGAGGAGCAGGGTCTGCCCGGACCCGCCACCCTGCTGGTCCTCGAACTCCTCGTCCTCGCCTTCGAGCCAGGGCAGGCGCACGTCGCCATCACCGAGTTCCAGCTTGTTCGCAGGTTGGTCCGAACGCTCGAAACCGGCAGGAGAGCGCCCGGCGTTCAGGTCTCCGCCGTCCTGATTCTGCCCCCAGTTCGCCATGAGTTACATTTCCTCCACTGCCTCGACGCCGAGCAGCGCCAGGCCATTGCGGACAAGCTGCCCGATCTGCGCGGCCAGGAACAGCCGTGCGCCGGTCAGGTTAGCATCGGCAGCGTTAACGAAGCGCTTTTCCACGCGGTCGTTGCCGAGGTTCCAGTAGCCGTGGAAGGCCGCCGCGACATCGCCGAGGAAGAAGGCGATGCGGTGCGGCTCGCGCGCGGCGGCAGCGGCTTCGACGATGCGGGGGAACTGCGCGGCCAGCTTGACCAGCTCCAGTTCCTCTTCACCCAGCAGTTCAAGGTGCTCGCCCGAGGGAGTGAAGCCGCCCTCGGCCAGGCCCTTGCGCAAGGTCGAATGGACGCGGGCATTGGCGTACTGCACGTAGAACACCGGGTTGTCCTTCGAGGCTTCCACGACCTTGGCGAAGTCGAAGTCCATCTGCGCTTCCGGCTTGCGGGTCAGCATGGTGAAGCGCACCACGTCCTTGCCCACTTCGGTGACGACTTCGGCCAGCGTCACGAAGTTGCCCGAACGCTTGGACATCTTCACCGGCTCACCGTCGCGCAGCAGCTGCACCATCTGCACCAGCTTGATCTCGAAGGGCGTGGGTTCGCCATCGGCACCGGTCATGGCGGCGACGGCGGCCTTGATGCGCTTGACGGTGCCGGCGTGGTCGGCGCCCCAGATATCGACGAGCGCGTCGGCGTTTTGGGCCTTCTGGAAGTGATAGGCCAGATCGGCGCCGAAGTAGGTCCAGGTGCCGTCCGACTTCTTGATCGGGCGGTCCTGATCGTCACCGAACGCGGTCGACTTGAACAGCGGCAGTTCCACCGCTTCCCAATCCTCAAGCGTCTTGCCCTTGGGCGCTTCGAGTACGCCGTCGTAGACGAGGCCTTTGGCACGCAGCCATGCTTCCGCCTCATCCGGCTTGCCCGATGCCTGAAGCTCGGCTTCCGAGGAGAACAGGTCGTGATGGATGCCCAGCAGCGCGAGATCCTGCTTGATCATCACCAGCATGGCGGCAACGGCCTTTTCGCGGAACAGCGTCAGCCATTCCGACTCGGGAGCGGCCACGTATCTGGTGCCGAACTCGTCAGCGAGTTGCTGGCCGACCGGGATTAGGTAGTCGCCCGGGTAGAGGCCCTCGGGAATCGCGCCCACGGCTTCACCAAGCGCCTCGCGATAGCGGACGTGCGCCGAACGGGCGAGCACCTGAACCTGCGCACCGGCGTCGTTGACGTAATATTCCTTGATGACCTTGTGCCCGGCGAATTCGAGCAGCGTTGCCAGTGCATCGCCGACGACGGCACCGCGACAGTGGCCCATGTGCATCGGGCCGGTCGGGTTGGCCGAAACGTACTCGATATTGACGGTGGTGCCGCCACCGATGCTCGAACGGCCGTAATCGGCGCCCTGCGCGGCGATGGCGCGCAGTTCGGCCAGCCAGGTGGCCGACGAGAGGCGCAAGTTGATGAAGCCGGGCCCCGCGATCTCGGCAGAGGTCACCGAATCGAGCTTCGACAGTTCCACCACCAGCGCCTCGGCCAGATCGCGCGGCTTCATCCCGGCAGGCTTGGACAGCACCATCGCCGCATTGGTCGAGAGATCGCCGTGCGAGGCATCGCGTGGCGGCTCGACCGTAATCGCGCTTCGCTTCAACCCGCCGGGCAGCGTACCGGCTACTTCGAGCGCATCGAGCGCGGCGTTGAGGTGGCCTGCGAAGGCGGCGTAAAGGGTCTGGTTATCGCTCATGACGCGCGCGATTAGCCGGGAATCGCGGATAAACCAACCTCCGCTTCAAAATCGCCGGCAAATCCGCTAGGGGCGCGGCTATGCCCAGCCCCGTCCCTCCGCTTACGCCGACCATCGAGATTCCCAGGACCTACCGGGTCAAGAGCTTCGGCTGCCAGATGAACGTCTATGACGGCGAGCGCATGGCGGAACTGCTGGCCGAGCAGGGCATCGCCGCCGCACCGGAAGGCGAGGAGGCCGACCTGGTCGTGCTCAACACCTGCCATATCCGCGAGCGCGCGGCGGAGAAGGTCTTTTCCGACATCGGACGTCTGAAGCGCCAGGACGGCTCGACGCCGCTGATCGCGGTGGCCGGCTGCGTCGCGCAGGCCGAAGGTGACGAGATCATGAAACGTTCGCCCGCGGTCAAGATGGTTGTCGGTCCCCAGGCCTACCACCGGCTGCCCGAGATGATCCGCGTGGCCGCCGAAGGCAAGCGCATCACCGATACCGACATGCCGGCGGAAACCAAGTTCGACGCCCTTCCGCCCCGAGGACAAGGGGGTCGGCGCTCCGGCCCGACCGCCTTCCTCACCGTGCAGGAAGGCTGCGACAAGTTCTGCACCTACTGTGTCGTGCCCTATACGCGCGGCGCCGAAGTTTCCCGCCCCCATGCCGACCTGATCGACGAGGCGAAGCGGCTGGTCGATGCCGGGGCGCGCGAGATCACCCTGCTCGGGCAGAACGTGAATGCGTGGTACGGCAAGGATGCCAAGGGACGGAAGGTCGGCCTGGCCGGCCTGATCCGCGAACTGGCCGAGATCCCCGATCTCGCCCGCATCCGCTACACCACCAGCCACCCCAACGACATGACCGAGGCGCTGATCGTGGCGCATGGCGAGGTGGCCAAGCTGATGCCCTTCCTCCACCTGCCGGTTCAGGCGGGCAACGACCGCGTGCTCAAGGCGATGAATCGCAGCCACACCGCCGAAAGCTACCTCAAGATCCTCGACCGGGTGCGCGCGGTGCGGCCCGACATCGCACTTTCAGGCGACTTCATCGTCGGCTTCCCCGGCGAGACCGACGCCGAGTTCGAGGATACGCTCAGGCTGGTCGACGCGGTCGGCTATGCCCAGTGCTTCAGCTTCAAGTATTCGCCCCGCGCCGGCACGCCTGCCGCGACGATGGACGACCAAGTCGCGCCCGCAGTGATGGACGAGCGGCTCCAGCGCCTCCAGGCTGCGGTCAACCGAGACCAGTATGCCTTCAACAAGGCTACGGTAGGACGAACCTGCGAAGTCCTGGTGGAGCGCAAGGGCAAGCTTCCGGGGCAATGGCTGGGCAAGTCGCCGTGGCTGCAGTCGGTTCACTTCGTCGGTGAGGCCGCCGTGGGCGACGTCGTCACCGTGGAATTGACGGAAGCAGGCGCGAACTCTCTGTCCGCCAGGTTGCTGAGCACCGTTCCGGCGTGACCCGGAGGCAATCGCTGGTTCTCGTTCCGGGTCTGTCCTGCGACCGCCACGTCTGGCAGGCGCAGATCGCCGGCCTTTGCGACATCGCGGAGATTTCCGTCGGCGATACGCTGAAGGACGATTCGATCGCGCTCATGGCCAGCCGCGTGCTCGACACGGCCCCGGATCGGTTCGCCATCGCGGGGTTCTCGATGGGCGGCTACGTGGCCATGGAGATCTGGCGCCGCGCGCCGGAGCGCGTCACCCGTCTCGCCCTCGTCGCCACCAATGCCCGCGCCGATACCGGAGAGCAGGCAGCGCTGCGCCGCGCCGCTATAGCCACGGCCCGTGCGCGCGGCTTCGAGCATGTGCTGCGCGGCTCGTTGCGCCAGCTGGTCGCGCCGGACTGTCCGGAGCCGCTGTTCGAGGAGGTGGTGCAGATGGCCCTGCGCGTCGGCTTCGGCACCTACATGGACCAGCAGGCCGCCATCATCGACCGCGCCGATTCGCTGGAGACGCTCGGCACGGTCACCGTTCCGGCGATGGTCATGGTCGGAGAAGCGGATGCCCTCACCCCGCCGCGACTGGCCGAGGAAATGGTGCAAGCGCTGCCCGGCTCCGCCTACGAGATTATTTCCGACGCCGGGCACATGGTGCCGATGGAGCAGCCGGACGCGGTCAATGCCGCCTTCCGCCGGTGGCTTGAGGGTTAGACCTCCGTTTTCGATCCTCGGTCCTGGCGCCGCCTCTACCCACAACTGCCGTCATCCAGGCGTTGGGCGCGAAACACACCCGCCCGCCGCTCAATCCAGCGGCTTCAGCGCATCTTCCGTGATCAGCGGCTTGCTTATCGGAGCGGCATCGGCGCTCACTTCCACGCTGGCATTGCCGGGGTAGCGGCTGCCAGTGAAGCGCAGGCGCGAGATGCCTTCCGTCATGCCGCCCCCCGAAACGCTCACCGCCAGATCGCGCCAGCCGTGAGACTTGCTGTCCAGCACGCCGACCGGAAGCTGCACCACGCTGGTCTCGCTCACCTGGATCAGATCGCCGCCCTCGCGCTTGAGCACCGCGAGGTTGCAGCCACCGGTGCCGCAGAACATCGGCCCGCCGAGATAGACCAGCACTTCCGGCGTGCCGTCACCGTCGAGGTCGGTCTCCGCCGCGGCGTATTGCAGCTGGCCAAGATCGCTGGAGACGGCGTCCTTGTGGTTGGCGCGGATCCAGTCTTCCGCCGTCATCGGCGCAGGCTGGCTGACCTCTTCCACCGGCTCGGCGCTGGAGGTCGGCTCGGGCGGCGCCGCGTCCTTCTTGCAGGCGGCCAGCGACAGGCCGAGGGCGAGGAGCGGTGCGAATGCCAGAACCGTCCTGGCGGAAGATGTCCTTCTCATGGGCCGAGGCTAGCCGCTTGTTCGCCTTCGCCGCAAGCCCGCTTCATCGCGTGGCCGACACGTTCCAAAGGCGCCACACATGCCAAAGAGCCCCCGGCATGCGCCGGAGGCTCCTCGCGACCCGCCGGGGGACTCGGCGGTTGTAGAAGGTTGACGGCTTACCAGAAGAAGCCGTTGTTGACGGCGACTACACGGCCATTTCGCATGTTCACCATGACTACGTCGTTGCCGTAGCGAACCCAGCGGTGGCCGGCGCGCGGCGCGGGAAGGCGGTAGCGGCCATAGTCGTTCACCCAGTAGCGGCTGCCGTAGTACGAAGGCTGGAAGCGGTGGCCTACGGCGACCGGGCGGTACTGGTAGCCGCGCGGCCCGACATAGGCAGGACGGCGGAAGTCGTTGCGATGGCTCTTGCGGTAGTCGCGCCAGTCGCCCCGCAGTTCGCGGCGGGAATCGTTCAGATCGCGGCGCGCCTCACGAACGTCGCGGCGATCGCCGTAGCGCTGGGCCTGGCGCAGCTTGCGTTCGTCGTGGCGGACGTCGCGGGCGCTTTCACGGACTTCGCGGGCGCTCTGGGCCGAGGCCATGGTGGGAACCGCCACGGTGGGAACGATAACGCTTGCTGCCAGGGCGGCCATGATGAACTTGCGCATTGTGTTTCTCCTTGAACCGATCGAGCTGAAAACCTGAAGGCTTCTGCCCGGTCTGTGAGTTCAGGTTTGCACTCCGCAAGCTGAACGAACTTAAAATGTTGTTTGCAGGAAAATTTCAGGTTTGTCTTAGCCCTGCGACAAATCCGCAAGGACCGCGCCGAAACGCCCCTTTATCCCCGATGAGCTGCGCATTTTTCCGCTAGGCGGATCTTGCAGGAAGCGATGCGCGGAGCCATCTTCGAGACAGAATGAATGCATCCTCATCTGAAAGGAGCACATGGCCCGCAAAGCAGCACGCGCCGGTGAAGCGGCGCAGTTCAGGCCCGAAGCACACCGCCGGGCGCGTGTCGAAGTCGAGTTCGACGAGCAGACTTTGCTGGGGGCCTTGTTCGGCCAGTTCGACGCCAATCTCGTCCAGGTCGAAAATCGCCTCGGCGTCTACATTGCCGCACGCGGCAACAAGATCCAGATCGAAGGCCCCGAAGATGCCGTCGCCCGCGCAAGGGATACGCTCAAAAGCATGTATCACCGGCTGGAGCAGGGCCAGGCTCTCGATTCCGGCGCGGTGGAGGCCCTGATCGTCATGTCGGCCGAACCCACGCTGGAGGGCATCATCTCCGGCGACACCGGCGCGCCGCCGATCATGATCCGCACCCGCCGCAAGACGATCGTGCCGCGTTCCGCGATGCAGATCGAGTACATGCGCGCGCTCGCCCGATCGGATGTGATTTTCGCGCTGGGCCCGGCGGGCACGGGCAAGACCTACCTCGCGGTGGCGCAGGCGGTCAGTCAGCTCATGACCGGCTCCGTCCAGCGCCTGATTCTCTCCCGTCCGGCTGTGGAAGCGGGCGAGAAGCTGGGATTCCTGCCCGGCGACATGAAGGACAAGGTCGATCCCTACCTGCGCCCGCTGTACGACGCACTCTACGACTGCATGCCGCCCGAACAGGTGGAACGCCGTCTTGCCTCGGGAGAGATCGAGATCGCGCCGATCGCCTTTATGCGCGGCCGCACGCTGGCCGACGCCTTCGTCATCCTCGACGAAGCGCAGAACACCACGCGCGAGCAGATGAAGATGTTCCTCACCCGCTTCGGCCAGAACAGCCGCATGGTCGTCTGCGGCGACCCCCGGCAGGTCGACATCCCCGGCGGCGACCGCATGAGCGGCCTTGCCGACGCGGTCAGCCGGCTGGAGGGCGTTGAGGGCATCGACGTCACCCGCTTCACCGTGCAGGACGTCGTCCGCCACCCGATCGTCGGCCGCATCGTCGAAGCCTACGAAGGACCTTACGTGGACCCTTCGGACAAAAAGGGCGAGTAGCTTCTCGGCTGGAATTGCGCCAAAGGGCCAGGGATGGATCTCGAAATCGATATCGAAGCCCCCTGGCCCGGCAGCACCGACTGGGCCGACCTTGCCGAAGCCGCGCTCGAGGCCCTGGTTCAGGTGGCCCCGGAACTCGACAATCCGCGGCTCATCGCCAGCCTGCTGTTCACCTCGGACGCCGAAGTCCATGTGCTGAACCGCGAATGGCGTGCCAAGGACAAGCCGACCAACGTGCTGTCCTTCCCCATGCTCGAACGCGCCGCCCTGCTCGATCTCGCGCCCGATGGGCCGCCGGAGATGCTGGGCGATCTCGCCCTCGCCTTCGAGACTTGCGCCCGGGAAGCCGAGGAAAAGAACGTGCCGGTGCAGCACCACGCCAGCCACCTGATCGTCCACGGCCTGCTCCACCTCGCCGGGCTCGACCACGAGATTTCGGACGAGGACGCCGAGGCGATGGAGGCTTTGGAAACAAAGGCTCTTGCCCTCATCGGCATTGCCGACCCATATGGCGACAGAACTTAACCTTACAGGGGTAACACAGGACGATGGCCGACAATGGCCGCCACACCGAGTCCGGCTCGGGAGACGGGGACAGTACCGGCACGCTCTGGCGTGTTTTCCGGAGGCTTTTCCAGAACGACGGCGATCAGTCGCTTCGCGCGCAGATCGAAGGCGTCATCAACGAACATGAGAGCGATGCCGAGGACGAGGCCCGCGCGCGCGGCGACCTTTCCTCGATCGAGCGGCAGATGCTGCGCAACCTGCTCCACTTCAGCGAGCACGATGCGGACGACATCGCGGTGCCGCGCAGCGAGATCGTGGCGATTCCCGCCTCGGCCAGCTGGGCCGAAGTGGTCGAGGCCTTTGCCGAACATGGCCACAGCCGCATGCCCGTCTACGGGGATTCGCTCGACGCGATAAAGGGCATGATCCACATCAAGGACGTGTTCCCCATCCTGGCGCGCGGGGAGCAGCCGCCCGAGGACTGGTCCACCCTGCTGCGCCAGCCGCTCTACGTGCCCCAGGCCCGCGGCGCGCTGGACGTACTGGCCGACATGCGCGCCCAGCGCACGCACCTGGCCGTCGTGATCGACGAGTACAGCGGCACCGACGGGATCATCACCATCGAGGACCTTGTCGAGGAAATCGTGGGCAACATCGAGGATGAGCACGACGACGCCCCCGAAGAGTTGCTAATTTCGCAAGAGAACGGTATCTGGGACGCCGACGCCCGCGTCGAGCTTGATGATGTGGCAGAGCGGATCGACCCGCGCCTCGCCGAAGTCGAGGAAGCGGTGGACACCCTGGGCGGCCTCGCTTTCGTGCTGGCCGGTCAGGTTCCGGCGGTCGGCACGGTCCTGGAGCACGACAGCGGCTGGCGCATCGAAGTCACCGATGGCGACGAGCGCCGGGTCACGCGGCTGAGGCTGCATCCGCCGATCACGGAAGTGGTCGAAGAGACAGATTGAACCTCGAAGCCGCCTTGATCGGCGGCCTCGACACCCCAAGTGAAAAGACGAGACATTGCCAGTACGCCGACTACCCCCCCTGCGCGCGCTTGAAGCCTTCGTTCGCGTCGTCCGCCTCGGTTCGGCCAAGGCCGCCGCCAACGAGCTGGCGCTCAGCCCTTCGGCACTGTCGCGCCGGGTCGCCGCGCTGGAGGACTTCACCGGCAAGCGTCTCTTCACCCGCCAGCACCAGTCGATGAAGCTGACGGACGAAGGCCAGGCCTTCTACAACGTCGTCGGCCCCAAGCTGGAAGAACTGGCCGAAGCTGTGGAATCGCAGATCGATCGCGGCCAGGTACTCCGCCTGCACCTGGGCGTGCCATCGCTGTTCGGCGGCCAGCGCCTGTTCCCGCGCCTGCCGGAACTGCGCAAGCTGCACCCGCGCCTGCATATCGACATCGACACCGGCGCCCATCTGGAAGACCGCGTCGGCGACACGCTGGACGCGGCGATCATCCTCTCGCCCGAGCCGGACCCGGCCTACTATCGCATCCAGCTCGACCACAACAAGGTCTACGCCATCACCTCGCAGGAGATGGCGCGCGAGATCGGCACCGTTCCGGACGAGGCGATCCTCTCCAAGCAGACGTTCCTGATCCACCAGGACCTGCCGCAGAGCCTGGATGCCTGGAAGAGCGCGATCGGTCTGGAAAAGCTGGAACCGGCCTCGGTCGACCGCTTCGACTCTGGCCAGCTGGTGCTCGAAGCCGCCGCCCAGGGCCTCGGCATCGCGATCATGCACGACGACCACTTCCGTCGCAGCCACGACAACCGCCTGGCGCGGCTGTTCGACATCGACGTCGAGAGCCCCTACCGCTACTGGTTCGTCTGCAAGCCCAAGGCGCTAGAATCGCGCCCCGTGCGCATCTTCCACGAGTGGCTGCTGCAAGCCGGGCTGTAACGGCTCCGGGCGCCGCCCCCTCCGGGCGGCGCTTTTGCGACATAACAGGCGATTTCATTCCCCTGGCAGGTGCTTCGCGGTATGATCCCGGAACTTTTCGACCTGTCTGGGGGCTCCGCCATGCGTTTCGTCTTCTTCACCGCTGCCGCCGCAGCCGCTATCGCCTCGGCCACGCCGGGCCGCGCCGCCGAACCTGTCCAGACGGTGTCTGCTGCGCCGGTGACTGACCCCGCGCGCATCGCCGCCGCCCGCCAAACGGTGGACCACGTATTCCCATTGGGAACCTACGCCCGCCTGATGAACGGCACGCTCGACAAGATGATGGATTCCATCATGGACTCCACGATGAAGCTGCCGCTCAAGCAGCTTGCGGGCCTCGGCGGCGTGAACACGGAGGATCTGGGCGAGGCTTCGATGGCCGAGATCATGGAAATCTACGACCCTGCCTTCAAACAGCGGATGCAGGTTTCCACGCGCACCATGATGAGCGAGATGATCCCGCTGATGACCCAGGTCGAACCTGATATCCGGGAAGGCCTGACGCAGGCCTATGCCGGCAGGTATACAGCCACCCAGCTGACCGAGCTGAACGCCTTCTTCGCGACGCCGACCGGCAAAGTCTACGCCGCCGATTCCTACCTCATCATGATGTCGCCGGAAGTCATGGCGAAGATGCAGGGCTTCGTGCCCAAGCTGACGGAGCAGATGCCCGCCATCGTGGAAAAGGTGAAGGCCGCCAGCGCCGGATTGCCGGAGCCGCGTGCCTATGGGGATCTTTCGAAAGCCGAAAAGGCCCGTCTCGCCAAGCTGCTGGGCGTTTCGGAGGAACAGCTCGAAAAGAATGAGAAGGCCAAGAAGGTGGAGTAGGTCCATCCACGTCGTGGTCCCGGACTTGATCCGGGACCGCTGGCCATGAACAGCCCAGCTCGAAACAGTGCGACCCGGCGCTAGCTTGCGCCTAAGGACCGGCAGCGGACCCGGATCAAGTCCGGGAGGACGCGGAAGCGAGACGAAAAAAGGGCGGCTCCTTGCAGAGCCGCCCTTTTTCATTGCAGGCGTTCGGAAAGGATCAGCCTTCCGAAATGGTCGCCTTGACGATCTTGCCGGGTTCGCGCGGCGGCTCGCCCTTGGGCAGCGCGTCCACGAGTTCCATGCCTTCGACCACCTGGCCCCAGACGGTGTACTGGTTGTCCAGGAAGCGGGCATCGTCGAAGCAGATGAAGAACTGGCTGTTGGCCGAGTGCGGCGCGCTGGTGCGGGCCATCGAGCACACGCCGCGAACGTGCGGCTCGGCGTTGAATTCGGCCTTGAGGTCCGGCTTGTCCGAACCGCCCATGCCGGTGCCGTTGGGGCAGCCGCCCTGCGCCATGAAGCCGGGGATCACGCGGTGGAACTTGATGCCGTCGTAGAAGCCTTCGCCGGTCAGTTCCTTGATACGCTCGACGTGGCCGGGGGCGAGGTCGGAACGCAGCTTGATCTTCACGTCGCCGCCTTCGCCGTTGCCGGTGTCGAGCGTGAGGGTCAGGTATTCGTCAGCCATTGCAGTCTCCTTCTGCCGGCGCGGATTGGCGCCGGTGGGGCATCGCCGCCCGATATAGGCACTGGCGCGCCAATGTCACGCCGCGAGGTCCGAGATAAACGTCGGGCGAATTTTTGCCCCCCTGTTGCAATCGCGAAATAGCTGCGTAGACCCGCCGGGATGAGCGAAACGGACCTCCAGCACGACCCGGCGGAACAGGCGGAAGACACCGCGCGTCTCGATGTGCCCGAATCCGAATCCCTCGACGACGACAACCGCCTCAAGGCCGAATTCGTGCGCAGCGTGAAGGATGCGCTGGACGACGAGGACTTCGAGCGCGTCTACGACCTCGTCGAACCGCTCCACCCTGCCGACATCGCCGACTTGTTCGAGCTGGTCGACGAGAACGAGCGCCTCGGCCTCGCCCGCGCCATCCGCGACCTCATGGGCGTGGAAGTCATCGCCGAGATGAACGACTGGGTGCGCGAGGCGCTGATGGAGGCGCTGCCCGCCGAAGTCGTCGCCGAGATCGCCGAGCAGCTCGACACCGACGATGCCGTCGCCATGCTGGAAGACCTCGACGAGGAGGACCAGCAGGCCGTCCTGGCCGAGATGGAGCCGGAAGACCGCGCCGCGATCGAGACGGCGCTGTCCTACCCCGAGGAATCCGCCGGCCGCCTGATGAGCCGCGATTTCGTGGCCGTCCACGAATCGATGACGGTAGGCGATCTCATCGATTTCCTGCGCGAGCACCGCGAGTTGCCCACCGAGTTCTGGGAAGTGTTCATCGTCGATCCGATGCACCGCCCGATCGGCACTTGCGCGCTCTCGTGGATCCTGCGCACCCCGCGAAACATACCGCTCTACGACGTGATGGCGCGCGACCAGACGCTTATCCCGGCCGACATGGACCAGGAGGAAGTCGCGCTGCGCTTCCAGAAGTACGCGCTGATCTCGGCGGCGGTGGTCGATGAAGCCGGACGGCTGATCGGCCAGATCACCGTCGACGACATCGTCCACATCATCCAGGAAGAAGCGGGCGAGGATACCCTGCTGCTGTCTGGCGCCGGCGACGGCGACATCAACGAGCCGATCCGCGACGCCTATTCTGCGCGCGTGCGCTGGCTGATCGCCAACCTGCTCACCGCAACCCTCGCCTCCTCGGTGATAGCGATGTTCGAGGGTACGATCTCGAAGATGGTGGCGCTGGCCACGCTCATGCCGATCGTCGCTGGCCTCGGCGGCAATGCCGGCACCCAGACGCTGGCAGTGACGGTGCGCGCACTCGCCACCAACCAGCTTACCGCCTCCAACGCCTGGCGCGCGGTGCGGCGCGAAATGTCGATCGCCCTGCTGAACGGCTGCACGGTGGCGGTCGTCATCGGCATCGTGGTGAGCCTTATATTCGGCAATGTGACGCTGGGTCTGGTCATAGCCATGGCCATGATGACCAACATCCTGATCGCGGGCATGGCCGGCGTCTTCGTGCCGCTGACGCTGGAACGTTTCAAGGCCGACCCGGCCATCGCCTCGTCCATCTTCGTGACGATGACCACCGACTCGATGGGCTTCCTGGTTTTCCTCGGCCTGGCGACGGTCTCCGGTCTGGTCGGGTAGGCTTCCCCTTCCTATCTAGTCGCCATGCCGCTGCACATGACCAAGATCGCCTTTTCCGCCGAGAGCCCGGCGGATCTGCGCGCCTGGCTGGAAAGCCATGGAGATATCGGCGAGGCGCGCCTCACCACCCGCTACCTGCCCAAGCGGCAGGAGGAGATGGTCGGCGGCTCGCTATACTGGATCTACGAACATGCGCTAATCGGCCGCTCGCCGATCCTGGGCTTCGAGCAACGCGATGACGGTCGCTGGCATATCCGCCTCGCGCCCAGGCTGATTTCGGTCGTCACCCAGCCGAAGCGCGCGCATCAGGGCTGGCGCTACCTTGCGGAACAGGACGCCCCGCGCGACCTCGGCGAAGGCGAGACGGCAGGCGACGCCATGCCACCCGCCATGGCGCGGGAACTGGCGAAGCTGGGACTGGTATGACGGGGTTCAGCAAGGACGAACGCGCGGCGCTGCTGGCGGTGAAGGGCGTCGGCCCCACGGTGGTTTCGCGGCTGGAGGAACTGGGCATCGCTACCTTCGCCGATCTCGCCGCGCGCGATCCCGACGCGATCTGCGCCGAGGTTTCCGCAACGCTGGGTTCCACCTGCTGGCGCAACAGCCCGCAGGCGCGCGCCGCCATCGCCGCTGCCGTGGCGCGGGCCGTAGACGGTCTTCAAACCGGGTAACGTTACCTCGGATCCACCCACCAGCGCATCAGCACATGCGCGATCGCATGGGCAGGCGGTGCGCCGAAAGCCTTGCCGTTTTCGCCCCGACCGATCGCTTCCAGTGCTTCTGCCACGTCTTCGCGGGTGAACCAGCGCACGTCCTCAAGCTCGGTTTCGTCGATGGTGATCGCATCGTCGTCCGCCACCGCATGGCAGCCGATCATGAGCGAGGACGGAAACGGCCAGGGCTGGCTGGCCACATATGTCACGTCCCGCACCCGCAGGCCCGCCTCCTCATGGATCTCCCGCGCGACGGCCTCTTCCACCGACTCGCCCGGCTCCACGAAGCCCGCGAGCGTGGAATAGCGACCTTCCGGGAAGCGCGGCTGGCGGCCCAGCAGGGCGCGGTCCTGGTGCTCGACGAGCATGATCGTCACCGGGTCGACGCGCGGGAAATGGTCGGCGCCGCAGCCGGGATTGATGCAGGTGCGCTGCCAGCCGCCCTTGGCGAGAACCGTGCCATGGCCGCAGACTGCACAGAACCGGTGCCGACAGTGCCAGCTCACCAGCGAGCGAGCGCCGCCATAGGCGGCCAGTTCGGCAGGATCGAGCACGGCCATCGCATGCCAGTTGACCGGCGAGGCGTGAGGGCCGCCCGGCGGCGTCACCGGAGGAACTTCCGCGAAACAGGGAACCTTGCCGTCGAGGCCGAGGAAGATCATCTCGCTGCCCGGTTCGGCCTCGCCCAGCTCTCCCCAGGTCAGCGCGCCATCGTCCTGGAGCACCGCGTCCAGACCGTCGAGCCGCAGCAGCCGGGCTTCGGCCGTCTGCAGCGCGAAAAGCGCATCGGGATCGCTGCGGATGTGGTCGGCGCGGTCGAGATAGGATCCCGCGAACGCGACAGGCAGCAGCTTCGGCAGGACGGTGTGATTCAACTCTGCGTCTCCAACAGGGCCATGATGTCGGCCTTCAGCGCGGTCTGGAACTGGGGGATGAGGCCGAAGGCATTGGGCGGCATGAACTGCGCGAAGAGCTGAGAGCGCAGGCCCCGGATCATGTCCACCATGCCTACCGTCGCCGCCGCGCCGGACCACCCGAAGATCCCGGCTTCCGCGCCCTTGCCCACGCGCCCGCCCGCGCCGAAGCCGCTACCGGGTGGCAACATCGCGGAAAGGCGGACGAGAGGCGGCAGAAGGTCACCGGTCCCGGTCATGACCGCGCTTTCCGCCAGCACCCGCTTGCCGTCCAGCACGCCGCGCTGGGCGAGCAGGCGCAGGAAGCGGTCGTAATCGCGTGGACTGCTGACCAGGCCCGAGCCGCCGAAGGGAAATGCAGGCTTGTCCAGGAACAGGGAATTGCCCGGCTCGTCGATCGGCACCAGCACTTCGCCCAGCGCGGCGTAGTTGGTCGTCAGGCGGGCGCGATCGGCGGCGGGGACCTGGAAGAAAGTGCTCGTCATCCCGGCCGGTTCGAACAGCGCCTCGCGCAAGTAGATGTCGAACGGGCGGCCGGTGACGACCTCGATCACCCGCCCCATCAGGTCGAGGCCCAGCGAATAGCTCCAATGCGTCGCCGGATCGTAGACCAGCGGCACGTCGGCCAGACGGTCCGCGAACAGCGCGAGGCTGGGCGCGGGGGCGGCATCGGTGAAGCCCGGCACTTGAAGGCGGGTGACCTGCCCCGCAGCGAGGCCCTTTGCCTGCAACAGATCGCGGATCGGACCGGTCTGGATGATCGAATAGCCCAGCCCCGACGTGTGGGTGAGCAAGTGCCGCATGGTGATCGCCCGCGGCGCGGCGTGAAGCGCGGAGAGCGAGCCGTCGTAGCGGTCCTGAACCTGCATCGCGGCGAACCTGGGCAGCACGTCGGCAAGCGGCTGGTCGAGCGAAAGCCGCCCCTCCGCGATCAGCTGCATCGCCATGATCCCGGTGATCGGCTTGGTCATCGAATAGATGCGGAACAGGCTCTGGGCGGAGATCGGGGTGCCGTCGGTAAAGCCCTGCGCACCGCGCGCGACGAACTCGGCCTCGCGGCCCAGCATTCCCAGCGAAGCGACGAGGCCGGGAAAGACGCCGGGCTTCTCGGCGGTTCCGGTCCAGCGCTCCAGCAAAGCGCGGACGCGGGGAAGGCTCTCCAGCTGCGTGGCTGCGCGGACGAGACCTGGCAGGAGCGCAGCGCCGATCCCGGCAGCGCCCGCCATGCGCAGCAGCATGCGGCGATCGAGCGCCGCCTGCAGCCGCTCGCGGATCGCCGTCATGCCGGCTCGGCCAGCGCGAGGCGCGCGGCCTTGGCGAAAAGCGTGGGCAGGCCCGCGTCATCGAGCCGGTCGAGCGGCCACCACTCGCCTTCGCCCGGCGGATCGTCGGGACAAGCGCCGAGATGCACGGAAAGCCCGAGTTCGAGCGAGAAATGCGTGAAGACGTGGCCGACCCGCCCCGCGCTCTCCCAGTGGCCTGGGATCGGCGCTTCGCCGTGACCATCCTCGCGGGCGGACCAGCCGTCGTCGGGGAGCGCGCGCATGCCGCCCAGCATGCCCTTGCCCGCTCGGCGCACCAGCCAGACCTTGTCATCGCGCTCAATCCAGAAGGCGTGACCCTTGCGCGTGGGCTTGGCTTTCTTCGGCGCCTTGACCGGGAAGCGTTCCGGCGCGCCCATGGCCCTGGCCCGGCAATCGGCGGCAATCGGGCAGAGCAGACAGCGCGGCGCGCGCGCGGTGCAGACGGTCGCACCCATGTCCATCAGCGCCTGCGCGAAGTCTCCGGCGCGGCGGTCGGGCGTGATCGTATCGGTGAGCGCGCGGATCGCAGGGCGGGAACCCGGCAGCGGCGCGTCCAGCGCGAACAGCCGCGTCACCACGCGCTCGACATTGGCGTCCACCACGACCGCGCGGCGACCGAAGGCGATCGCGGCCACGGCGGCGGCGGTATAGGCGCCCAGCCCCGGCAAAGCGCGCAGGCCTTCCTCGGTGTCGGGAAAAATCCCGCCCCGCGCCGCGACTTCGCGGGCGCAGGCCAGCAGGTTGCGGGCGCGGGCATAATAGCCGAGCCCCGCCCAGGCCGCCATGACGTCCTCGTCGGAAGCGGCGGCCAGGTCGCAGACGCCGGGCCAGCGGCTGGTGAACTTGGCGAAATAGTCCTTCACTGCCGTCACGGTGGTTTGCTGGAGCATGACCTCCGAAAGCCAGACGCGGTAGGGATCGGGTGCGGGAGTGCCGGGAGCCGCCCGCCACGGCAGGGTGCGGGCATGGGCATCGTACCAGTCGAGAACCTTGCCCGGAACGTTGGACGGGATCGTATCGCGGCTGGCATCCATCAGCGCCCTATGGCATTGGAGCGCGCACAATGGAACGGCATCCGAGCAAAGGAACAGAAAAGAAGGCCAAGGCGCCCAAGGCTCCTGCCCCCGGCAAGGGCGCCGGTGCGGGAACCGGCAAGAGCGCCGCGAAGGCTGCGGAAGGCCCCAAGCGCTTCGAGCGCCCGCGCGGCGGACAGGCACGCCAGATTTCCGACCTCATGCCCGAAGTGGGCCGCACCGCCTTCCGCCGCTTCGGCTTCGTGCAATCGAGCGTGGTGACGCGCTGGCCCGAGATCGTCGGTCTGCGCCATGCCCGCGTGTGCGCGCCCGAATCGATCCGGTTCCCGCCGGGCGAGAAGTGCGACGGCATTCTGCAGTTGGTGGTGCTGGCCGCCCATGCCCCGATGATCCAGCACGTCGTGCCCGAGATCATGGAGCGGGTGAACCGCTTCTTCGGCTACAAGGCTGTCGCCAAAGTGAAAATCCGGCAAGGAGAGGTTAAGGCGCCGCCTGCCACCCGGCCGAAGGCGGCTCCGCCCTCGCTCAAACCCGTACCGTTCGAACTGGGGGATTCGCTGCGCGACGTCGGCGATCCCGAGCTTCGCGCGGTGCTCGAATCGCTGGCCCGAAGCCTCGGTGCCCAGGATGATCAAACGCAAAACCAGGAAAAGCAGTGATGAAGTCCACCTTGCGTCTCGCCGCACTCGCCACCGTTGCCCTGCTGAGCGTCGCCGCCGCCAAGCCGGTCCACAAACCCCTGGCGTCCGCCGCGAATCCGGGGTCGAACTGGGCCAACCAGATCGTCGTCACCGCGGACGGCAGCCACATGTACGGCAATCCCAAGGCCGAGATGCAGCTGCGCGAATTCGTCAGCTACACCTGCCCGCACTGCGCGCACTTCAACCGCGAGGCCGATCCGGCGCTGCGCCTGACGCTGGTGCCCAAAGGCCAGATCGGCGTGACCGTCACCACCCTGCTGCGCAACCCGATCGACCTGACGATCTCGATGCTCACCACTTGCGGCGATCCCAAGCGCTTCTTCGTGCGGCACAACGCCTTCCTCTCCGGCCAGGACGCCTGGATGGGCAAGCTGGAGAAGATCGGCGAGGAGCAGCAGAAGCGCTGGTATCAGGGCGCCCTGCCGGATCGCATGAAAGCGATCGCCAGCGATCTCGACTTCTACACGCGCGTGGCGGCCTGGGGCATGAGCCGTACCCAGGCCGACGCCTGCTTCGCCAACACGGCCGTGTTCGAGACGATCAAGAAGCAGCAGGCCGCCGTGACGCAGTTCGGCGTGAACTCCACGCCCAGCTTCATCCTCAACGGCAAGCTGCTCGACGCGCACGACTGGCCGGGCCTCTCCAAGGAAATCACCGCCCAGATGGCCGCCAGGCACAAGGGCGCGATCTGAGGGTGCGAAAGGGCGCATTCCTGTGGGAAAGCGCCTGTTCTCCGTCTCTCCACCGCTGTTATCCAGCCCGAGCTTGGGCTAGTTTCCCCGCTTCTCACAAGGATTCGCCGACATGATCCGCAAGACCGCCCTGCGCCGCCCCCTGCGCGCTATCGCCCTCGGTATGATCGCCGCGCCTCTCGCGCTGGGCCTCGCCGCCTGCGGCAAGAAGGACGAAGCCGCGCCCGGCGAAGCGCCCAAGTCGGAGCAGGCGCTGCCCAAGGTTGCGCCGCCCGCCGGCAAGTCTTGGGCGGACACCGTGGTCAAGACGCCCGAGGGCGGCTACCGCATCGGCAATCCGGATGCGCCGATCAAGCTGGTCGAATATGGCGCCCTGTCGTGCTCGCACTGCGCCGAGTTCGCGCATGAAAGCTACGACAAGCTGCGCGACGACTATGTCGGCAGCGGCCGCGTGAGCTACGAACTGCGCCACTTCATGCTCAACGCTTTCGACCTCCCCGCCACCCTGCTGGCCACGTGCGGTTCGACGGAAGCGGTGCTGCCGCTCAGCGAGCAGTTCTGGGCCTGGCAGCCGAACATGTTCCAGAACCTCCAGTCGGCCGGTGACGCCCGGATGAAGCAGATTCAGGACCTCCCCAGGGACCAGCAGATGCAGGCCATCGCCGAAGTCGGCGGCATGACCGAATTCTTCGCCTCGCGCGGGATCTCGCGCGATCAGGCCAAGGCCTGCCTTGGCGATCCCGCCAGGGCCAAGGCGCTTGCCGACCAGACCCAGAAGGCGACGAGCGAGCTCAATATCAACGGCACGCCCACCTTCATCATCAACGGCGCTGTCGTCGGCTCGATGGGCTGGAAGGAACTCGAGCCCAAGCTGCAGGAAGCCGGCGCGCGCTGATCGGCGCCGCCCCTGCAAACGCCCTTTTGAACTGAACGAATTACGATGCGCATAAGACGGCTCAAGCTCACCGGTTTCAAGAGTTTCGTGGAGCCGGCGGAATTGCGCATCGAACCGGGGCTGACCGGCGTGGTCGGCCCCAACGGTTGCGGCAAGTCCAACCTGCTGGAGGCGATTCGCTGGGTCATGGGCGAAAGCTCGGCCAAGTCGATGCGCGGCGGCGGCATGGAAGACGTGATCTTCGCCGGCACCGCCTCCCGCCCGCCCCGCGCCTTCGCCGAAGTGGTGCTACAGGCCGATGCCGCGCCGGACGCCCAGGGTGTGCGCGAGGAACTGGAGGTGGTCCGCCGCATCGAGCGCGGCGCGGGCAGTGCCTACCGCATCAACGGCCGCGACGTGCGCGCCAAGGACGTCTCGCTGGTCTTCGCCGATGCTGCCACCGGCGCGCATAGTCCCGCCCTCGTCAGCCAGGGCCGCATCGCCGCCGTCATCGCCGCCAAGCCCGCCGAACGCCGCGCCATGCTGGAAGAAGCGGCGGGCATTGCCGGTCTCCACGTCCGCCGCAAGGACGCCGAGCAGAAGCTGCGTGCCACCGAGGCCAATCTCTCCCGCCTCGAAGACCTCATGGCCGGGCTGGACAAGCAAGTCGCCGGCCTGCGCCGCCAGGCCAAGGCGGCCGAACGCTACAAGGCACTCTCGGACGAGATCCGCCTGGCCGAAGCGCGGCTGGTTTTCGCCCGCTGGCGCGATGCGGCGCAGGCCGCCGAAGCCGCCAAGAGGGAAGCCCAAGGCGCCGAGACCCGCGTAGCCGAGGCGCAGGACGCGGCCAAGCTGGCGCAGGACGCCCAGGCCAAGGCCGCCGAAGCCTTGGTCGAAGCGCGCGACGAACTCGCCGACCGCCGCGACGATGCCAGCGCCCAGGGCCATCGCATGGCAACGCTCACCAGCCAGCTCGAGGCCGCCGAACAGCGCCTGAAGGACCTTGAACGTCAGAAGGCCCGGCTCGATGAGGATCGCGGCGATGCCGATCGCATGACGCGCGATGCCGCCGAGGCTCTCGCCCGGCTGGAGCGCGATCTGGCGGAAGGGGCAAAGCAGCTCGAACAGGACGAGGCCCAGCGCCCGCGCCTCGCCAATGCCCTCGAAGGCGCCGAACGCGCTGCCCGCGCCGCCGAACTCGATCTGGCGCAGGCCACCGCCGCGCAGGCCGGAGTCGAGGCGGAATGGCGCATTGCCGAAGCCGAACTCACGCAGGCACGCGGCCGGCTCGACCGCCTTGCCGCCGAAACGGCGCGGTTCGAAGCGCAAACGGCCGCTCTTGCTGCCGCCGGAGAACTCGACGCCGCGGTTGTCGATGCACGAGCCAGGGCCCAAGCGGCGACCGTCGCCCTCGCCCATGCGCGCGAGGGGCTGGACGCTCAGCAGACCCGCAAGGCCGAGCTTCAGAGCGAGCGCGATGCCGCTGCCTCGGCCCTGGCAGCCGCCCGCGCCGACCTCACCGGCATCGAACGTGAACATTCCGCCCTGCTCAAGGATCGCGAGGCCCGCGCCAAGGGCGCCAGGGCCGCGCATGGTCTGCCAGTGGCCATCGACGCCGTGCGTGCGGCGCCGGGCTATGAACGCGCCGTCGCGGCAGTGCTCGGCCGCGATGCCAAGGCGCCGCTGGGCGAAGTCGCCAGGGCGGACGGCCGGTTCTGGACAGGCGCACAAGCTCCGGCGGCAGTGAAGGACAGCCTTGCCGCCCATGTGACTCGATGCCCGCCGGAACTCGCCGCGCGCCTCGCCCTCGTCCATGTGGTCGAGGAAGACGATGCGCGCACGTTGGGCACCGGCGAATGGCTGGTCACCCGCGCAGGCGCACTGCGCCGCTGGGACGGTTTCGTCGCGCGCGGGGAAGGCGCTGCCGAAGCCGCGCGGCTCGAAGCCGAGAACCGCTTCGCCGAACTGGAAGCCCGGCTGCCGCCGCTGCGCGAAGCCGTTGCCGCCGCCGAAGCGCGTCAGAGCGCGGTGCAGCAGGAACTCTCCGCCCATGCAGCCGCCGTGGTCGCCGCCGAGCGTGAGATTGCGGACGCCGCCAATGCCGAACGCGGCGCTCTGCGCGCTGCCGATCAGGCCGAGGACGCGCGCGTCCGCCAGGAAACGCGCCGCGCCGAGATCGATCGCGCGCTGGGCGAGCTTGCGGAACAGCGGCAGGCCGCCGAGCGGGACATCGCCGCCGCCGAAGGCAAGCGGTCGGTCCTCCCCGATCCCGAAAAGGGGCGCGCCGGGCTGGTTGCCGCGCGGGATAAGCACGACGCCGCGCGGGCCACGCTCCAGATGTCCACTGCGACTCTCGCTTCGCATGACCAAGGGCTAGCCGTTGCGCGCGAACGTACCGCCTCGCAGCGCGGCGACATCCGCAACTGGCAGTCCAGGGCAGGCGATGCGGCCAACCGCCTCGCCCAGATGTCCGGACGGCTTGAGGAAATCGAGACCGAACGCGCCGTCGTCGCCGCCAAGCCGGCCTCGCTGATGGAACAGATCGAGCAGGGCGAAGCCGTGCGCAATCGCATCGCCGAGGAACTGGGCAAGGCCGAAGCCGCCGTCGCTTTCGTCACCGACGCCGCCCGCAAGGCGGATGCAGCGCTTGCCGCCGCCCAGGAACTGCTTGCCAGCGCCCGCGAGAACCGCGCTGGCGCGGCAGCCCGCGCCGAGAACGAAGACGCCCGCCGGGTCGAGATGACCCGCGTTTCCGGCGAGCGCTTCCAGTGCCCGCCGCCGGTCCTGCCCGAACGCTTCGCTTTCGCCGCTACCGATGTGCGCGACGCGCAGGACGAAATGGCGGCCATGGAGCGCCTCGGCGCCGATCGCGAGCGGATCGGCCCGGTCAACCTGGTCGCGGCAACCGAACTGGCGGAAGCCGAAGCCCAGCTCGGCACCAGCGTGACCGAGAAGGCCGAACTCGCCGAGGCAGTGAACCGGCTGCGCGGATCGATCGGCAACCTCAACCGCGAGGGCCGCGAGCGGCTGCGCGCCGCTTTCGAAGCCGTGGACGGGCACTTCCAACGCCTGTTCACGCGCCTGTTCCAGGGCGGTCAGGCCCACCTCGCGCTGGTCGATTCGGACGATCCGCTGGAAGCCGGTCTGGAGATCTTCGCCCAGCCGCCGGGCAAGCGCCTCCAGTCTCTGACGCTGCTTTCGGGCGGCGAGCAGGCGCTGACCGCCGTGGCGCTGATCTTTGCGCTGTTCCTCACCAATCCCGCGCCGATCTGCGTGCTGGACGAAGTCGACGCGCCGCTCGACGATGCCAACATCGAGCGGTTCTGCGATCTGCTCGAAGCGATGACGCAGGAAACCGACACGCGTTACCTGATCGTCACGCATAATGCCGTGACGATGAGCCGCATGCACCGCCTGTTCGGCGTGACCATGGTGGAAAAGGGCGTCTCGCGCCTCGTCAGCGTCGACCTTGTTGGCGCCGAGGAGCTGCTGGCGGCGGAATGACATTGACCGCGAGAGTTTTGTGATTACGGCCCGCTCGTCGTCCGGCAATCCCAGAAAGCACTCGCGGATCGATGCCGAACTGCGCAAGGTCCTCGGCATCCAGGCGGCTTGGACAAATTCAGGCTGTCGGCTGACGCCCCTTGTCATTCTCGCGTATTTACGTCGTCCCGGACTTGATCGGGGACCGCTGGCAAGGCCATTCGAGGCCCGAAAGCAGCGCAACGCAGCAGTGGCCCATCGCAAGCTCTCGCCTCCAGAGTACCCAGCGGTCCGGATCAAGTCCAGGACGACGGCTTGATCGAAAGGCAGCTTACCAGCCTCTAGTTCATCAGGGAGCGCAAAGCCGCTCGCCGGAAGCGGAATGGCAGACTTTCAAGATTTAAATCGGCAAAGCGGTCCAGCCGGAAGCGCCCCATGTCGGTCGTTGACGGCTCTTCCGACAATTGACAGCTTGGCGGCATGAAGCCCCGCGTTCTGATCGCTGTTCTTGTCGCCCTCGTCATAGGCATTTCAGTAGGTTGGGCCGGTCGCGACTTCATTGCGAGCGACCGTTGTTTAGATCGTGGTGGCGCTTGGGATGCCGACCTAGACGCTTGCAACCTACCATTCGGGAACGGCAACTAACCACCCATCACAGTCATTTCCAGATTGGCAGAATTTGTCCACGCCGCCCCGCTTCACTTGAGCACGAAGCGCGGCCCCGGCCCTTGCGCGCCGGCTTCGTCGTCGCGGTTGTAGAGCCGGCATTTGGCAAGGCTGAGGCAGCCGCAGCCGATGCATTCGTCCAGCTTGCGGCGCGTCAGTTCCAGCAGCGCGATCTTTGCGTCGATCGCTTCGCGCAGGGAGCGGCTGATCGTCTCCCAATCTGCCAATGTCGGCGTGCGCCCTTGCGGCAGGGCGGAAAGCTCACGCTCGATCTCGGAAAGTCCCAGGCCCAGCTTCTGCGCGATCAGCACGAAGCTGACACGGCGAATGTCGGAGCGGAGGAAGCGCCTCTGGTTGCCGCTGGTCCGCAGCGCGGTGAGCAGGCCTTTTTCCTCGTAGAAACGGATCGCCGACACGGCCACGCCGGTACGCCGCGCCAGATGGCCGATGGTAATGAACCTGTCCTCGACCATGTTTTCTCCTGATGCGGCCTTGATCTCAAGTTAACTTGAGGTCGTATCAAAGCCAAGCCGGTGATTCGCCGGTGACGCACAGGAGATATGAGAATGGCCCAGGGCCGCCTCGAACACGCCAATATCACGGTCAGCGACATCGACCGCAGTTCAGCCCTCCTGCAGGACCTGCTGGGTTGGCACGAACGCTGGCGCGGGCCCGCCATCAATGGCGGAGAGACCATCCACGTGGGCGGGGATTTCAGCTACATCGCCGTCTACACCGATCGCAAACCCCACGACCGGTTTCCGAAGGGCGCGCCCCTCAACCATGTTGGACTGGTGGTGAGCGATCTCGACGCTGCCGAACGCGTGGTGATCGCCGCCGGGCTCGAACCCTTCAACCATGCGGACTATGCGCCAGGCCGCCGGTTCTACTTCTTCGACTGGGACGGGATCGAGTTCGAAATGGTCAGCTACGACTGAACGGCCAGGCGCGCCGGGATCAGATGATCCCGGCGTTGCCGACGACCCAGCAGGCCAGCGCCATTACCAGGCCGAGATCGCGATTGGACCGGAACCGGGCCAGCGCATTCTCACCATCCTCGGTATCGAGGGTGAACACCTGGAAGCCGAGATGGAGCGCCACCGGCAACAGCGCCACCAGCGCGACCCAGTCCTGGCGCAAGGTCCAGAAACCCAGCCCCCAGAATGCGAGGGCCAGGGCGTAGAACCCCGCCACGCCGCCGCGAACATGGCGGCCGAGCCGCAGTGCCGAGGAGCGGATACCGACCACCGCGTCGTCTTCGCGGTCCTGAAGCGCATAGATGGTGTCGTAGCCGATGCACCAGAAGATCGATCCGGCGTAGAGCGCGGCCATGACGGCAAGCTGGTCTCCGCGAATTTCAACCCAGCCAACCAGCGCGCCCCAGGTGAAGACCATGCCGAGCCATGCTTGCGGCCACCAGGTGATCCGCTTCATGAAAGGATAGGCGGCCACCAGCGCAACGCTGCCCAGCGCCGTCAACTGCGCCTGCCAGCGCAACTGGAGCAGTACCACCAGGCCCACCGCGCAGAGCGCCAGCAACCAGACCCATGCCGCTTTCGTGCTGACCTGCCCGCTGGCAACCGGCCGGGACGCCGTGCGCGCCACCTTGCGATCAAGATCGGCGTCGACGATGTCGTTGAGCACACATCCCGCGCCGCGCATGGCGATCGACCCCAGCAGCAGCCACAGGACCAGACCCCAGCGCGATTCTCCTCCTGCCAGCAGCACGCCCCAGACGCAGGGCCAGAACAGCAGCCACCAGCCGATCGGACGGTCGAAGCGGGCCAGCAGGGCATAAGGACGCAGGCCGGCCGGCAGCAGCGAAACGAGGCCGCGATGTTGCGTATCCGGGACGAGTAGAGAGTCGTTCACCTCCACGCAGGTAGACCATCGCCGCCGGACTGTCATGCTCGAACGTTCCCAGTGAACATGCCGCACGCCCGCAAAGGTTGCACCTTGGCCGCCTTCCGGTGAAAAGGCGCGCTCACCGCTTTTTCGGAGATTAACCCAGATCATGGCTGCCACTCCCGCCTGGCCCCCGCGCAGTGCGCCGCGTCTTTTCGTCACTACGCACCTGGCGCAAGGCAGCAGTGTCGTGATCGAGGGGGGGCAGGCGCACTACCTCTCCAAGGTGATGCGGGTCGCTCCCGGCGATGCCGTGATCCTCTGCGACGACAAGAGCGGCGAATGGGCCTGCGCCGTGTCCGGCGCAGGCAAGCGGGACGTCACGCTGGAGGTCCGCGATCGGCTGCGCCCGCGGGAGGCCGTCCCGGATCTCTGGCTTTGCGCAGCACTGCTCAAGAAGCCGAACTTCGACCTTGTTCTCGAAAAAGCCACCGAACTCGGCGTGGCAAGGATCCAGCCGCTCGTCACGCGCCGCTGCGTGGCGGACAAGCTCAATGCCGAGCGCGCCGCCACGATCGTCACCGAAGCCGCCGAGCAATGCGCCCGCACCGCGCTGCCGGAAGTGGCCGAGCCGATGAAGCTCGAAGCGCTTCTGCGCGACTGGCCTGCGGACCGCGCGCTGTTCTTCGCCGACGAAACCGGCGGCGCGCCCGCTGCCGCCCAGTTTTCCGCGCACGAAGGCCCGGCCGCGCTGCTCGTGGGGCCGGAAGGCGGCTTCGACGACGAGGAACGCGCGCTGGTGCGCGCGCATCCGATGGCCCGGGCGATCACGCTCGGCCCCCGGATCCTGCGCGGGGAGACGGCGAGTATCGGGGCGACGGCCTTGTGGATGGCTGTCGCAGGAGATTGGGGAAAGTAGATAGGCCGGCAGGGCAGCAAAGCCCCCCTGCGCCGCAAGGAAATCGAAACGGAAAGGCGGCGCACAAGGCCGACATTTCCAGGGTCTGGGGGATCACCCCCCAGGACGTCCTTTTTCCAGGTTCCGCAGCAAAACAAACCGCCCGGTACAAAAAGTTCTAGCGTCCGAACGCAGGCCGCACTACCTCCGCCGCCATGAGCACCCGTGAGGTTTCGGATCGCGAAGATCCGGTGATCGAAAGCCTGGACCAACTCGCCGCGCCGATGGCTGCGGGCGAAAAGCCGCGCGATGCGTGGCGGATCGGTACAGAGCACGAAAAGTTCGTCTACGACACGGCCGATCACCATGCGCCGTCCTATGCCGAGAAAGGCGGCATCCGCGACCTGCTGATGGCCCTGACCGAGTTCGGATGGGAGCCCATCATGGAAGGCGAGAACGTCATCGCCATGAAGGGCAGCGACGGAACGGTCAGCCTGGAACCGGCCGGTCAGCTCGAACTCTCGGGCGCACCGCTGGAAAACCTGCACCAGACATGTGCCGAGACCGGCCGCCATCTGGCGCAGGTGAAGACCATCGGCGATCGTATCGGCAAGGCCTTCCTGGGCCTCGGCATGTGGCCCGACAAGACCCGTGCCGAACTTCCGATCATGCCTAAGGGCCGATACGACATCATGCTGCGGCACATGCCGCGCGTGGGGACGATGGGTCTCGACATGATGCTGCGGACCTGCACCATCCAGGTGAACCTCGACTATTCGAGCGAGGCGGACATGGTGAAGAAGTTCCGCACCAGTCTCGCGCTGCAGCCGCTGGCGACCGCGCTTTTCGCCAGTTCGCCGTTCACCGAAGGCAAGCCCAACGGCTTCCTTTCCTACCGCAGCCACATCTGGTCGGACACCGATCCCGCCCGCACCGGCATGCTGCCCTTCGTGTTCGAGGACGGCTTCGGCTACGAGCGCTACGTCGACTACATGCTCGACGTGCCGATGTATTTCGTATTCCGCGACGGCCAGTACATCGACGCGGCAGGCCATTCCTTCCGCGACTTCCTCAAGGGTGAGCTTTCGGTGCTGCCGGGTGAGCGTCCGCGCCTCTCGGATTGGACGGACCACCTTTCCACGGCGTTCCCGGAAGTGCGCCTCAAGTCGTTCCTCGAAATGCGCGGCGCCGATGGCGGCCCGTGGGGCTGGATCTGTGCGCTTCCCGCTTTCTGGGTGGGCCTGCTTTACGATCACACGGCGCTCGATGCCGCTTGGGATCTGGTCAAGGACTGGGACATGGAAGGCCGCGAGGAGCTGCGCAACGCCGTGCCTCGGCTGGCGCTCGACGCGCCGCTACCCAAGTCGTTCAGGGGCGGTGGCGGCACCTTGCGCGATATCGCGGGCGAAGTGCTGAACATCTCGCGGTCCGGCCTTGCTGCGCGCAATCGCCTGAACGCCGGCGGCGACAACGAGACGGGCTACCTCGAGCCCCTGGCCGAGATCGTCGCGACCGGCAAGGTGCCGGCGCAGCGCCTGCTGGACCTCTACAATGGGGAATGGGGCGGCGATCTGTCGAAGATCTACGCGTTGAAGAGCTTCTGAGAGTTTGAAGTTCTGGGGGATCATCCCCCAGGGCGTCTTTCTACTTACTCCGCCGCCTGCGGTTCCGGCACTCTCGGTCGCAGTCTGCTGCCCAGCTTCGACAGCCCCCGTGTGATCGGCGCGTTCTGCGCCATCCAGGCGTGATAGGCACGGTACTTCGCGTCCTCGGCCAGAAGATGCGCTTCCTCGGTACGGGCGCGCCAGTAGTAGATGCCGCTCACCACGCCGAGGAGCACGGTGTTCCGCACCATGTCGGTCAGCGCATGGCTGGTGACGAGGAAGGGCAGCGTCGAGGTCCACCAGAACAGGTTCTTCGACAGGTAGGCCGGATGGCGGGTGAAGCGGTAGGGACCGTTCGTCAGCACGCCGCGATATGTGAGGTTGGAAAAGCGCAGGCCGAAGGCGAAAGTCGCCCAGGCATAGACCGCGGTGAGGAACACCATGAGACCCGCCCAGACCCACAGCAGGGCAGGATATCCGCTCAGCCAGTAGGCCCATCCCGCCGTGTTGACTTCGTAGCCCAGGACGTCGGCGCGGCCCATCGTGCCCCAGACGAAAGGCGGATAGCACATCAGCGCCGCCACCCAGCCCGCCAGCAGGGGATTGCCGCTGCGGATATGCGCGTCGAGCGGGCGGAACGTGAAGATGTAGCCCACGGTACCGATCTGCACGTCGATCAGGAACAGCAGGGCGATCAGGATCGAGCCGAGCGCCACGGGATCGTGCAGGGAGGCGGCAAAGTCGGCTTCCACCACCTGGGCAAAGCCGCCCGGCAGGATCGAGATCATGAAGGCGCCGAAGAACGCCTTGATCGCCCAGGCGCGGCCATGCTTCTTCACCGCCTCCGCATCCCAGGCCTCGCGGCCCATCAGCAGCGCGCCGAAGTGCCATGCCTGGTCGCGCGGCTCGATCAGCTTGCGGTCCAGCCAGAGCACATAGGGGATCGAGAGCAGGAACAGGGGTAAGGCCGCCGAGCCCAGAATTTCCATGGCGAAAAGGTACTGGCCGTCCCAATACCAGCGGCCGATGCAGTAGAACGCACCGATCAGCGCCCATGTCGTCCATAGCCCCGCGAGCTTGGTGATCGACAGGTCGAGCGATTCGGCAGAAGAGCGGCCGAGTTTCCAATCGATCCCAGTGGAGGGACGAAGGTGAACCTTGTCCACGAAGATCGACCAGAGCGCCATCGCGGTGCCGGTAACGAAGAGCGTCGCCACCGCGGCATAGGGCCCGCTCATCGGCGCATGAGGGCCGGGGAGCGCAAGGTGATCCGCCACCAAGGCCCAGTTGCGGCAGACCATGAGCCAGACCAGCAGCGCCGCCAGCCCCGTCCAGCCGACGCCTGCGGAGACGTCGCTGGCCGGCAGGTGTTTCGCGGGAGTCGAGGCGCTGCTCATGCCGCCGGGGCTAGCGGCAATTGGTTAAGAGGTGCGAAATGGCACGGCCCTGCCGTCGTCCCGGACGCGATCCGGAACCGCTGGCCGAGCCTCGCCTTGCTCGCGAGGAAGCACCTCGAGAATTGCCAGCGGTCCCGGATCATGTCCGGGACGACGAGGACGTTCTTAGCGATAGGCGGTGATGCGGCCCGAATCGTCGAGCAGATAGAGCGTCTGATCGGCCACGACGGGTGCAAGCGACACCGGCTCCTTCAACGCGGCGAAAGGCGTCAGCTTGCCGGTCGCGGGATCGACCGTGCCGAGTTCGCCCAGCGAGTTGCCGACCCAGAGCTTGCCTCCGGCGAGCACCGGCCCCACCCAGAAGATTGGGCCCTTGCGCTTCTTTTCATTCTCGTAGCGAGCCAGCTGCGTCAGCCAGCGGACCTTGCCGGTGCTCCGCGCGATGGCAAGGATCTCTGCATGGTCGTCCAGGGTGAACACCCAGTCGCCCACCACCATCGGCGTGGAAATGCCGGCGAGGTTGAGTTCCCAGATGCGCTGGCCGGTGACCAGCTCATAAGCCGCCATGCGGCCGCCCTGACCGAGCGCGTAGACGCGGCCCTGGTCGATGATCGGATCGGCATCGACGTCGGTGAGGCTGCCCACTTCGGTCGAGATCGAGGTGCGCGCCAGTGCGTCCGACCAGACCTGGCGGCCGTTCTCGTAGCGATAGGCCACGAGTTCGCCGGACGAATAGCCTGCGATCACGGTGCCCTGGCCGGCGGCCGGAGCGGCCACGCCGAAGACGCCCGCCTGCGACAGGGAGGCCGACTCGTTCCACAGCACGTTGCCGTCGGCGGCGTTGAGCGCGAAGATCTGGTTGTCCTGCGTCATCACGTAGACCGAGTTGAAGCCGATCGTCGGCGATCCACGCAGCGGGCCGCCGGGCTTCTTGGACCAGAGCTGGCTGCCGTCGGACGCCTTGAGCGCCGCCACTTCCCCGAGGCCGGTGGTGACGTAGAGGTTGCCGCCGTCATAGCTGACGCCGCCGCCGAAGATGGAGCTTTCGTTCTTGCCCGAGACCGAGAAGTTCTTGGTCCAGAGCCGGCCGCCGGTCTTGGCGTCGAGCGCATGGACGACGCCTTCCGTGTCCATCACGAAGAGCTTGCCGTCTGCCACGACCGGCGCGGCGGCAAGGCGGGCGCGGTTGGTGGAACCGGCGATCTGCGCGGTCCAGACCCGGGTCGGGTTGTCGGCGAGCGCCAGGTGTCCGTAGGACTTGGCGGCATTGCCACCGGCCTGGGTCCAGGAATCGTTGGCCTGCTGCGGCGGCAGGATCACCGACACGGCTTCCAGCGATGGATCGACCTTGGCGCCGCTTTCGATGCGCGAGAGGATCGGCACGCGTTCGCCCACGGTGGGGGTCTTGGGGCCCTTGCTGTTCGACTTGCAGCCGGAAAGGCCCGCGACGAGTGCCAGTGCGATCAGCGAAACGGCGCCCGCCCGGCCGAAGGTACGCTTAGTCTCAACCATGTTCATTCTCCGGCGACGGGCGCGGGCTGCGCGCTGGCCTGGGTCTTGCCGAGGGGTTCGCCGCGTTCGTCCACCACGTCGTCGATCGCATCGACGCCGAGGACGGCGGCAAGCTGGCGCGCGCGGCTGCGCAGGCCGGATTCCACCTGCTCGTCCTTGGCGATGGCGGCAAACAGCGGACCGGCCTGGTCCTGCTTGTTCATCTTGATGTAGGCCATGCCGACCATCTCGCCCGCTACGCCGAACCAGGGGTTGCCCGGCGCGGCATAGGGCTTGAGGCGGGCGACGACATCTTCGGGCTTCATGCCGTCGAAGTTGGCGGCGACCCCGCGCACGGCGGCCAGGTCGCGCAGCGGCTGCGGCGCCTTGGCGTCATTGGCCACTTCGTCGTAGAGCTTCACCGCGTCCTGCAGGCGCTTCTGCTCGGCGGCGATGCCGGCCAGCATGAGCTTCGCGGAAGCGGCCGATCCCTTGCCCCCCGAACCCTTTGCAATAGCCTCGAGCTTGCCCTTGGCGGCATCGAGGTTGCCGGACTTCATGCTGTCGATCGCCTGGACGTAAGCTTCGGCATCGGCGTCACGCTGCTGGTTCTGGCGATGGTTCCAGTAGAGCCAGCCGCCGAAGGCCACGAGTGCCAGGACGATCGCCGCGATCAGCGGCTTGCCATAGCGGGTGAAGAAGCCTTCCATCTGGTCCTGCCGCAGGGCGTCGTCCACCTCGCGCAGGAAAACATCCTGCTGCGCGGCGAGTCGCTCGGCAGACTTGGGATTGGTCGGAGTGCTGTTGGAAGGAGGCAGAGCCAAGTTTCGGGCGCTTTCTGCGGAAAAATCAGGATGGTTGCCGGGCTGTTTAGCGGATGGCCACGGCTTTTCAACGGGGATGATCGCTGCACCCCTGGCAGTGAAGCCTTGCTGAATGATGTCAGCCTGTCAAATCAGCCGCTCCAGGCCCAGTGCTTCGCCGTAAGTCCGGCTGTAGGCTGCCAGCATGGCGGCTTCGTCGTAGTGACGGCGGGCATGCGCCCTGTTTGCCGCACCCACCCGCGCGCGCAAGGCGTCATCCGCCGCTAACCGGGCCAGCGTCGCCGCCAGGGCGGCTTCATCGCCAGGAGGCGTGACCAGCGCCCGATTCTCTGTGGAAACCATCCGTGCCACGTCCCCCACCGCCGGAGCCGCGACCGGCAATGCCGCCGCCATAGCCTCGACCACCGAGATCGGAAATTGCTCGCTGTCGGAGGAAAGCGCGAAAATGTCGAACAGGCCGACCGCGTGGCTGGGTTCGGCCACGAAGCCGGGCAAGTGCACCCGGTCCGCCACGCCGCAGCGGGCGGCTTCGGCTGCGATCGCTTCGCGCTCGGGCCCGTCTCCGAGGATCACCAGTCGCCAGGGTGCAGGAAGCGGCGCGAAAGCCCGCACGAGCCGAGGCAGATTCTTGACCGCGCGCAAGCCCGCCAGCGTGCCGACCCAGCGCTCGCCGGGCTGCTTGACCAGGCCGGGCAGCATGTCGGGACGGGGGCGATCGAGATAGGCGGAGCAATCGATGCCGTTGGTGATCAGCCGCACCCGCTCGCGCGGCTGCCGCCAGGCCGTCAGCGCGATCTCTTCCAACCGCCGCGAAGGTACGACCAGCGCCGAGGATCGCCGCAGCGCCAGGCGGCGATAGCGGTTGCGCGCGGGCTTGAGGCCCTGGGCTTCGTCCTCGTTGAAGCCGTCCTCGTGATGAACGAGCGGCGGCAGGCCGAGCAGCCCGCCGAACAGGCCATGCGCCATGACCGCGTCCATCGCCCCCCAATTGTAGGTAAGCACGAGGTCGAAGAGCGCCATGGCCTGGGCGATGCGCCACAGCCTCCCTGGCGCGGGGCGACCTTGCAGGCTCGGGAAATCCGCCGGAAACACGACGGGCACCGCCGGATCGAGCCGCGCGGCCGCGCCATGCGCGCCGGGCTCGGCGGAGACGATGCTATGCGCGACACCCGGACCGAACAGGTTCATCAGCCTTACCGCGCGCAGTTCCTTGCCGCCCGCGGAGAAGCTCGAATGCAGGTGAAGAATGCGCAAGGCCGGTCCGATCAGGCGCTCTGCGCCAGCAGCCGATCGATCGCGGCTATGGCTTCCGGCTCGTCGAGCGTCGGCGCGTGCCCGACATTCTCCAGCGTGATCGCTTCTGCGCCGGGCAGGCGGCGCAGCATCTTCTCAAGGGTCGCAGCGGAAAGCAGGTCGGAGAGCGCCCCGCGCAGCACCAGCACCGGGCGCCCGGCCAGCGCTTCCCAGGCCGGCCAGAGATCGGGCTGGTCGTCCACGTCATAGCCCAGGAACGGCTCCGCGATCTTCATGTCGTAGTCGAAGACCACGCGGCCGGCGCTGGAAACCGTCATCAGGCGCTTGGCACGGCCGATCCAGAAATCGAGCGGCTGACCGGGATGGGCATGGCCCTGGTTGTCCTCCAGCGCGCGGGCGGCGTGGACCCAGGTGGGATAGCTGCGGCCCTGCCCGACATAGTCCTTGATCCGCTCAACCCCTTGCGGCTCCAGGAACGGCCCGACATCGTTGATCACGGCGGCCACGATCCGTTCCGGGATCAGCGTCGCCAGTCCCATCGTCATCAATCCGCCCAGCGAGGTGCCGATGGCGACGAAGCGGTCGATCTGCTCCTGCGCAAGCAGTTCCAGCAGGTCTTCCCCGTACTGCACCGGGTTGTAGCTGGCCGAATCCCGAGCATATTCGCTGTCGCCCCGGCCCCGCATGTCGGGGCAGATCACCCGCCAGCGCGGCGAGAGGCGCTCGGCCAGAGCTTCGAAATCGCGGGCGTTGCGCGTCAGGCCATGGAGGCAGACGATTGGTGGGCGGGCGCCGGAACCGTCGTGCTTCTGGACATGATAATCCCGAAAATGCAGCTTCAATCCATCCCGGCTCGACCAGAACCGATCCTCGAATACCGTCATGCCGAAGCCGCGACCTCTATCTTGCCGCCCGGCTTGATCGACGGGCATGGGATCACCACTATCGCCTGATGCCAAGCGAACCGCAAGCAAGTGCCTATCGTCCCGCCCCGCGCATCGCGGGCATCGCCGACTGGATCGCCAGCCCCGTATCCCCGGCTGAATTCCCCAGCCATATCCTGCGCTTCCGCAACGATCGCTGGGCGGCTGCGGTGGGCCTGGACGCGCTCGACGAGCAGGCGTGGATCGCCCATTTCGGACGTTTCGACCCCCTGCCGGACAACCTGCCCCGCCCGCTTGCGCTACGTTATCACGGCCACCAGTTCCGCGTTTACAACCCCAATATCGGCGACGGACGCGGCTTTCTCCACGCGCAGATGCTGGACGGCGAGGACCGGGTGCTGGACCTCGGCACCAAGGGTTCCGGCCAGACGCCTTACAGCCGCGACGGCGACGGCAGGCTGACACTGAAGGGCGCCGTCCGCGAGATCCTGGCGACCGAGATGCTGGAGGCGCTGGGCGTCTATACCAGCAAGACCTTCTCCGTGGTCGAGACCGGAGAAGCGCTCTGGCGCGGTGACGAGCCCTCGCCCACGCGCTCGGCGGCAATGGTGCGGCTGAGCCACGGCCATATCCGCATCGGCACTTTCCAGCGCCTGCTCGCCCTGGAAGAGCGCGATCACATGGAAGCGCTGGTAGCCTATTGCCTCGATACCTTCCCCGGCAACCCGCCTCCCGAAGACGCGCCGGGCCGCGACGAACCTGCGGTGATCCTGCTGCATCAGGTGGTCGAGCGCCTTGCCGACCTGGCCGCGAGCTGGATGGTCGCCGGCTTCGTTCACGGCGTGCTCAATACCGATAACATGAACATTTCGGGCGAGAGCTTCGACTACGGTCCCTGGCGCTGGCTGCCGAAGTGGGATCCGCGTTTCACGGCCGCCTACTTCGATCACTCGGGCCTCTATGCGTTTGGCCGCCAGCCGGAAGCGGTGCTGTGGAACTGCGGCCAGCTCGCCATCGCGCTCAGCATGTTGACCACTACGGAGCCGCTGGTCGCCGCGCTCGACCGGTTCGCGCCGCTCTATCAGCAGGCGATGAGCCGCCGGTTCGCCTGGCGCCTGGGCGTGGCGCCCAAGGGTGTCGAACAGGACAGCCTCCTGATCCAGGCCGCCGAGCAGGCCATGCTGGCCAGCGAGGAGGCGCCCGAGCAGTTCTTCTTCCGCCATCGCGGAGGACGGAATGTCGATGAAAATCGCTTCGGCGAGCTCCTCGCCGATTATGCCTCGACGGCCGAAACCGCCGATCCGTTCTGGCAGCAGCCCGGCCCGCCGAGCGTCCTGATCGACGAAGTGGAGCGCATCTGGGCCGACATCGACCGGAATGACGACTGGTCCGCACTCCATGCGCGGGTGGCGGAAATTCGCGAACTCGGGCGTCAACTCGGGTCGGCGCCAGCCCCGGCAGGCCACGCGGAACGCCTCGGATGAGAGAAGAAGCGCTCCTGCCCGGCACGGGATGTCGCGCCGTTAGCTTCCCGGTAGGATAATCGTGCGAGAGCGGTAGCTGCAACGCGTCAACCCATCAGCGGATCAAGACATGGCATGGGCGGTACAGCCACCGAGCAGGCACGGGCCGCTACCGAAGATCGGGACCTGGCCGAGCCCGTGAGCACGCCCGAGATCGTTTCCTACGAACCCGCCACCGGCGCCGAGATCTGGCGCGGCAGGCCCTGCGATGTCGACGAAGCGGTAAGCCGCGCGCGGCGCGCATGGCCGGCCTGGGCGGCGCAGCCGCTGGCGACCCGCATCGAACTGCTGCGCCGCTTCGCCAACGAAGTGCGCCAGGACGCCGAGCCGCTGGCCGTCATGATCGCTCGCGAGGTCGGCAAGCCGCTCTGGGAGGCGCGCGCCGAAGTCGATGGCGTGATCGCCAAAGTCGAAACCTCGATTCGCGCTTATGCGGAACGCACCAGTCAGCGGAAACTCGATTCGGCGCTCCAGGGCACGATGGCGGTACGGCACAAGCCGCACGGCGTGCTGGTGGTGCTCGGCCCTTTCAACTTCCCCGCGCACTTGCCGAGCGCCCACATCGTGCCTGCCCTGCTCGCAGGAAACGCCGTGATCTTCAAGCCGAGCGAGAAGGCGCCTGCCAGCGGCGAGAGGCTCGCCCGCTGTTTCCACCGGGCCGGCATTTCCGCCTCCGTCCTGCAACTGGCCCTCGGCGGCCCGCTGGAGGGACAGGGCTTCGTGGCCCACGAGGGTATCGACGGCGTACTGTTCACCGGTTCAGCGAGCACCGGCATCTCGATCAATCGCCGCCTGGCCGCTCGGCCGGACAAGCTGGTGGCGCTGGAAATGGGCGGCAACAACCCCATCGTCCTGTGGGACACGCCCAAGCTGACCGACGCTGCCGCCCTGATCGTCCAGTCCGCCTTCGCTTCCGCCGGGCAGCGCTGCACGGCGGCGCGCAGGTTGATCGTGAAAGGCACGCTCTACGACGCGGCAATCGCGGAAGTGAAAGCCCTCGCGGACCGCGTGATCGTGGGTGCCCCCTTCGACGATCCGGCGCCGTTCATGGGGCCGGTGATCGATGCCTCGGCCGCGGACGGGTTGACCGAGAGCTTTCTCTACCTGCTCAGCAACGGCGGACGGGCAATCAAGCACCTCGTGCGCGGAGACGAGTCGCTGCCCTTCCTCAGCCCGGCGATCATCGACACGACGGCGATGAAGGAGCGACCCGACGTCGAACTGTTCGGCCCGATCCTCCAGGTCATCCGGGTGGACGACTTCGACCAGGCGATCGCCGAGGCCAATCGCACCCGGTTCGGGCTGGCCGCCTCGCTGGTCGGTGGTTCGCCGCAGGACTACAATCGTTTCTGGGCGAACGTCCGCGCCGGGATCGTGAACTGGAACCGCGCCACCACAGGTCCCAGCCACGCCGCGCCGATGGGCGGGGTGGGGCTTTCGGGAAACCACCGTCCCAGCGGCTACTACGCGGCGGACTACTGCGCCTATCCGGTCGCCTCCGGCGAACTGGAACAGCCCCGCGCGGCGATCGGCGTGGGACTTCGCTAGAAGATCCTGGTGAACCCGTCGGAATCTCGGAGTAGCCTCGTTGTCCCGGACTTGATCCGGGACGAGGGGCAAACTGCAGCCCGCTTACTTCCCGCTGGTGACCAGATCCACCTCGGTCACTCCGTTTCCAAGCTTGCGGGCATAGACGACGTAGGCCTGCCCGCCCTTGCGTCCGCCGATCACATGGTCGCCGCCATCGATCCGGTAATCCGCCGTGTAGCCGCCCAGCTGCGCCGACGAATGGTAGAAGCGCACGACATCTTCCGGTGAAACCGCGGTGCCGAAGTTGACGACGCGCAAGGAGCAGCCCCCGTCGTCAGTCCCGGCCGCCTCCTGCACGGTGCCGCGCGGATAGAGCGGAATGGCGGCGGGCAGCTTTGCGGCCCAGGCCTTCGAATACTGCACTTTGGCCGAACAGTCGGTCTTGGCGGCGCGCGTGCTCTCGCTGATTTGCGCCGCCGTCGCGGCGCTTTGGGCGAGCGCCGAGACGCTTCCCTTGCCCGCTACCGGCGCGGGTAGCAGCTTCCCGCCGACCGCATCGGCCGCCGCTTTCTTCGCCGCCGCCACGGCCTCTGCCGAACGATCGGCGGCAGACAGTGCCAAGGGCGCATCACCCGCCGGGGAAGCCCGGTCCTGGACCTTCTCCGGGTCGACCACGATCCGGTCGCCAAGCGGACCGGTCAGTGCCGGATCGGTCTGGACTGCATCGCTCGCAGAGGCATCGGGCTTCTTTTCCGCGCTGCACCCTGCAAGAGCGAGCGAGCCGGTCAGCCCGAGCAGCAGAAGATGATGCCTGCCAGCAGTGCCTGTCCGGTCGATACCCGTCATCATTGCATCCTTGTCTTGCCATGACGCGCTGTGACGCCGCGACATCGGAGTAGAGGGCGAACCTCTCCCCGGAACGACGCGATTTCAAGCGGTCAGCGGGATGAAACTCGCCCGCGTCCCGTTTCGGGATGGACAGCAAGCGCGTGTGTGAGCTTTGGAAACGGCCCGCTCAGACATGTCGAAGGCGCCTGCGGCCGAAACCGCAGACGCCCTCTCCCGCCCGTTCCCCAAGGGAGATCGGGAGGTCCCCCCCGCAAGTCGCCGTCCTCGCGGGGAAGCCGATAACTGTTCAGATCGGTTTGGCGGAGGGGGGAAATCCGGGTTCAGCGGATTTCCGCCGGACCTCTTAGCGGCAGCGCGAACCGCCACGGTCGACTTCGCGGCCCAGCAGAGCGCCGGCGGCAGCGCCGAGCACGGTGCCGGTGGTCCGCTCGCCGCGGGTGTCGATGGCGCGACCGGCCAGGGCGCCGGCCGCACCGCCGAGCAGCAGGCCGGTGGTGCCGCTGCCCCGGCGGCAGTCGTAGCGGCGGTAGCCACGGTCACCGCGATAGTAGCGGTCGCGGTTGCCGTAGCCACGGCGACGGTCCTCGCGGGAGTAGCGCTCGCGCCAGTGGTCGTTGTCCTGAACGCCGGGTGCTTCGAAAGTGCCCTGCGAATACGCGATCGGGGCGACGCTGACAGCGGCCGTAGCCGGAAGGGCGGTCGTCAGGCTCGCCATGGCGGCAGCGAGTGCGGTTGCCTTGAAAAATGCGTTCATCTCAAATCTCCTCGTCATTGCCGGGGAGGGGGCCCTCTGAGGCTCGATCCGCGGT
Organism: Novosphingobium lindaniclasticum LE124; assembly: GCF_000445125.1. Taxonomy (GTDB): domain Bacteria; phylum Pseudomonadota; class Alphaproteobacteria; order Sphingomonadales; family Sphingomonadaceae; genus Novosphingobium; species Novosphingobium lindaniclasticum. Next base: position 65,348 of record NZ_ATHL01000075.1, read on the forward strand.
ACGCATTCAGCTTTAGAGCAATGAACCTGAACGGTGCGCAACACGCCTGTCAGGAAAGGATTTATCGGCGAGACGAAGCTCCAGGCCCGACGAACCGCTTGCGGCGGCGGTGGCCTGCACTTATCGCGACGGTCCAGCAACAGGATCAGCCGATGCAGCACCTTACCCCTCGCCGAACCGGCGGCCTTGCACAGGCGTTCGGCGCCTACTTCATCTGGTGCCTGTTTCCGCTTTACTTCGCGGCGCTTCATGCGGTTTCTCCGTTCGAGGTGGTGGCGTGGCGATTGCTGTTCACCTTGCCTTTCTGCCTCGTCATGGTCGCCGTGCTGCGCCAGGGTGCGCAGCTGCGCGCCGCGGTCGGCAATCGGCGCCTGCTAGGCGCTCTGGCCCTGAGCGGTCTGCTGATCGGCACGAACTGGCTGGTCTACGTCATCGCGGTCATGGAAGGTCATGTGCTGGCTGCAAGTCTCGGCTACTATATCAATCCGCTGGTCAACGTGCTGGCCGGAACCATTTTCCTGCGCGAGCGGCTTTCGCGTTTGCAGTGGATCGCGGTGGCGCTCGCCGCGATTGGCGTCGCCATGCTGGCCTGGGGGGCCTTCGATACCCTTTGGATCAGCCTGGGGCTTGCGTTCAGCTTCGCCGGCTACGGCCTGGTTCGCAAGCTGGCACCGGTGGAGTCGCTGCCCGGCCTGACGGTCGAGACGCTGGTCCTGCTGGTTCCCGCGCTCGGCCTGCTCGGCTGGCAGGCGACGAGCACCGCCGGCCTCGCCATGGGCGAGTCGCTCGCTACCAGCCTGCTGCTCGCCTGCGCCGGCGTCGTCACCGGCATTCCTCTGCTGCTTTTCGCGGGAGCGGCGCGCAAGCTGGACTTCTCGGTCCTGGGCTTCATCCAGTTCGTGACGCCCACCGGCGTATTCCTGATGGGCCTGTTCGTCTTCGGCGAGCCGCTGCGGCCGGTGCAGATCTTCTGCTTCCTGTTCATCTGGACGGCCATCGCGGTGTTCTGCTGGGACCTGCTCTCCCGCAGGCGCAAGCCGGCCTGATGCGCGAAAATTCGCCAAGGACGGCCGTTCACGCCTTCGCGCCCTTGCGCAGGAGCGCCTGCACGAAAGCATCGAGATCGTCGACATCGACGTCGAGAACTTCATCCCACTCCGCCAGCAGCGCCTCGATATCAGCGCGCGTGTAGGGATCGGGCGCCTTGTGCTGCACTTTGGGGGCATGGTGAGGCCAGGGGTGCCCGGTCAGGTTGTTATAGAGCCAGCCGACCTGGAACAGGAACATCAGGTTGAGCGCCAGCGGCACGAGGTAGCCGATGCCCCAGTGCTGCTCGCCCGTGGCGCCCAGCGCATAGAGCAGCGCGCAGGCGCCGCCCGGCGGATGGAGGCTGCGGGTGAGCGACATGGCCGCGATCGCCAGTCCCACGCCCATGGAAGCGGCCAGCCAGGGGTCGCCCAGCAAGTGCCCCATGGACAGGCCGACGATGGCCGAAATCATGTTGCCGCCGATGACCGACCAGGGCTGCGCCAGCGGGCTGGCCGGCACGCAGAACACCAGCACGGCGGAAGCACCGAGCGGTGCGACGAGGAAGGGAAGCGTGGACATCCCCCCCATTTCCACGCCCTTCATCTCGAGCAGCATCGTCACGCCGCCGGCAAGCGCAATGCCCAGCAGGCCGCCGAAAGCACCGCGAATCCATCCCAGGTGCCCCGTAGCGCCAAAGCGCGCCGCAACGGCGCTGCCCCGATTACTCAACCATCCAGCCGCCACCGGGCCTCACCTCCTTGACCTGCAAAACGATGGCGCGCCTATGGACCAGTCTTCCCGCCTTGACGAGCCGAGTCGTGCTTCGCCTCTCGATAGCCAAATTGTAATCGCAGGCCGGAGCCGCGCTGCCGCAAATGGGCCACGATCGCGTGCTTGCCTGCGCGCTCCCGATGGAGCCGATGCCATGCCCGCGATCGATACCACACCCGCCGCGCCTGCCGCTTCCGAGCAAATCGTCGATGCTTTCGATCTGCGCCAGATGCGCAGCGCGCCCGGCATGCGCTTCAGCGTCGTCCGCCCGCGATGCCCGGAGAGTCGCCCGGGCGAGATCGTCGTCTGCGCGCCGGACCCGGACAGGGAACGCGTCCTGCCGCTGCCTCAGGAGTTCGAGATGCCCAGCGCCGTCCCTCGTCTCGAGATGAAGCTGGACGAGAACACCACTGCCGACTTGCACCTGCAAGCCGAGGCCTTCCCCAACGGTACGGTCAGCAACCGCGTGATGGTGGGGGTGAAGCGCAAGTTCTGACGCCAAGGAAAAAGCCCGATTCGCCTCAGGGACAAAGGCGAACCGGGCTCGGGAGCGCTCCGGCAATGGAGGAGGAATGCCGGAAGCGCTCCGGATGATCAGGCGAACTTGCCGGGCTTGGCGATCTCGGCCACCGGCTTGCGGCTCGATGCCACTTCGCGTTCCTGAAGGAATTCGGGAAGCCGGCTCTTGTCGCCCATGCGGCCGATCGCGAAGGCCGCTTCCAGGCGGTGGTCGGCGGGGATGCCCAGAGCCGCTTCGGCTTCACCGAACTTCAGGCCGGTCATGCCGTGAGTGTGATAGCCCAGAGCCTGCGCCTGCAGCGCGGCCAGCGCCCACGCCGCACCGGCATCGAAGCTGTGGCTGTGGTTGGCCGAATTGCCCTTTTCCGAACGCATCTGGCTGTCCGACACGACATAGACGAGCGCGGAAGCGTCCTTGGCCCAGCCCTGGTTGAACTCGATCAGTTGGGACAGCAGCAGATCCCAGTTGGCGTCGCCCTTTTTCGCGTAAAGGAACGTCCAGGGCTGCACGTTGTAGGCCGAAGGCGCCCACCCGGCGGCTTCGAAGATCACGTCGAGGTCCTCTTGCGGCATTTCGCTGCCATCGAAAGCCCGCGGCGACCAGCGATCGACGATCAGGTTTTCGACTTTGGGATGGGCAATGCGTCCGGTCATATCGATTTCCTTGGATGAGATGTTGGGAGAGGGAGATTCAGGCAGCGTCCACGAGGACCAGTTCGGCGTCCTCGATCGCGGTGACGGTGAAGCTGTCCAGTCCGGTGATCGCCACGCCGTCGCGCGGCTGCGCTTCGACGTCGTCCACGCGGATCCGGCCTTTGGCGGACACCAGATAGACATGCCGCCCGCGCCCAGTCTCGTAAGTGACGCTGTTTCCGGCCTTCACGGAGGCGCCCAGCACGCGGGCGTCGGCGCGGATCGGCAGGGCGTCCTCGTCGCCGGCCACGCCGCTGGCCAGAGTGACGAAACGGCCTGCGCGGTCGTCTCGGGGAAACGGTCGGGCGCCCCATCCGGGAGCCTCGCCGCGATGGTCGGGCAGGATCCAGATCTGGAACAGGGTAGTGGCCTCGTCCTCCAGATTGAATTCGGAATGGACGATCCCGGTGCCCGCGCTCATCACCTGCACGTCCCCGGCTCCGGTGCGGCCTTCGTTGCCGAGGCTGTCCTTGTGCGTGATCGCGCCGGTGCGGACGTAAGTGATGATCTCCATGTCGCGGTGCGGATGCGGCGGAAAGCCGGAACGCGGGGCGATGACGTCGTCGTTCCAGACTCTCAGGCGGCCCCAGTTGGTCCGCGCCGGGTCATGGTAGTCGGCGAAGGAGAAGTGATGATGCGCATCGAGCCAGCCGTGGTCGGCGGCTCCCAGGCTGTTGAAGGGACGAACTTCGATCATATGGCCCTCCTGGAAGGTGGTCCGTCGCGGTGTGCGACTTGCTTGCCCGTGATGTAGCGCTTGCAGAGCCACCGGATAATTGAGATAAAATCATCCCAAATGTTCAAGTAAGCTGAAGGCTTTCCTGATGGCTGACATCGTTCCTCCCAGCCTCGATCATGTGCGCACGTTCCTCACCGTGGTCGAGGAAGGCAGCTTCGGCGGAGCGGCGCGCCGGCTCGGCCGTGCCGTTTCCGTGATCAGCTACGCCATCGCGCAGCTCGAAACCCAGCTCGACGTGCGTCTTTTCGAGCGCGAAGGCTCCCGCAAGCCCCGTCTGACGGAGCAGGGCCGCGCCCTCCTGAGCGAAGCCCACGCCATTGCCGACGATGTCGATGCCTTGCTCGCAAAGGTGCGCAGCCTGCGGCAGGGGCTGGAAGCCGAACTCTCGTTGGCGGTGGACGTGATGGTGCCGGGCAATGTGCTGGCAAAACTGCTGCGCGACTTCCAGGTCATGTTCCCCAGCGTGCCGCTGCGCCTCCATGTCGAGGCGCTCGGCGCGGTGGCCGCGCTGGTGCTCGATCGCCGCGCCACGCTCGCCATCGCCGGCCCGGACATCCTCGATTTACCCGAGATCCAGCGCGAGACGGTCGGCGCGGTGGAAATGGTGCCGGTGGCTGCCCCCGGACATCCTCTCGCGGTCCCCGGTCCCATTGCTCCCGGCGAGGCCCGCAGGCACTTGCAACTGGTGCTGACCGACCGCTCGCCCCTCACCGAAGGGCGCGACTTTTCCGTCTTCAGTCCGCGCTCGTGGCGGCTGGCCGATCTCGGCGCCAAGCATGCCCTGCTCAAGGAAGGCATCGGCTGGGGCTCGATGCCGCGCCACCGCATCGCCGCCGATCTCGCCAGTGGGGAGCTGATCGAACTACGCCTGCCGGAACGTCCGACGATCGGCTACGCCCTTGTCGCACTCTGGCGCAAGGACAGCCCGCCCGGCCCTGCCGCGGTTTGGGTTCTCGACGAGATCCGCGAGCGTCTGGCGCACTGTCCTTGACGTTCCTCACCCAACAGCCGCACTTGCGCAGTTCGGCACCGTGCCCCACTTATCGGCCATGACCGCCAGCCGCTTGTTCGACCGCGCCGTGATCCGGCTTTCTCCCCGCCCCGATTCCAAGGAAGACGTCGCCGCGTTCCTGCAGGGACTCGTCACCGCAGACGTCCAGAAAGTGCTGCCTGCCTGGGCCGCGCTGCTTTCTCCGCAAGGCAAAGCGTTGTTCGACTTCATCGTCTGGCCGGGCGCCAACAAGGCCGGACAGGGCTTGCTGATCGACTGCGAGGCCGAAGCAGCCGAGGCGCTGGTGAAGCGCCTGTCGATGTACCGTCTGCGCCGCGCCATAGACATCGCCCGCGACGATTCGCTGGCGGTGCATTGGCGTCCTCATACCGGCGACGGCGCCGCCCCCGATCCGCGCCATCATGGGCTCGGTGAGCGCTGGATAGCACCCGTGGATCCGGCCGACCCGGCGGAAGCCGAAGGCGCCGATGCCGCCTGGCGCGCCCACCGGCTTGCCATGGGCGTGCCCGAGGGCCGCGCCGAACTGGGCGACGGCGAGACGCTCTGGCTGGAATGCAACGCGGTCGAACTGAACGGCGTCAGCTTCACCAAGGGCTGCTACGTCGGGCAGGAGAACACCGCGCGCATGAACTGGCGGCAGAAGGTGAACCGCCGCCTGGTGGTGGTGCCGCTCGCCCGTTCCGACGAGAAGCGGCGCCGCGCCGCCTATCCAGACCTTGGACTGGCGGTGGACCACTTGCGCGTCGAGGACATCGATCCGCAACTTGCGCCGAAATGGCTGACATCGCAGGAATGAGCGCAAGTCAGGCCGAAAGGGCAGCCTGAGCCGGAGTGCGGAGGAAAGGCTGCTCGCTCAGTTCCGCTACATAGATCCGCGCCCGGACCGGCTTGCCTCGACCGTGACTGAACCGTTCGCGCTCGGTCCCGCTGTCGGCGAAGCCGGCGTCCTCCAGCACACCCAGTGTAGCGGGATTGTCGTCGAAGTGGCTCGCCACCACCCGCCGGTGCCCCAGGGTCGTGGCCTGCGCGAGAACCGCGCGCACCGCTTCGCGGGCGAACCCTCGACCGCGATGAGGGCGCGCGATCCAGTAGCCGAGTTCCACGTCCTCCTCGATGCGCTCAAGACCGATGCCGCCCACCAGTTGAGGGCCTCCGGGGGAACGCAGGTACATGAAGAAATGCGGCAGGCGCGGATCGCGGGGCTCGGACAAGTAGTCCCGCATCGCGCGGCTCGAGCGCGGCAATTCGCCCACGCCGAGATGACGCTGTACGGCTTCGTCGGAAATCGCATCGACGAGATCGTCGACGTCTTCCGGCCAGCCGGGCCTTAGAAACAGTCTCTCCGTGCGGACGAACATGTGACGGTTCTCCGATTATTTTTTTCCGCGCGTTACACTATGCACAAAGCCAGTTGCTTTGCACGAGTTTTGCTGCGGAACCTGTCACGGCCCTAGTGCGATTGCGCGCAGCGCCCCGACCGGCATTTTTGGCTGTCCGAACTGGTGCCGGTATCGTGTTTCTTTTGAGATAATTGCCGATCTCGTCGCCGACGTCACGCGCGTCGGGGACGAGATCCGGTCAGGCTGCGCGCTGGGCCGTCAGGCAGGGCAGCGCAAGATCTTCGCTATCGTTCAGGCATGCATCAGGCGAGTCGAGGTCCAGAGCATACTCCCGCGCGAGGCAGCTTCCACCCCGTCCTTCGCTATGCTTTTCGGCGACGGCGCCGGTCGGCAGAAAGCCGGCCTTCTCCAACACGCGGCCAGAGGCCGGGTTGTCGATGAAGTGGCTGCCGACGATCCGCTTGTGCCCCAGAAGGCGCGCCAACGGGAGAACGGCGCGAACGGCCTCGCTGGCGAAACCTCGGCCCCAATGCTCCCGGCCGATCCAATAGCCGAGGTTCACCTCTCCATCGACCCGCGAGAAGCCGATACAGCCCACGATGCGCGTTCCGTGCTCTCCGGGATCGGTGATGAGGAAGCGCGGCAGCAGCATGTCCTGCGGTGCTTCCAGGAACCGCCTGGCATCGTTCGAAGAATAGGGCCAAGGCGCACGCGTCAGGTTGCGCACGACGCTTTCGTCGTCGATCAGGGCCAGAAATTCATCCTGATCTTCCGGCCAGCCGGGCCGCAGGAACAGCCGCTCGCTGCGAACGAACATAGAGTATCTCCACTCATCCGCCCCGCGCCTTCCATAAGGTTCGCGCGTGACATTGCGATTACGCACAACGTCCGGAAAGCGCTATATATCCGCGAATTTTCGTAAGAAAATGTACGGGTTAGTCGCTCTGCGAGACAGTTGCGCCGTGCGTGAGGGAGACACGAAAAGAGGGAGACGGGCTGGCCCCTCTCCCTCGTTCAGCCGATCTCAAGAAGATCGGCGGGGCCATCCCGTAAGGATGGCCCTTTTATCGACCATCCGATTATTCGGCGGCTTCTGCCATGGCATCTACCGACACGTACTTACGGCCGAGTTTGCCATCGTGGAAACGCACGCGACCTTCGGCAAGCGCGAACAGGGTGTGATCCTTGCCCATGCCGACGTTCACGCCCGGATACACGCGGGTGCCGCGCTGACGGATGATGATGTTGCCGCCGATCACTTCCTGACCGCCGAACTTCTTGACGCCAAGGCGGCGGCCCGCAGAGTCGCGACCGTTGCGCGACGAACCGCCTGCTTTCTTATGTGCCATTGCTCAGTCCTTCCGATCTTTGGCTCAGGCGACCGACACGATGCGCAGCAGAGTCATCTGCTGGCGGTGGCCGTTCTTGCGACGATAGTTGTGGCGGCGGCGCTTCTTGAACACCACGACCTTTTCGCTCTTGGCCTGGGCGATGATCTCGGCCGAAACCGTGATCTTCGAGGCGTCGGCGACTTCGCCTTCGTTGCCGGCGAGCAGAACGTCGCCCAGCGTGATGGTCTCACCGGCTTCACCAGCCAGCTTTTCAACCGCGATCTTGTCTCCGGCGGCAACCCGGTACTGCTTGCCGCCCGTGCGCACAACTGCGAACATGGTGCCCTTACCTAATATCAATGAGCCCTAAACAGGCCGAAACAACTTTGCCCCGGCCGCTCTGGTCCAGGAAGGAACCGTGGAGCCTTGCGGGCGACGCGCCGGCATCCCGTTTTCACGGGGTACCGGAAAGAAGGGTGCCGTTAGTCCACCACCCGATTCGTGTCAACCAAGGACTAGGTCCGTGACGGATGCGAAACGCGATTCCATCGCGATCCTACCGTGGATTGACGCTCGCGCTCGGCCATGACCATGCTATGGCAAGGCCATGACCCGCGCAACCGACCCTTTGCTGCCGCCGTTCTCGTCTCGTTCGCCGGCTCCGGCCTGCCTTTTGACGCTTGCCGCGGCGCTGAGCCTGACGGCCTGCTCGACGGCAGGCAGCTATCCCTCACTGGCCTATCGCGCGGTGGAGCGCACGGCCATGCCCGCCGCGGCTGCACCCGCGCCGCCGCCGGTGCAGCTTCCTCCGCCCACTGCCGATCTGACCACGCGAATCGGCGGCCTGGTCGCCGCCGCGCGCGAAGCGGACAAGCAATTCGCCGCCAAGCGTCCGGCCGCCGAACGCGCCGTCTCGGCAGCGGCGCGATCTTCGCGAACCAGCGACGCTTGGGTCTCGGCGCAAGTCGCGGTATCCGCGCTCCAGGCCAGCCGCGATACCGCCGTGGCTTCTCTCGCCGATCTCGATTCGCTCTATGCCGATGCGCGGCAGGCTGAGCCCGTGGGCGATTCGCCGAGTGCCCAGGCGATCGACACCGCGCGCGGCCAGGTGCAGGCACTCGTCGATAGCCAGAACGCCGCGATCACAGCGCTCGATACCAGGCTGATGACCTGAAATAACGGAAAAACCCCTCCCCCTTGCGAGGGAGGGGTAGTCCAAGAAGACCCGGCCCGACCGAAGCCCCCCGGCTTCGGTCGTAATCGGGAGACGGTGTCTCACCGTCGGCGAGCAAGCACAACCGGCCTTGCGCTCCCCGGATCAGCAGGAAACGCAATGGCGGTGACGGGTTGCCTTGCCGCAAACGGCGCCGCTCGGAACGCCGATGTCGCGGCGGCCACGAACTGCCCCCAGTTCGGGCACTGCAACATCGCGTCGATGTCGCGACGACGATCGTTCGCGGCGCTCCCCTGCTTCCTCCAGGGAGTGATGACATTGATCCAGGTCAAAATTGTCGGAACCGCCGAAATTTCGTTAGCCCCAGCGGGCGAGATCCTCAATGTCCTGGTCTCGCGGTTCGATCCAGCGCCATGCGCCTGCGACTTTTTCCCGTTTCCAAAACCACGACTCGCTCTTTAGGTGGTCCATGGCGAAGTCGGCTGCGGCAAAGGCATCGCGGCGATGACGGGCCGCTGCGGCGACGAGCACGATCGGCTCACCCGGGCCCATCGTTCCGCTGCGATGCAGGATCAGCAATCCATCCAGCGTCCAGCGGCCAGCGACACGCGCGGCAAGCGCCGTCATCGCCGGCAGGGTCAGCGGATCGTAATGGCGCAGTTCCAACGCCTCCACCTCAGCGCCCTCCGGCCCGCCTGCGCGAACTTGCCCTAGGAAACTGACGATCCCCCCTGCCTGCGGGAGCCGCTGTGTAAAAGTGCCAAGCTCCTCGGCCGCGTCGAAAGGCAGGGTCAGCAAGCGAACGTCGCCGATCATGTCAGCCACCGGAAACGGGAGGGAGAAAGGCAACCTCGTCGCCATTGCGCAAGGGCACGTCACCCTGGACGAGCGTGCCGTTCACGGCGCACCGGATGCGCGGTCCGCGCAGGACATCGGCAAGGTCTGGGTCCAGCGCGCCGATCGCCTGGCCCAGCGAGGCCGCAGCGGGCACTTCACGGGAACCGCTACCGGCGGCGTCTTCCAGGCGCCCGAGAAACACGAGAGTAATCGCCACGGTCAGCCGCCCGTCATCGACATGTGACGCGCCAGCGCCGGAGCGGCACCACGTTTGTCGATGGCGAAATGATGCCGCTCGGGCTTGATCCGCATCGCGGTGTCGAGCGCGGCGTCCAGCGCCGCCTGCGGATCCTCGCTGCGCAAAGCCGCGCGCAGATCGACCTGTTCGTTGCCGCCCAGGCAGGCGTAGAGTTGCCCGGTCGCGGTAACCCGAATGCGATTGCAGCCCTCGCAGAAGTTCTGGGTGAGCGGGGTGATCAGACCGAGCCGGCCGCCGGTTTCCGCCACGTCGAAGTAGCGCGCCGGACCGCCGCTGCGATGCGTGCTGGGCCGCAGTGTCCAGCGGCTTTCGAGATCGTCGCGAACGACCGAGAGGGGCAGGTAATGGTCGAAGCGGTCTTCCTCGACATCGCCCAGCGGCATGACTTCGATCAAGGTGGTCTCGAAGCCTTGTCCATGCGCCCAGGCGATGATCTGCGGAATCTCGCCCTCGTTCACGCCTTTCAGGGCCACGGTGTTGAGCTTCACCCGAAGCCCCGCAGCCTTTGCCGCCGCCAAGCCTTCCAGCACTTGCGGCAGGGAATCGCGGCGGGAAAGCCGATGGAACGTCGCGCGGTCCAGCGTGTCGAGCGAGACGTTGATTCGCCGCACGCCGGCAGCGAAGAGATCTTCCGCGAACTCGGCCAGACGCGTGCCGTTGGTGGTCAGGGTCAGTTCTTCCAGGCCGTCGCCCAATTTGCGGCCGAGCGCGCGGACCAGTTCGACCATGTCCCGCCGAACGAGCGGCTCTCCGCCGGTGAGGCGCAGTTTGGTCACGCCCCGCGCGATGAAACCCAGCGACAGCTCATGCAGTTCGTCGAGGGTGAGCACCTCTTTTCTGGGCAGGAACGTCATGCGCTCCGGCATGCAGTAGGCGCAGCGCAGGTCGCAGCGGTCCGTCACCGAGAGCCGCAGGTAGGTGATGCGGCGCTGGAACTGGTCCACGAGAGGCGATGCGATGCTCATTGCTGACGATATAGTACGCGCCCTGCGGCATTCCCATCAAGGGGGAGGTATTGTCCGGTTATACTTTCGGATTCGGTCAACCAGCGGCTCGCCGCATCGATGGCATCGTCGCTCGCCGCTGCCAGCGCATTCACGCGCAGCGGAGCATGGCTGCGCGCAAGTCCCTGCACGGCTGCGAGTCGCCATGCGCGGTGGTCGTGCCCTGCCGGCGCGAAGACGAGGAGGAGGTTCTTATGCTCGGCCAAAACCGCGCGCGCCCGGGGAAGGACTTCGGCATGAAACTGCGCGGCGGCGTCCAGCGGGTTTTCCGCAAGGGGACCGACGTGCAGGATCATCGCTTAGCGGCGCTGCCGGGTCAGGGTGATGCCGATCTTCTCGCCCGCCTCGGCAATGGCGAGCTTGACGATCTTCACAGTGACGGCCGTGATCCGCGCGTCCTGAAGGAACAGCGTTTCGCAGACGTGATCGGCCACGGCCTCGATCAGCTTGAAGTGGACCCCCTGCGGCAGCGCTTCGCTGGCCGCGAACTTGAGGTCCATGTAGTTCTTGCTCTCGGTCAGCGGCGTATCGGGCGTGTAGCGCTCGATCGGCTGCATCGACACCTGGATGGTGAAGCGCAGCGGCTGCGGCTTGCCGGTCTCTTCCGAGTAGATCCCGGTAAGAACGTCGTGTTCGAAATCGGCGACTTCGAGAGTAAGCGAATCGGTGGGCGTGTTCATGGGCGCGCCTTTAGCCGTTATTGCGCCAGCGTGCGAAGATTGCCGTCGGCAGCAGGCGGCCTTCCTGATCCTCGCGGACGGAGAGATCGCCGTGCTCGATGGTGCCGGGCAGGTCGCGGAACAGTTCCTCCATCAGCCCCGCCAGCGCCAGCGACGACATGCGCACGGCATAAACGGTCAGGAACAGGAACTTGCTTTCGCTGTCCAGAAGCTGGCGGCAATCGGCGAGCAGGCCGGGAAGGTTTTCCTCCAGACGCCACGTCTCGCCGGTGGGGCCGCGCCCGAATTTCGGCGGATCGAGGATAATGCCGTCATAGCGCTTGCCCCGGCGCACTTCGCGCGCGGCGAACTTGGCGGCATCGTCGATCAGCCAGCGCACCGGGCGATCCTCCAGTCCGGCCAGCGCCGCATTCTCACGCGCCTGCCCGACCGACTTCTTCGAGGCATCGACATGCGTGACCGGACCATGCGCGGAAAGCGCCAGCGTGCCGACGCCGGTATAGCCGAACAGATTCAGCGTATTGGCATCGCTCTTGTCCGCGAGCATCTCGCGCATCCAGTCCCACACCGGTGCCATGTCCGGGAAGAAGCCGAGATGGCGGAACGGCGTGCACTGGGCGGTGAAGCTGACCTCGTTCCACGCCAGCGGCCAGCCTTCGCGCGGCACCGGCTTGTCGAACAGCCACCGGCCGCCGCCGTCCTCGTCCGAGCCGGGCACGAATTCACCGTGCGCGTCCCAGTTTTCGAGGCGCGGCGTCCACATCGCCTGCGGTTCGGGGCGCACGAAGCGGTAGTCGCCGTAACGCTCCAGCTTGCGGCCGTGACCCGAATCGACGAGGCCATAATCGTCCCAGCCCTCTCCGGCGAGGATGACGGGTTGGGTTTCCAGGTGTGCCATCAGATCTTCGGGGCCGCGTGCTCGGCCACGAACGCGGCGATCGAATCGTAGTCGCCGGGCAGGTCGACGCATTTTTCCTCGCGCTCGAACAAATCACCCACGCGCGCAGGCAGGCCCGAACGCTGACCGGTGGCGCGCTCGACCGCGTCGGGGAACTTGGCGGGGTGCGCCGTCGCCAGCGTCACGATGGGGATACCGGCGTCGATGCCCGAAGTGCGCGCGGCGAAGAGGCCGCAGGCAGTGTGCGGATCGATCAGCTCGCCGCAATTTTCCCAGGCCCAGCGGATGGCCTGTGCCATCTCGTCAGCATCGGTGCGGGCCGAGGTGAACAGTGCGGAAGCGCCTTCACGCTGCGCATTGGTGAGCTGCATGGCCTTGGTCGCTTCGAACCCGGCCATCTGCTCGGCCAGCGCCTTGCCGTCGCGGCCGTTCAGGTCGAACAGCAGGCGCTCGAAATTCGACGAGACCTGGATGTCCATCGACGGCGCGGCAGTTGGCGTGACGGTGCCCTGCGAGTAATCGCCATCGGCCAGCGCGCGGTGAAGGATGTCGTTCACATTGGTGGCCACGATCAGCTTCTCGATCGGAAGGCCCATCTGCGCGGCGACATAGCCGGCGAAGACATCGCCGAAGTTGCCGGTCGGCACCGAGAAGGCGACCTTGCGGTGCGGCGCGCCCAGCTGGAGCCCGGCGGCGGAGTAATAGACCACCTGGGCCATCAGGCGCGCCCAGTTGATCGAGTTCACGGCGCCGATAGCGAAGCGATCGGTCATCGCCTTGTCGTTGAACATGCGCTTCACGGTGGCCTGCGCGTCGTCGAACGAGCCTTCGATGGCGATGTTATGGACGTTGGGCGCCAGCACCGTGGTCATCTGGCGGCGCTGCACGTCGGACACGCGGCCCTTGGGGTGCAGCATGAAGATATCGACCTTGGCACGCCCGGCTACCGCGTCGATCGCGGCCGAGCCGGTATCGCCGGAAGTCGCGCCGACGATCGTCAGGTTCCGGTCCGAGCGGCCGAGGAACTCCTCGAACAGCAGGCCCAGCAGTTGCAGCGCCACGTCCTTGAAAGCCAGCGTGGGGCCGTGGAACAGTTCCAGCACCCACTGCTGCTCGTCGAGCTGCTTCAGCGGCGTCACTGCCTTGTGCGCGAAGCGACCGTAAGCCTGTCTGGTCAGCTCCAGCAGGCGGTCATAGGTCAGGCTTCCCTCGACGAAGGGGAACATGATCTTCGCCGCGAGTTCGGCATAAGGCAGGCCCGCCAGGGCGGCGATCTCGTCGGCCGAGAAACGCGGCCACTCGCGCGGCACGTAGAGCCCGCCGTCCGAAGCGAGGCCGGCGAGCGTGGCGCCTTCGAAGTCGAGCGCCGGTGCGCTGCCGCGGGTGCTGATGTAGTCCATGACGGCGCGGTTAGCCGCAGGGGCGCGAAATGAAAAGCCTGTCGTTGGGGTTTGGCGAGAACAATTCCTAAAGCGCCGCGAAGCGAAATGCTTTAAGCACGGCTCAGGGTGTGCGCCGCTTTCTCAGTGCCAACCCATAGATCACCAGCGCAGTCGCCGCGAAGACGAACCACTGCACGGCGTAAGCGAAGTGGTTGTTGGGAATATCGGCAGGATCGGGCATGGCATTGGCCTCCAGCCCGGCAAGTGGCGGGGATGCCACCAGCCTCGGCCCGGGTGCGATCACGCCGCGGACTTCGCCGCCGGACCAGCCGCCCGCGGCCATCGGCAACCGCGACCAGCCGAGCACGACGAGCGCCTTTGTGCCGTCAGCCAGCGTGCAGTCGGCGGTTTGCGCTGCCCCCGATTCACCTTTTGCATTGCGCCCGGCAATGCTGGAATGGTCGGTGACCGCAACGCAATCGAGCCGGGCATGGCGGTAGAGCAGATCGGCCTGCCCCTTGTCATCGTGCGGCCAATCGACTTCCTCTGCCTGGCGCCGGGCATCGGCATAATGCGCAAGCAGCGCTTCCTTTTCGCGAAGGCGGCCAAGTTGCCAGAAGCCGAGCGCGATCATGAAGCCTACGGCGACGAGGACGAGCAGCGTGGCGAGGGCGGGAATTCGGCGCATGGCTTCCTCGGACAGGAAAACGAAAGAGGGCAGCCGCGTCGCCCGCGTCTGCCCTCTTCTCGAGCTTTGGCTAATAGCGACGTCTATCTGTCGCTCAGTGCGTCGGATAGCCCCAGCCGCCCCAGACGTAGATGGCGACGAACAGGAACAACCAGACCACGTCGACGAAGTGCCAGTACCAGGCTGCCGCCTCGAACCCGAAGTGCTGACGCGGCGTAAAGTCGCCGTTGTAGGCGCGCTTGAGGCAGACGATCAGCATGATGGTGCCGACGATGACGTGGAAGCCGTGGAAGCCGGTCGCCATGTAGAACGCCGAACCATAGGTGTTCTGGCCGAAGGGGAACGGCGCGTGAACGTATTCGTAGGCCTGGATGCACGAGAACAGCACGCCGAGCAGGATCGTTGCCCAGAGGCCCTTCTTCAGCCCGTCACGGTCGCCGTGGATCAGCGAGTGGTGCGCCCAGGTGACCGTGGTGCCCGAGCAAAGCAGGATCAGCGTGTTGAGCAGCGGCAGGTCGAACGGATCCATCACCGCCTCGATCGCCTTGGGCGGCCATTGCCCGCCGACCACCTCGGCCAGGGTCGAGGGGAACAGTGAAAAGTCGAAGAAGGCCCAGAACCAGCCGACGAAGAACATCACTTCCGAAGCGATGAACAGGATCATGCCATAGCGCTGGTGAAGCTGCACCACCGGCGTGTGATCGCCGGCATGCGCCTCCTTGATGATCTTCGAGAACCACATGAACATCGAGGCCAGCAGGATCGCAAGACCCAGCCACGGCACGAACTTGCCGCCCGCCATGTCATGCATGAACAGGACCAAGCCCGAAGTGAAGGTCAGCGCCCCGATCGTGGTCGCCAGCGGCGCGATGTCCGGCGGAAGAATGTGATAATCGTGATTCTTTGTACCGGCCATGGTGCCTTCGTCCCCGTTCTCGACTTCCGTGTTCGATTCTTCCGGTGGGGTAATGCTCCCCCCGTGATTTGTTTCCCGTACCGGGACTTAACCGCCCGCTGGGCTATGGTCCAGCGTCTTTGCATCCGAGACGTCGGTGACGTGGAAGGTGTAGCTGAGCGTAATCTGCTCGACATCCTTGTTGTCGGGATCGTCCAGGATGGCAGGATCCACGTAATAGATCACCGGCATCTTCACCGCTTCGCCCGGCTGGAGGGTCTGTTCGGTGAAGCAGAAGCACTGGATCTTGTTGAAGTAGCGTGCGGCCTGCTCCGGCTCGACATTGAAGCTGGCGGTTCCGGTGATCACCTTGTCGGAATCGTTCTTGGCCCAGAAAAGCGCCATGTCCCGCTCGCCGATGGTCACCGTATCGGTGCGCTGGAGCGGCTTGAACTCCCAGGGCATGTCACGTTCGACATTGGCGTCGAAGCGGATCGACATCGTCTTGTCGGTCACCTGGATTCCGGCCGCCTTCGCCTCGTCCGCGCGCTGGGTGGTGCCGCCATAGCCGGTCACCTGGCAGAAAATGCGATAGAGCGGGACCGAGGCATAGCCCAGCCCCAGCATCAGCAGAGCCATCGACAGGGCGATGAACGCGACACGCCGGTTGCTGCGCCGACTGATCATGGGAGCGCCGGCAGCAGCCATCAGCCCATCTTCGCCATCGAAATGAGGAACACCAGCACCACGAAAGCCGCCAGGCTTAGCGCCAGCACCCGGTTGCGGCTGCGGCGGATCTGCTCGGGCGTTCTGGAGTCGGGCTGCTGGACGTCTTTCATGCTGCGATCTTTCAAAGGACGATGAAGCGGTCCACCACCAGCATCGCGAAAAGCGCGAAGAGGTAGAGTACGGAATAACCGAAAAGCTGCTTTTCCGGCTTCATCGTGTCGTCCGGGCCGCTGCGCTCGCGCAGGCCGACACGGACGGAGAGCGCCAGGAACAGCGTCGAAAGCACGATCGCCGAAATGCCGTAGATCGCGCCGGTTCCGCCGATCCACCACGGCAGCACCGAAAGCGGCAGCAGCAGGACGGCGTAGGTCAGGATCTGCTGGCGCGTCGCCTTCTCGCCCGCGACCACCGGCATCATCGGAATGCCGACCTTGGCGTAATCGCTCTTCACGAAGAGCGCGAGCGCCCAGAAGTGCGGCGGGGTCCAGAAGAAGATGATCGCGAAGAGCACGACCGGCATGAGCGTGACATGGCCGGTTGCCGCCACCCAGCCGATCAGCGGCGGGAAGGCGCCGGCACCGCCGCCGATGACGATGTTCTGCGGCGTGCGCGGCTTGAGCCAGATCGTATAGATCACCGCGTAATAGATGATCGAGATCGCCAGGATCGCGGCGGGCAGCCAGCCGACCGCGAAGCCCATCAGGAACACCGAGACGGCGCAGAGCACGCCGGCGAAATCGCGCGCGGTGGTGCGGTCGAGCCGGCCTTGCGGCAAGGGGCGGTTTGCGGTGCGCTTCATCCCCGCGTCGAGATCGGCTTCCCACCACTGGTTGAGCGCGGCGGCGCCGCCGGCGCCCATGGCGATGCAGAGGATGGCCGTGAAGGCGATGACGGGATGAATGCGCTCGGGCGCGGCCAACAGCCCGCAGAGGCCGGTGAAGATCACCAGGCTCATCACCCGCGGCTTGGTGAGCGCGAGAAGGTCGCGCCAGTCGGCGGGGAGCGATGCGGCGGAAGAGGGACTCGTCGTGGTCATGATGGGGGCCCCATACACCCGCAAGGCGCCAAAAAGCGAGGTGCCAAAGTCAGGCGCTGGCGAACCGGGCGCCGCCCCGGAGCTCGTCCGGGACGGCGCTGGATCAGTGATGCGCCGCTTCCTCGATCACGGGAAGCGTCTCGAACTGGTGGAACGGCGGCGGGCTCGACAGTGTCCATTCGAGCGTGGTCGCGCCTTCGCCCCAGTAGCTGTCTTCCGCCTTGCGGCCCGCCGAGAAGGCGTAGATCATGTTGATGAGCCAGACCACGAGACTGGTCGCCATGACCATGTAGCCGATCGTCGCGACGTGGTTCCAGTGCTGGTACGCTTCGGCATAGTCCGGATAGCGGCGCGGCATGCCCTGCAACCCGAGGAAGTGCATCGGGAAGAAGATCATGTTCACGCCGATGAAGAAGATCCAGAAATGGACGTGGGCGAGGAACTCGGAATGCATCCGCCCGCTCATCTTCGGGAACCAGTAGTAGAAGCCTGCGAAAAGCGCGGTGACTGCACCCAGCGAGAGCACGTAGTGGAAGTGCGCCACGACGTAGTACGTGTCGTGCAGCACGTCGTCCACGCCGCCATTGGCCAGGACCACGCCGGTCACCCCGCCGACGGTGAACAGGAAGATGAAGCCGATCGCCCAGACCATCGGGCTCTTGAACTCCACCGAACCGCCCCACATCGTTGCGATCCATGAGAAGATCTTGATGCCGGTCGGCACCGCGATGACCATGGTGGCAGCGGTGAAGTACATCTTCGTGTTCACCGACATGCCGGTGGCGTACATGTGGTGCGCCCAGACGATGAAGCCGACCACGCCGATCGCGACCATGGCGTAGGCCATGCCGAGGTAGCCGAACACCGGCTTCTTCGAGAAAGTCGAGACGATCTGCGAGATGATGCCGAAGCCCGGCAGGATCATGATGTAGACTTCGGGGTGGCCGAAGAACCAGAACAGGTGCTGGTAGAGCACCGGATCGCCACCGCCCGAGGGGTCGAAGAAGGTGGTGCCGAAGTTGCGGTCGGTCAGCAGCATGGTGATTGCGGCGGCCAGGACCGGCAGCGAGAGCAGCAGCAGGAAGGCCGTGACCAGCACCGACCACACGAACAGCGGCATCTTGTGCATGGTCATGCCGGGAGCACGCATGTTGAAGATGGTGGTGATGAAGTTGATCGCGCCCATGATCGAGCCGGCACCGGCAAGGTGCAGCGCGAAGATACCGAAGTCCACCGCGGGTCCGGGCGAGCCGCTGGTCGAGAGCGGGGCATAGACCGTCCAGCCGGTGCCGGCGCCGAGCCCGGTGCCGCCGGGCACAAAAGCAGAGCACAGCAGCGAGATGAAGCCCGCCACGGTCAGCCAGAACGAGATGTTGTTCATGCGCGGGAAGGCCATGTCCGGCGCGCCGATCATCAGCGGCACGAACCAGTTGCCGAAGCCGCCGATCATCGCCGGCATGACCATGAAGAACACCATGATCAGGCCGTGGGCGGTGATCAGCACGTTCCAGACATGGAGCGTCGAGTTGAAATCGGGATTGGTCGCACCGAACCAGCGGGCGAAGATGTCGAGGTACTGGATGCCCGGCTCGGCCAGCTCGACGCGCATCATGCCGGAGAACAGGCCGCCGATGATCCCCGCGAAGATCGCGAAGATCAGGTACATCGTGCCGATGTCCTTGTGGTTGGTGGACATGAACCAGCGCGCGAAGAAGCTCGGCTTATGGTCGTGATCGGCGTGGGCGTGGTGATCCACATTGCCCTGGAAATGGTCGGGAACGGTGGTTGCCATGGTAGGGCCCTGTCCTAGGATTCGCGCTTATTCGGCGGTAGCGGCAGCGGTGGAATCGGCGGCCGGAGCCTCCGAGGCCGCTTCCGTGGCGACGGCTGCAGGAGCCGCCGGGGCTGCCGCAGCAGCGGCGGGCTTTTGACCGTCGATCACGCCGCCGGCGTGGGTCAGGACCCAGGCATCGTACTGCGGGCGGGGCAGCGCCTCCACCGCGATCGGCATGTAGCCGTGCTTGGCGCCGCACAGCTCCGAGCACTGGCCGTAGTAGACGCCCGGCTTCTCTACCAGGAGCACCTTTTCGTTGATGCGGCCCGGCACGGCGTCGAGCTTGAACCACAGCGAGGGCACGGCGAACGAGTGGATCACGTCGGCGGCAGTGATCTGCAGCCGGATCGGCTCGCCCACCGGCACGACCATGCGGTTGTCCACCTCAAGGTGGGAGGGGCCGTCCCAGGGCTGGGAGCCCACTTCGCGCACGCCGTTGTTGATGGTCGGCTGCCCTGGCAGGTTGAGCATGTTCGAGACGACTTCGAAATCGCCGTTATCCGGATAGCCGTAGGTCCAGAACCACTGGTTTCCGGTCACCTTGATGGTCAGCGCGCCCTTGGGAGCGGGCTTGTACTGCTTGGCGATGAGATCGATCGAGGGGACCGCGATACCGATCAGGATCAGCACCGGGACCAGCGTCCACACCACTTCGAGAATGGTGTTATGGCTGGTCTTCGAGGCGACCGGATTGGCGCGGCGGTTGTAGCGCACCGCGATGATCACCAGCAGCAGCAGCACGAAGAGCGTGATCACCGTGATGATCGGCATCAGCACGCCGTCATGGATCCACTCGCCATATTCGCCGAGCTTGGAATATTGCTGCTGGAGGCCGATTCCGCCCTCCACCGGCATGCCGATGCCCGGCGTCGGCTTCATCGGCGTGTAGCTGCCGGCCGAGGTGGCTTCGGCGGCTGGCGCCGCGATGGCGGAAGAGACGGCAAGAGTTGACGAAAACGCCGCTACCACAAGCGAACGGGCCAAAAGAGACCGAGCGGCGACGGAAGAGAGATCGAGAGCCTTCGCAGCCTCGCCCAAAGTAGGAACGGTTTTGCCCAATATCATGGTTACAGCGCTTCCGTTTTCTTATGCTCGCGCAAGTGAGTCGCCTCCCAAGCGCGCACCCCTATTGCGGAGGCTTTTTGCCCCCGTTGACAAGGGGCTATACGCGGCCTTGCCGCCTGTCTCAAGCGCCTCTAGGGGATTTTTGACGCAGCGGGCCATGTCGCCTGCCAGAACACATGCAAATTGCACCAAAGGAATACCTCCCGATGCAGGAAGAAGAAGTCCTCGCCGAGTTCCGCGCCAGCAAGGCCTTGCTTGAAGGGCATTTCCTGCTTTCCTCGGGTCGGCACAGCGCTTACTACCTGCAGTGCGCGCGGGTTCTGATGAACCCCGCCCGGGCCGCGCGACTCGCCGTCGCAGTCGCGGCGAAACTCCCCCACGATATTCGCAAGGCCATCACCAAGGTCGTGTCGCCGGCCATGGGCGGCGTGATCATCGGCCAGGAAATGGGCCGCGCGCTCCAGGTCGACGCGATGTTCGTGGAGCGCCCCACGGGCACGTTCGAACTGCGCCGCGGCTTCAGCCTCGAACCCGGCGACAAAGTGCTGATGGTCGAGGACGTGGTGACCACCGGCCTCTCCAGCCGCGAGGCGATCAAGGCGATCGAGGAAGCCGGCGGCGAAGTGATCGCGGCCGCCTCGCTGATCGACCGTTCGGCCGGTGCGGTCGACCTCGGCGTGCCGTTCTTCCCGCTGGTGGCGCTCAATTTCCCGACTTACGCGCCCGAAGAACTGCCGCCCGAACTGGCCGCCACGCCCGCCGTCAAGCCCGGCAGCCGCGCTCAGCCCTGAGGTATTTCCCAAGCTAGGATTTCACGAATTGGCCAACGTCCTCACCCCTGCGCGCCTGCGTCTCGGCGTCAACATCGACCACGTCGCCACCATCCGCAACGCGCGCGGCGGCGAGCATCCCGATCCGGCCCGCGCGGCGCAGATCGTGGCACAGGCCGGGGGTGACGGGATCACCGTGCATCTGCGCGAGGATCGCCGCCACATTCGCGACGAGGACCTGGAGCGCGTGGCTTCGGCCACGGGCCTGCCGATCAACCTGGAAATGGCGGCGACCGAAGAGATGCTCGACATCGCGCTTCGCCATCGCCCGCATGCCGCCTGCATCGTGCCCGAGCGGCGCGAGGAGCGCACGACCGAGGGCGGGCTGGACGCCGCCGGGCAGCACAACCGCCTCGCACCCATCGTCGCGCGCCTCTCCGATGCGGGCATCCGGGTCAGCCTGTTCATCGCGCCGGAGCCGCGCCAGATCGAAGCGGCGATCAAGCTGAGCGCTCCGGTGGTGGAGTTCCACACGGGCGAATATGCCCATGCCGAGGGCGAGCAGGTCGCGGTGGAACTGCGCCGCATCGTCGACATGGCCGCGCTCGCCGCGAAGAACGGCATCGAGCCCCATGCCGGCCATGGCCTCACTTACGAGAACGTGCAGCCGATCGCCGCCATTCCCCAACTGGCGGAACTCAACATCGGCCACTACCTTATCGGTGAGGCGATATTCTGCGGGCTGGAGACGAGCGTGCGGAGAATGCGCCAGCTGATGGACGAGGTCCGCTGATGAACGACACCCAGTTCCTCCCCGATCCGGAGAGGGGCGCCATGCGCAGCATGGCGGTGGGGCCGGCGCGGCGAGGCGCGGCTTCTCGGTGTCATGCAACGCGCCGGCGTCCGTCCACCATCGCTCCGCGACGGTCCTCCTCCCCGCGTCGGGGGGGAAATCCATGATAATCGGCCTTGGCTCCGACCTCTGCAACATCCAGCGAATCCAGAATTCGCTCGATCGTTTCGGAGACCGGTTTCTCCAGCGGGTCTTCACCGAAGTGGAGCAGGCCAAGGCCGCGCGCCGCCCGCACACCGTTGCCGGGACCCTGGCCAAGCGCTTCGCGGCCAAGGAGGCCTTTTCCAAGGCAGTGGGCACCGGATTCAAGGCCGGCGTGTTCATGAAGGACATCGGCGTGGTCAACGCGCCCTCCGGCGCGCCGACCCTGGCGCTGACCGGCGGCGCGAAAGCGCGGCTGGACACCCTGACTCCGGACGGGCACGAGGCCGTGGTTCACCTTACGCTCACGGACGATCATCCATGGGCCCAGGCCTTCGTGGTCATCGAAGCACGCCCCCTCTCTCCATCCTGACGCCGAGTATTTCCGGGACATGATCCAACAGCCCAAGCCGACTCTCAGCCAGGCGTCCGTTCAGGCCTCGCCGGCTGCGGAAAAGGTCAACTGGTTCCAGGAACTGCGCGGGCTCGCCCTGATGCTGCTGGGGGTGCTGGCGTTTCATTCCTTCATCGCCAAGCCGTTCTACATCCCGTCGATCTCGATGATGCCGGGCCTCTTGGTGGGCGACCGGCTGGTCGTCTCGAAGTATCCTTACGGCTGGAACTGGTCTTCGATCAGCTTCCACCTGCTGCCCCGCAGCACCTGGCGGCTGATGGGCCGCACGCCGGAGTATGGCGACATCGTGATCGTCGTGCCCGGCAATCGCAAGGCGGATCTCATCAAGCGCGTCGTCGCCCTGCCGGGAGACCGCATCGCGGTGATCGACGGACGCATTCGCCTGAACGGCCGGTTCGTCCCGCGCGAGATGGTGCCGCCGGTCCGCATCGCCGCCGACGATTCGCTGACGTGTGAAGGCGATGCCGAGCCCGGCCACTGCTACGACGGGTTCGAACAGTTTCGCACCCGGCTGCCCAGCGGCAGGGATGTCTACGAAATGCCGACCTACCGCGAAACATTGCCCAACGGCGCCAGTTATGAGGTGATCGACTACCTCAACCAGGAACTGGACAATTACGCGGAGGTCAAAGTGCCAGAAGGCCACGTCTTCGTGATGGGCGACGATCGCGATCGCTCGGCGGACAGCCGGGCGCCGTTCGAAACCGACATGTTCGGTCGGCCCGGCGGCGGGCTCGGCGGGCCGGTGCCGCTCTCCGACGTGGGCGGCCGCGCCGAGTTCATCACGTTCTCGCTGGACGGCACCCAGAGCTGGAACCCGGTGACCTGGTGGACCGCCTTGCGGTCGGGCCGCGCCTTCACCAGCCTGCGTCCGCCGGTCGATACCGCCAAGGCCTGGAACTGATGGCCTCGGGGCCGCAACAGGAGGTTGAAGCCGACCTTTCCGAACGTGCCGGTCCCACCGATATTTCCGATCCGCTGATCCGCACCGAGGCGCGCAAGGCCTTCGTCTGGATCGGCATGGTCGCGCTGCTGGCGCTGACCGTGTTTCTCTCGCAATCGCTGCTGGTCATATTCGGCGGGATCGTGTTCGGCGCCCTGATCGACGGTGGCGCCCGCATGGTCGGCAAGGTCCTGAAGATCCCGCGGGGGTTGCGAGTGGGGCTGGTGCTGTTGTTCGCCCTGCTGTTCCTGCTCTGGGTCGGCCGGTTCGCCGGCAGCCAGATCGCGTCGCAGGCTGCCGAATTGCCAACAACCATCGAAAACCAGTTCCGTCACGGACTGTCCTGGCTTCGCGCCCACGGCATCCAGCCCCGGATCACGGAGCTGCGGGGCATGGCGCAGGAAGCGCTTGGCGGCATCGGGCAAGTGACCCGTGTGGTCGGCGGCCTCATCGGTGTCGTCACCACCCTGTTCCTGATCCTCGTGCTCGGCATCTACTTCGCGCTGGAGCCGCGCCTCTATCGGCGCGGCGTCGGCTGGATGCTGCCGATCGATCGGCGCGATAATTTCGAAAGCACGGCGGCGATCATGGGGCAGGCCCTGCGCCGCCTGCTGTTCGGCCGCCTGATCGGCATGATCGTGGAGGGCCTGTTCACCTGGGCCATGCTCCAGTTCTACGGCGTGCCGATGGCCGCCCTCCTCGGCCTGATCACCGGGCTTCTGGCGTTCCTGCCGAACATCGGCGCGCCCATTTCCGGCATGATCATGATCCTGGTCGGCTTCTCGGGCGGGTACGAGATGGGGCTCTACACCATCTTCGTCTACCTGCTGATCCACTTGATCGACGGCTACCTGATCGTGCCGATGATCGCCCGCAAGACCGTGGACCTGCCGCCCGCGCTGGTGCTGGCGGCACAGCTGATCATGGGCGTGCTGTTCGGCCTGCTCGGGCTGGCGTTGGCCGATCCGCTGGTGGCGATGATCAAGATCTGGCTGGAGCGGGAGGCCGATCGCAACGGCGGGGCGGAAACGGACCTTTTACAGGGAAGCGCCGCTATCGCGCCCGGCAGCGCTTGACCGAGGGTTTCCCGCAGGCGAGACCTTAGAGTCATGGCCCGCAAGTTCCTCTACGTCATTGCGATTATCGTCATCCTCGTCATCGCCCTGTTCGCGGCGCTGCGGCTCTGGTCGGAGGATCTGACCGAACTGGCCTTCGTGCCCACCGTCGAATACGCGCAGAAGGATGCGCTCGGGCCGGAAGCCTGGCGAGATCCGGCGATGTGGATCGCGCGGCCGGACATGCAGGACGATCCTTCGCGCTGGCTGCCGCCAGGGGTGGAGAAGCCCGAAAAGCCGCTGCCGGTGGCAGTGTTCTTCGTACATCCCACCAGCCTCGTCGCGCGCAGCGCCTGGAACGGCGACCTTGCCGACGCACTGTCGCAGGATCGCGCCGCACTTTTCGTCAAGGGCATGGCCAGCCCTTTCAACCGCGCGGAAGTCTGGGCGCCGCGCTATCGCCAGGCAGCGGTGGGCGCCTTCCTGACCGCTGCACCGGAAGCCAACCGCGCCATCGACCTTGCCTATTCCGACGTTCTGGCCGCCTTCGACCAGTTCGTGAAGACCATCCCGAAACGTCGTCCGATCGTCGTGGCCGGACATAGCCAGGGCGCTTTCCTGCTGCGCCGCGTGCTGCGCGACCGTGCGGCAGGCAAACCGCTGGGCCAGCGCATCGTCGCCGCCTATGTGATCGGCTGGCCCGTCTCGCTGGCGCACGATCTCCCGAAGATGGGGCTTCCGGCCTGCACCGGTGCGGAGCAGACCGGCTGCGTCGTCAGTTGGCTATCCGTCGCCGACCCCGCCGACACCAAGATGCTGCTGACCGCTTACGGCCGCCGCACCGGGCTCGACGGTCAGGGCGTTGCGGGCAGTCCGTTCCTCTGCACCAATCCGCTTACCGGAACCGAGGGCGGCAGCGCCGATGCGGCGACCAACCTCGGCACTCTCGTCCCCGATCATAAGCCCGACTCCCGCTCCGCCAGCGGCACCCTGGCCAAGGCCACCGTTCCGGCGAGTTGCGGGCCCGATCACTTTCTCCACATCGGACCGCCGCCCGCGCTGGACATGGGACCTTACGTCCTTCCCGGAAACAACTACCATCTCTATGACGTGACCCTGTTCTGGGCGAACCTTCGCGCGGATTTCGAAAAACGGGTTGCGACATGGCAGAAGGCACAGTGATCACCACCAGCGCGCTGGATTATCGCGGCGCGCTTCCCGATCGCGGTGGACTGCTGGGGCTGGACCTCGGCACCCAAACCATCGGCACCGCCTTTTGCGATGCCGGATGGCGCATCGCCTCGCCCGGCAAGACACTGAAGCGCGGCAAGTTCGGCGCCGACCGGGAACTGCTGCTCGAACTCATCCGCGAGCGTTCGATCAAGGGCATCGTCATAGGGCTGCCGCTCAACATGGACGGCTCCGAAGGCCCGCGCGCGCAGTCTAGCCGGGCTTATGCGCGCAACCTCGGCGTGCTGGGCCTGCCGATCCTGCTGTGGGACGAGCGCTGGTCCACCACCGGGGCCGAGCGCGGCCTGCTCGACCAGGATATGAGCCGCGCCAAGCGGGCTACCCGCATAGACTCCGCCGCCGCCGCGGTGATCCTGCAGGGCGCTGCGGATGCCCTGGCGGGCGGGATGTTCTGAGGCGGCGCTACTCGTTCCAGTCCGACATCGGAGACTGCAAACGCGGGAACGTCGCCTTGCGGCTGATCGCCATATAGCCTAGGGGGGTACCCTATATGGCACATCTTCATGACAGTCCCGCCCTGGTCGCGCGGGTCAGGCGCATCATCGGACAGCTTCAGGCCGTGGAACGCGGGCTGACCGACGGTCAGGACTGTGCGAAGACCCTGCACCTTGCGGCGGCGGTTCGCGGCGCCGTGAACGGGCTGATCGATGAACTGATCGAAGCCCATGTGAGAACCCACGTCGCGGCCCCCGATCTACCCCAGGCCGAGCGGGAGCAAGGCGCCGAAGAGCTGATCGCGGCCATTCGCCGCTACGCGAAGTAGAAGTTTCGTGGACTCCCCCCTCCCCGCCGCGCCGCTTCATCGCCACTATTTCCTGGGCCGATCGCACGAGCGAAATGCGCGGCGGACCTTGTGGGTCGTGGCGCTGACCACCCTGATGATGGTGGCCGAGATCATCGTCGGGCATCTCACCGGATCCATGGCGCTGCTCGCCGACGGCTTCCACATGGCTACCCATGCCGGCGCCCTGAGCGTAGCGGCGGGAGCCTACGCCTTTGCGAAACGTCAGGCCGATAATCCCGCCTATAGCTTCGGCACCGGCAAGGTCGGCGATCTGGCGGGTTTTGCCTCCGCACTCGTGCTGGCCGTCATCGCCATCGCCATCGCCGCGGAATCGACCTTGCGGCTGTTCGAACCGATGACCGTCGCGTTCGAGGAGGCGATCGTCATCGCGATCCTGGGTCTTGTAGTCAACCTCGTCAGCGCGGCTCTGCTCGGCGGGCATCACGGGCATGGCCACCATGACCACGGACATCACGCTCATGACCATCACGCTCATGACCATCATGCTCACGGCCACGCCGACAACAACTTGCGCTCCGCCTACCTGCATGTCCTTGCCGACGCCCTGACATCCGTCCTGGCGATCGCGGCGCTGGTCGCGGGGCGTTATCTCGGGTGGATCTGGCTCGACCCGGCAATGGGGATCGTCGGCGGGATCGTGATCGCGCGGTGGTCCTGGTCGCTTATGAAGGACACCGCCGCCGTCCTGCTGGACCGGACCGACGCGCATTTGGCGCAGGAAGTGAAGGAGGCCGTCGAAGCGCCCGGTGACGCCCGCATCCTCGACCTGCACGTCTGGAAGCTCGGTCCCGAAGCCCATGCCGCGATCGTCAGCGCAGCGGTGGCAGCGCCTCATATCGATGCAAGCGTTCTGCGCAGACGGCTATCGCCGGTTCACGAATTGCAGCATGTCACCATCGAGTGCCGGGCTTTGCAGGAACGACCGATATGAAGTCGCCCTGCATCGACGAATGCGGCTTCGACCGCCGGACCGGATGGTGCAAGGGCTGCGGCCGCACGGTTCAGGAAGTGAGAGGCTGGCGAAAGGCCCAGCCCCACCAGCTTCGCAAGATTTCCGCAGAACTGCCGCGCCGCCTGGCGAAGCTCGAGCGGACGTGATCGCGGCAATTCCCTTTCGGTGGCCTAGCGCGCCCTCACCCGTAGCATAAGCACCAGGCCTCGAACCGCCGGGACTTCCATCTCGCCCGGGCCGATCACAAGACGCGGGGCGTCGGCGCGGGCGCGGTCGAGGATCGCGGGGGGCACCTCCGGCTCGTGCAGGATGAGGTCCGCCGAGCCAAGCTGGCGTGCCTGGCGCAAGGTAAGATCATCGGGATCGTCACTGCGCAGGACGATCTCCACGGTGTCGCTTGCCGGCTCGGCAGCTTCGGAAAGCCAGAGAGAAAGACGTGCCTCCCCGGCCTCGGTCAGCGGGTCGAGCGGGCCGCCTTGCGCCAGCGCGGCATCGAGCGCCTGCCGTCTTTCGCCGGCATCGGGAAACCGCGACCGCAGCGCCGGTCGTGCCGCCAGCAGCGCGCGGGCCAGTTCGCCCAGCGATTGCGGCAGCAGCGCCTCCAGACGCAGGCGCAGTTGCTTGGCAAGCCCCGCTGAAGCGCCGCCGGTGCCGATGGCAACCAGTACCGGCGTGCGATCGAGGATGGACGGTACGGTGAAGTCGCAAAGGGCGGGCCGATCAGGCGCATTCACCAGCAGGCCCGCCGCCCGGGCCTGGGACACGGCGGCCTGGGCGCGCGCCTCGTCCTCCTCGGCGATGAAGGCGATGCGGGCGCCGAGCGCAATCCCTTCCGCCAGATCGGCTGTCGGCCTTGCCCCGGCCCGTTCGACGAGGCGGCGCTTGGCATCGGCAGCCTCCCCGCTTCCCGTGACCACGACCGGACGTCCGGCCATGCGATGGAAGAGGGGCAGGCTCTCGATCATGAGGGGGTGCTTTCCCGGCTCAGGCCAGCCACTCGGGCACGGCTTCGGCGGCCAGGATGGTCGCGGGCTCGATGCGGGCAGCGACCACCGCCCACTTGCTGCCGTCCACCATGACTTCCGGCACCAGCGCGCGGCTGTTGTAGGTGTTCGCCATCGTCGCGCCGTAAGCCCCGGCCGTGCGGAAGATCGCGAGGTCACCGGCGGCGACTTCATCGATCTCGCGCCCCATCGCGAACGTATCCGAGCTTTCACAGATCGGACCGACGATGTTGGCGGTCATCGTCCGGCCGTTGGGCTTCACCGCCGCGAAGTCGTGCCAGGCATCGTACATCGCGGGACGGGCGAGGTCGTTCATCGCCGCATCGACGACGACGAAGGGATTCACCACCCCCTCCTTCACGCGCACGACTTCGGTGACGAGCACGCCGGAGTTGCCGGTGATCACCCGGCCCGGCTCGAACATCAGGGTGACACCCCAGTCCTTCGCCACCGAAGCCACCATCGCGCCGTAGTCCTGCGGGGTCGGCAGCGAATCGCTCGCCTTGTAGGGCACGCCGAGGCCGCCGCCGAGATCCATGTGCGTCACCGAATGGCCCTCGGAGCGGATCGCCTCCATCAGCTCGCCCATCTTGAGGAAGGCGAGGCGCGAGGGTTCGAGGTCGGAAATCTGGCTGCCGATGTGGACGGCGAGGCCCTTCATGTCGAGCCCCGGCAGCGCCGAGAGCCGGGCGTAGATCGCGGCCGCGCGGTCGTAGGCAACGCCGAACTTGTTGTCCGCCTTGCCGGTGGAAATCTTGGCGTGGGTGCGCGCGTCCACGTCGGGATTGACCCGCAAGGCACAAGGTGCGCGCTGGCCCAGCGAGGCGGCGATTTCCGCCAGTTCCATGCCCTCTTCCTCGCTTTCGAGGTTGAACTGGCCGATCCCCGCCTTGACCGCGGCAGTCAGTTCGCGGCGAGTCTTGCCGACGCCCGAGAAGACGATGTCGGCGGCCGGAATACCGGCGGCCAGCGCCCGGTTCATCTCGCCTTCGGAGACGACGTCGGCGCCGTAGCCCTCGCTCGCCAGCAGGCGCAGAACGGCAAGGTTCGGGTTGGACTTCACCGCGAAAGCGATGTGGACGCTGGGCAGGCCTGCCAAGGCCTCGCGGAATACGCGGGCGTGGCGGCTGAGCGTCGCGCGGGAATAGACGTAGACGGGCGTACCGACTTCGCGGGCGATCGCGGCCAGCGGTACGTTCTCGGCGAAAAGTTCGCCGTCGTTCAGGGCAAAATGGTCCATGGATGTCTCGGTATCTGGAAGGCCGGTCCGGCCTTGAGGCTTATTCTGGCGGCGGGAGATCGAAAGGATCGTCGTCCCGAGGTTCCGAGCGGGTGCGCAGTTCGACGCTGCGTTCGGGAATGGCCAGCGTCGGCGTCTGGAGCAGCTCGGCGCTGCCCGGTTTCTGCGCGCGGCCGTAGGGTGCGGACGGAAGCTGCTGCCCCGGTTTCAACGCCAGCGCCGCCCGCTGGCCGCAGGCCGAAAGCGCGAGAAGCAGGATCAGGGCGGCAGTCTTGCGCATCGAGATTACTCCAGACCGAGCGCGAGCCGGGCTTCGGCCACGCGCAGGCGTACTTGCTCAGGCGCGGTGCCGCCATGCGAACCACGCGCGGCGACCGAAGCCTCGACCGAGAGCGCCTTGAATACGCGCTCGTCGATGCGGCTGTCGATGGCCTTGAGATCGTCCAGCGGCAATTGATCGAGCGCGACGCCGCGCTGCTCGGCCAGCTTCACGGCGGAACCGGTGATGTGGTGCGCCTCGCGGAAGGGAATGTTGCCTTCGCGCACCAGCCAATCGGCAAGATCGGTGGCGGTGGCGAAGCCCAGTTCGGCGGCGCCGCGCATGCGGTCGGTGCGGAAGCGCGTTTCGGCGACCATGCCGGTCATCGCCGCGATCGACAGCGCCAGCAGGCCGGCGGCCTCGAAGACCGGCGGCTTGTCGTCCTGCATGTCCTTCGAATAGGCCAGCGGCAGGCCCTTCATGGTGATCATCAGGCTGGTGAGGCAGCCGACGATCCGGCCCGAGTGGCCGCGCACCAATTCGGCCGCATCGGGATTCTTCTTCTGCGGCATGATCGAGCTGCCGGTCGACAGCGAATCGGGCAGCGCCACGAAGCCGAACGGCTGGCTGGCCCAGATGATGAACTCTTCCGCCAGTCGCGAAAGGTGCAGCGAGCACTGCGCCGCAGCCATCAGGTAGTCGAGCGCGAAATCGCGGTCGGAAACCGAATCGAGGCTGTTGTCGGTCGGCCCGTCGAAGCCGAGCGCCTGCGCCGTCATCACGCGGTCGATCGGGAAGCCGGTGCCGGCCAGCGCCGCCGCGCCCAGCGGGCTGCGGTTCATGCGCTTGCGCGCATCGGCAAAGCGCGAACGGTCGCGGCCGATCATCTCGTAATAGGCCATCAAATGATGGCCCAGCGTCACCGGCTGCGCGGTTTGCAGATGGGTGAAGCCGGGCATGATCGAATCGGCATGTTCCCCGGCGCGGGCGACGAGCGCCTGCTGGAGCGCTTCCAGTCCCGCATCGGCCTGATCGACGGCATCGCGAACCCAGAGGCGAAAATCGGTGGCGACCTGGTCGTTGCGCGAACGGGCGGTGTGCAGACGCCCGGCGACCGGGCCGATCAGCTCGGCCAGGCGGCCCTCGGTGGTCATGTGGATGTCTTCGAGATCCCAGTTTTCCGGGACGCCGGAGACTTCGTACTCCGCCGCAACCTGGTCCAGACCGTCGCGGATCGTGATCGCATCCTCGCCCGAAACCACGCCGCAAGCGCCCAGCATCGCGACGTGCGCCTTGCTGGCGGCGATGTCCTGCCGCCACAATGCCTTGTCGAAGGGGATCGAGGCATTTATCTCGCGCATGATCGCAGACGGTCCACCTTCGAACCGTCCACCCCACATCTGGTTGGAGCCCGCCGCCTTGCTGTCTTCGAAATCGCTCAAGTCGCTCGTCCTGTATTCCGTCGCGGGGGCCGGCGCCCTCCTGATCGCGGGCTGCGATAGGCAAAGCGGCAAGGACGCGCAACAAAAGGCTTCCGAAAGCGCGGCTCCGGCAACGCAGCCTGCCGTCACCGGCAAGGTCGACCGTTCGCACAAGGGCGACCCGATGCCCGACGTGACCCTGGTGGACAACACCGGCGAGAGCCTCGACCTCATGTCGCTGAAGGGCAAGCCGCTGCTGATCAACCTCTGGGCGACCTGGTGCGCACCCTGCATCGCCGAGATGCCGACGCTGGAGGCGCTGGCCAAGGATCCCAACGGCAAAGTCCAGATCCTGCCGATCTCGCAGGACACCGGCGACACCTACAAGGTCGTCGAGATCCTGCGCCGCCGCAAGCTCGACAACATCCAGCCCTGGGTGGACGAGAACGGCGACCTCGGCTTCCAGTATGGCGGGAACCTGCCGGTCACCGTGCTGTTCGACAGCCAGGGCCGGGAAGTCTGGCGCTATACCGGCGGGAACGACTGGTCCTCGCCGGAAGCCGCCAAGCTGCTGGCCGAAGCGAAGTAGGTCCTTCCGGCCTCGCTCGGGGAGGAAAGTTTCCCGTGGAACAATTCTAGGGCATTCCGGCTTGGCGCAGCAGCCGCTCGGCGCGGGCGAGATAGGGGCGGTCCAGCATGCCGCCCCTCCAGCCGATGGCGCCCTGCCCCGGATTCGCCGCGAAGAGGTCGACGATCTCCCGCGCTTCCGCCACTTCGGCCTCGCTGGGAGTGAACGCCGCGTTGATGACTGGAACTTGCGCCGGGTGGATCGCCAGCATGCCGCGAAAGCCGTCGCGGCGGACTTTCTCCGCCCGCGATTTCAGCGCTTCGAGGTCGTGGAAATCCGCCGATATCGTCTCGACCGCCGCCACGCCTGCCGCCGCCGCGCCCAATACTGTAAGGCTCCGCGCGAGCTCGTAAGTGAAGGAATAGGCGCCGTCCGGGTTCCGGTTGGACGCCGCGCCAATCGAATCGGCTAGGTCTTCCGCTCCCCAGGTCAGGGCCACGACACGCGGCGCGCCCTTGTAGTCACCGGTATGGAACATCGATTCGGCGGTCTCCGTGACGAGCACGATCACCGGCGTCGCCCCCTGCCCGATGCCGTTCGCCACTTCCAGCGCCTCGAGGTAGCGGTCCAGCCGCTCGACGTCCTGCCGTCCATGAACTTTGGGCAGCATGATCCCGCCCGGACGCGCGGGCATCACCGCCACCAGGTCGTCCAGCGTATGAGGACCGTCGAGCGGGTTGACCCGCACCCAGAGGCGGTGGCGCTCTGCGGGATGGGCCTTGATGAAGTCATGGACCAAGGGCCGCGCGGCAGCCTTGGCTCCCGGTGCGACGGCATCTTCCAGGTCGATGAGGACGATATCCGCTTCGCCCGCCGCGGCCTTGGCCATCTTCCTCTCGCTGTCGCCCGGCACGAAAAGCCAGGAGCGGGCGGCGGCCAGGTCCCGTTGCGAAGCCCCATGCTGTAACGACACTCTCATTTCCTTTCCCTCGTCCTGCCTTCTTGACCTATCCGGGCTTGAAGTGGGTTTGAATAGCGAACCCGCCATTGCCCGCTTCGTCGGCACCACGCGCGAGAGCGGGTCCCGCCATCCGCACGACAGACCTGTTGCAAGACTACAACGCCTTGCCACCAAGTCCTCGCGCAGGACAACATTACATTTGTTGTTAAGAGCTGCGTAAATCTCTTCGCGTACCGCTGCCAGGAACTCTCCCGGCCGATCCCCCTACCGGTCAGAACGATGCGATTGTCTAAGGAACGCGAAAATGATGACCCGCAAGGACATGGTCCTTCTCGGCGGAGCCCTTGTGCCGGCTCTCGCCCTCCTGTTCCCGCAGCATGGCCTGGCGCAGGGCACCGCTGCAGCGGAAGCCGAGGCGGGTGAAGCGATCGTCGTCACCGGCTCGCGCATCGCTCAGGTGTCCGCCGACGCGCCCAATCCCGTAACTGTCGTGACAGCGAGGGACATCGCGGATTCGGGCACGACGAACCTGACCGACTTCCTCACGATCGTTCCCGCGCTCCACCATCCGGCCGATTCCTTCGAGACCAGCGGCAATCGCGCCGGGATCGGCATGACCGGTCTCAACCTCCTCAACTTGCGCAACCTCGGCACGCAGCGCACGCTGGTGCTGATCGACGGCCGCCGTCAGGTCGCCTCGGTCGCCGGGACGCAGTCGGTCGATATCAACACGATCCCGCTCGACCTTGTGGAGCGCGTCGAGGTGCTCACCGGCGGCGCCTCGGCAGTCTACGGCGCGGACGGCGTTTCGGGCGTTGTCAATTTCATTCAGAAGCAGGACTTCGAAGGGGTGACCGCCCGCATCCAGACCGGCATTTCCGGCAAGGGCGACGCCGGCCAGCGCCTGATCGCGCTGACGGCAGGGCACAACTTCGCAGGCGGCCGCGGCAATGTCGCCGTAGCCTGGGAACATGGCGAGGAAGACCGCCTGAGCGCCCATTCGCGCAGCTACCTAACCGGCGAGAACAAGGTCGACTTCTACCACAACCCCGCCGACACCGAAGCCGGGCTCGTCGGCAACGACGGCATCCCCGACAATGTGCCGCTGCGCAACATCCGCTATTTCGACACTTCGCGCGCGGGCGGGATCGACGTCAACTTCGACGGCGTGCCCGACTTCGTAGGCGGTGACGGCCAGCTTTTCGATCACGGCACGATCATCGCCCCCGGCTACCAGCAGGGCGGATCGGGCACGCTCGTGTCCGATTACGGCAACGACCTCCTGCCCCGGATCAAGCGCGACGTGGTGAGCGCCTCGGCGCACTTCGACGTCAGCGATGCGCTGACCCTCTACGCCGAGGGCAAGTACGCCCACAGCCGCTCTTTTACCCTGGGGCAGCCGACTTTCGACTATTACCTGTTCATCCCGCAGGACAATCCGTACCTGCCGGCGGCGGTGCAGGCCGCCATCGATCCGGCGATCGGCGGCGTGCTGGTGAACCGTGACAACTTCGACTTCGGCCGCCGGGGCGAGGACATCACGCGCGAAACCCTTCGCAGCGTCGTCGGAGCACGCGGAGAGATCAGCCCGAACTTGCGCTACGATCTGTCCTATGTCTTCGGCCAGACCAAGGTGAAATCGCGCTACGTCAACAACATGCTGACCGACCGCTACCTCGCCGCGATCGATGCCGTAAGCGACGGAAACGGCGGCGTGACCTGCCGCGTCAACACCCAGTCCGGCTGGACGCCCTTCCAGCCCTACAACCGCAACCGCGCGCCGATCCCTCCGGTGACCTTCACGGCCGGAGACTGCCAGCCGCTCAACCTTTTCGGTGAGAACAAAGCATCGAACCGGGCCGCTTTGGACTGGATCATGGCCGACACCACCGACCGCACGACGCTGACCCAGCATGTCGTCAGCGGCGCCCTGACCGGCGACACGCACGGCATGCTCGAGCTTCCCGGCGGCCCCATCTCCTTCGCGCTCGGCGGCGAGTACCGCAGCGAGAAGAGCAGCTTCGTGGCCGACCCGCTGGTCTCGCAGGGACTGACCTTCACCAGCGCGCTGGGCGATTCGAAGGGTTCCTTCGACGTCTGGGAACTGTTCGGCGAAGTGAACGTGCCGATCCTGGCGGACATGGCATTCGCGCACCGGCTCTCGGTCAACGGCGCCGTGCGCTATTCCGACTATTCGAGCGTCGGTTCGACCAGTGCCTGGAAGCTGGGCGGGGAGTGGGCTCCGGTCCGCGACGTGACTTTCCGCGGCTCTTACTCGAAGTCCGTGCGCGCCCCGAACATCAGCGAGCTCTACACCGGCGCGTCGCAGACGGCGCAGCTGATCAACGATCCCTGCGGCGTGGCCAATGTCCAGAACGGCACCCCGTACCGCGCCGCGAACTGCAGCGCCCTGCTCTCCGGCCTCGGCGCCGATCCGGCAACCTTCAACGGTGTCGTCGGCCAGGGGATCGCAGGCTTCGGCGTCGGCAATCCGAACCTGGAAGAGGAAACCGCCAAGACCTGGACCGCCGGCGCGGTTCTCCAGCCCGGCTTCCTGCCGCGCCTGACGCTTTCGGCCGACTGGTACGACATCCGCATCCGCAACGCGGTCAGCGTCGTCGCGCCCCAGGCCCTCGCCAACCTCTGCGTGGACCAGGCCAGCCTCGACAATCCCTATTGCGGCGCGATCACCCGCCAGAACGGCGGAACCGGTGCCGGCAACATCACCAGCTTCCAGCTGACGCCTTTCAATGTCGCGCAGATCCGCACGTCCGGGCTGGACTTCGCTTTGGCCTACTCGGTGCCGACCGCAAGCGCGGGAACCTTCGGCGCGCGCGTCATGGCGAACTACCTCCACCGCCTGACCGCCGTGCCGATCCCCGGCGCTGCCACGGTGAACAACGCTTACGTCGCAGGGGCGCCCAAGTACCAGATCACGGCCGATCTCACCTGGCAGAGCGGCGGCTTCGGCCTCGACTGGCAGATCAACTACGCTTCGGCCGTCTACCGCTACGACCGCCAGACGATCGCCGGCAACCCGGACATCGTCGCGCCGGAGTACCTGAAGCTCAAGGAACGCTTCTCGCACGACCTGAGCCTTACCTACGACGTGGGTGATCAGTTCACGCTCTACGGCGGCGTGAACAACCTGTTCAACCAGAAGCCCGATCTCGGCAGCCTGAACACGCCGATCAGCGCAGTGGGCCGCTACGTCTTCGTCGGCGCCCGGGTCAAGCTGGCCGACCTGTTCGGCGGCGCGCGATAAACACTGGCCTTCGGAACGAGAAAGGGGCCGTCTCGCCACGGCCCCTTTTTCTTGCCTCGGCTCCGTCAGTCCTGCGCCAGAGCGGCCGCGATCATGAACCGCCAGGTGTTGGCGGCATCGTTGCGATAGGCTTCCTCGCTTTCGCCGTTTCCGACGTGCCGGACGATCTCTGCCCCGGATTCCATCATCAGTTCGTCCGGTTCGCGAAGCGCCTCGAGAACTGCCCGCGCCGCTGCCGCGAGCTTCTCCCGCGCGGCGCCGTCCAGCGCGTCCGGATTTCCGCTGCCGAGCGAAGCCGCCAATGCCTGCATCCCACGTTCGATCGGCGTCATCGCATCCCCCTAAGCCTAAACGGAAACCCGGCCAGGACACACGAAGGACGCGGCATTGTCCAGTACGGAGCGAGGCAATCCGCAAATCTCAGGGAAATGGAGCGGGTGAGGGGAATCGAACCCCCGTATTCAGCTTGGGAAGCTGCTGCTCTACCATTGAGCTACACCCGCAGATCGGCGGCCTGAGGGTGCCCCGGCGCGATCGGTAAGCCTGTGCTCTGGCACAGTGGGGGAAGGCGGTCAATGGTTCGCGGGCGGACTTGCGCCACTGCGAGAAAGGGCGCCCACCGAAGCCGGCGCCCTGTCTTGATCACGCGCGGCCTATGGCCAGGAAGCGTTCCTCGCGGCGAGCGAGCAGGTCGCCGGCCGGAAGCGCGGACAAGGCGTCGAGTTCCTGTTCGATCGCGCCGAACAGCGCCTGGGCCGCCGCCGGCGCATCGCGGTGCGCGCCGCCGGCCGGTTCCGGCACGACGCGCTCGATGACGTTCAGCGAGAGCAGGTCCTGCGCCGTCACCTTCATCGCCTCGGCCGCGTCCGGCGCCTTGTCCGGGGTGCGCCACAGGATCGACGACGCGCCTTCGGGCGAGATCACCGAGTAGATCGAGTGCTCCAGCATAAGCACGCGGTCGGCCGCGGCCAGCGCCACGGCGCCGCCGGATCCGCCCTCGCCCACGATGGCGGAGACGATCGGCACCGGCACGGCAAGGCACGCCTCGATCGAACGGGCGATCGCCTCGGCCTGGCCGCGTTCCTCGGCCTCGACGCCGGGGAAGGCGCCGGCGGTGTCGACCAGGGTGACGACCGGCAGGCCGAACTTGCCCGCCATCTCCATCAGGCGGATCGCCTTGCGGTAGCCTTCGGGCTTGGCCATGCCGAAATTGTGCTTGATGCGCGTGGCGGTGTCATGGCCCTTCTCGTGGCCCATCACCATGACCCGGCGGCCGTTCAGGCGCGCGAAGCCGCCGATGATCGCGGCATCTTCACCGTAGAGACGATCGCCGCCGAGCGGGATGAAGTCGGTGAAGCCCATGCGCAGGTAGTCGACGAAGTGCGGGCGCTGGGGATGGCGCGCCACCTGCGTCTTCTGCCAGGGCGTCAGTTTGGCATAGGTCGCCGCCAGCATGCCTGCGCTCTTCTTCTCCAGGCGCGAGATCTCGCCCGCGATG
Organism: Novosphingobium lindaniclasticum LE124; assembly: GCF_000445125.1. GTDB lineage: Bacteria > Pseudomonadota > Alphaproteobacteria > Sphingomonadales > Sphingomonadaceae > Novosphingobium > Novosphingobium lindaniclasticum. The sequence goes on from NZ_ATHL01000075.1 coordinate 102,664, forward strand.
TCGAGATCGCTGTCGCTGGCGGTCGTGCGCAGCTCCGCGATGCGGGCTTCGAGCGCGGCGATGGGCTTTTCGAATTCAAGAAACGAGATCATGCTCTTTCCGTTTACCTGCCGGTATCAGCGCGCCTCAGGAGGCGCGCTTGGCCAGCCATTCTTCCAGCCACTTGATGGTATATTCGCCGCTCTGGAACTCGGGATCTTCCAGCAGGGCCTGGTGCAGCGGGATCGAGGTCTTCACCCCGTCGATCACCATTTCCTCCAGCGCGCGCTTCAGACGCATGATCGCGCCGTTCCGCGTGCGGCCCGAGACGATGAGCTTGCCGATCATCGAATCGTAGTACGGCGGGATGCGATAGCCCGAGTAGAGCCCCGAATCGACGCGCACGTTCATGCCGCCCGCCGCGTGGTAGTTCGTCACCTGCCCCGGCGAGGGCGTGAAGTTCCACGGGTCTTCCGCGTTGATGCGGCATTCGATCGCGTGGCCCTTGAACTCGATCTCTTCCTGGCGGAAGGCGAGGGGCTGGCCGTCGGCGATGCGGATCTGCTCGCGCACGAGATCGACGCCGGTGATGGCCTCCGTCACCGGATGCTCCACCTGCAGGCGGGTGTTCATCTCGATGAAGTAGAACTCGCCGTTTTCCCAGAGGAACTCGATCGTGCCGGCGCCGCGATAGCCCATGTCGGCCATGGCCTTCGAGACGATGCCGCCCATGCGGTCGCGCTCTTCGGGGGTGATGACCGGCGAAGGCGCTTCTTCCAGCACCTTCTGGTGGCGGCGCTGCAGCGAGCAGTCGCGCTCGCCGAGATGAACCGCTTCGCCCTTGCCGTCGCCGAAGATCTGGAATTCGATATGGCGCGGGTTGCCGAGGTACTTTTCCATGTAGACGGTGGCGTCGCCGAAGGCCGCCTTCGCCTCCGAACGGGCCTGGCCCATCTGGCTTTCGAGTTCCTCGGCCGTGTTCACGACCTTCATGCCGCGGCCACCGCCGCCCGAAGCGGCCTTGATGATCACGGGGTAGCCGATCGTCTCGGCCAGGGCGCGTGCTTCACCGAAGTCCTCGATCGCGCCGTCCGAGCCCGGAACCAGCGGCAGGCCGAGCGCACCGGCGGTGCGCTTGGCTTCCACCTTGTCGCCCATCGTGCGGATGTGCTCGGGCTTGGGGCCGACCCAGACCAGGCCATGCGCCTCGACGATCTCCGCGAACTGGGCGTTCTCGGAAAGGAAGCCGTAGCCGGGGTGGATCGCGTCGGCATGGGTGATCTCGGCCGCGGCGATGATGGCCGCGACGTTGAGGTACGAATCCTTGGCCGCCGGCGGGCCGATGCACACCGCGTGGTCGGCAAGGCGCACATGCATGGCGTCGGCGTCGGCGGTGGAATGCACCGCGACGGTCTCGATGCCCATCTCGCGCGCGGCGCGATGGATGCGCAGCGCGATTTCGCCGCGGTTGGCAATCAGAAGGCGCTTGATGGCCATGAAGCTATGGTCCTCAGGCGATCACGACGAGCGGCTGGTCGAACTCGACCGGCTGCTGGTTGTCGACGAGGATGGACGTGATCGTGCCGGCCTTGGGAGCGACGATCTGGTTCATGACCTTCATGGCCTCGACGATGAGCAGCACGTCACCCGCCTTGACCTGCTGGCCGACGCTGATGAAGTTCGGGGCGCTGGGCTCGGGCGCGAGGTAGACGGTGCCGACCATCGGCGACTTCACCGCGTCCACCGGTGCGGCGGCGGGCGCAGCCTCGGCAGCCGGAGCAGCCGCGACGGGCGCAGCGGCCGGAGCAGCGGCATAAGCCGGAGCGGCAGCCGCAACGATCTGCTGCGCAACCTGACGGGTGACCTTGATCTTGCGTTCGCCGTCCTCGACCTCGATTTCGGTGAGGCCGGTTTCAGCGAGGAGCTCGGCGAGCTCGCGTACCAGCGCGCTGTCGATGTTCACGCAACTTCCTTTCGTTCAAGATATTCGAGCAGCGAGGCCAGCGTGCCTTTGAGGTCCTTGCGGTGGACCACCATGTCGACCATGCCGTGGGCATGGAGGTACTCGGCGCGCTGGAAGCCGTCGGGGAGTTTTTCGCGGATGGTGTCCTGGATCACGCGCTGGCCGGCAAAGCCGATGAGCGCGCCCGGCTCGGCGATCTGGACGTCGCCCAGCATCGCATAGCTGGCGGTGACGCCGCCGGTGGTGGGATCGGTCAGGACGACGATATAGGGAAGCCCCGCGCGCGCCAGGCGGCGGATGGCGACGGTGGCCTTGGGCATCTGCATGAGCGAGAGGATACCCTCCTGCATGCGGGCGCCGCCAGCAGCCGTGCAGATCACGTAGCCGCAATCCTCGGCAATGGCGCGTTCGACCGCCTCGACGAAGGCCTCGCCCACGGCCATGCCCATCGATCCGCCCATGAAGGCGAAGTCCTGCACGCCGAGCACCACCTTGCGGCCCTCGACCGTGCCGAGCGCATTGGTCAGCGCATCGGGGAACGGGTTGGCGGCGCGGGCGATCTTCAGGCGATCGGAATACTTCTTGCTGTCGCGGAAGTTCAGCGGATTTTCCGGCACCCGGGCGGCGGGCAGCACGGCATATCCTGCGTCGAGCAGCTGGTCGAAGCGTGCCTGCGCGCCGATGCGGCCATGGAACTGGCAGCGCGGGCAGACCGACAGATTGTCCTCGAACTCCCTGGTGAAGAGCATCTCGCCGCAACCGGGACACTTGGTCCACAGGTTGTCGGGCGTGTCCCGCTTCGTCAGTCCCCCGAGGGAATTGCGTACCTTGCTAAGCCAACTCATGACGAACCCTTGCGTGAATCTCGTGCGGCCCGGTGACTCCGGGCTCGCCTGTTGGATCGCCCGGACGCGGCACCCGGAGCCGGTATACCTGCGCTCCTTGCGACCGAACGATCTCTGTATGCGACGTGCTCCGCGCTGGCCTGTCGGGCCCGCCGCAGTGCGGGGCAATACGCGTGAGCAATGGGTTGATCAATCGCCAGAACGCTCCGCCATGCGCAAAAAGTGCCATCGAAGCGTCACGGATGCCCTTCAAAGCCGCGAAAATCCGCGATTCCCAGCTATCGCTTCATGGCTTTTCAAAAGAACCTCACTGGCGGCAAAAGGCGCCTTTTCCGCCGCTCAAGCCTCCATGGAAGCGGGATTCGTGACGTTTCTACCACGCTTCGGCTCCGAGCTGCACCGGTTGATGGCGGCGTCGACCGCGTCCAGAGTGGCGCGACGATGAAACAGGCCGCCACCATCCTCGCGTTCGACACCCTTGGTCGGGGTCTCACCGATATCACCCGCACGATCGCCGCCTGGCAGGAGGACATCGGCTTCACCGAGGGGCTTCTTACCCTGCTCTGCCGCCACACCTCGGCCTCCCTGCTGATTCAGGAGAATGCGGCGCGGGAAGTACGCAGCGACCTGCTGGACTGGCTCGACCGCATCGCGCCCGAAGGGCCGGGCTATGCCCACGACGACGAAGGGCCGGACGACATGCCCGCCCACCTCAAGGCCGTGCTGACGGGCGTGAACCTCTCGATTCCGGTGATCGGCGGCCGCATGGCTCTGGGCACGTGGCAGGGCATCTACCTGGTCGAGCATCGACGCCTGCCGCACCGTCGCCAAGTCGCGCTGCATCTGGCGGGCCTGTGAAGACGGGCCAATGCACTCTCCTACCCCGGCTTTTTCCTGTCGTGTTTGTTGCCGCGCCCATTGCATCCGCCCGGGCGAGGCCTAATCCACACTGCAGAATCGTTTTTCTGGAGAGTTCGTCGTGCCCTTCCGCTTTGCCGCGCGTGAGTCCGCCTCTTGATTTCGGCGCTCGACCTCTTTCGCATCGGCCTGGGTCCTTCCAGCTCGCACACCGTCGGCCCGATGCGAATCGCCGGCCGGTTTCTCCAGGTCCTGGAAGACACCGGCCGGTTCGAGGCGGTGGAGCGCGTGCTGGTGGAACTGCAAGGCTCTCTGGCCTTCACGGGCGAAGGCCATGGCACGCCGGATGCCTGCCTCATGGGGCTGATCGGCTTTCAGCCCGAAACCGCCGACCCCGACGAGGCGCATGCCGCCGCCCTGGAGGTCCGCGAACGGCAAAGGATTGCGCTGCTCGGCCGCCGGGAAATCGCCTTTGATCCCGCGACCGACCTCGTGCTGGATTTTGATCATGTTCCCGACCTGCACCCCAACGGCATGGCTCTGACTGCTTTCGACGCCGACGGCACCGAGATCGCACGGCACGAGTATTTCTCCACGGGCGGCGGATTTTTCTCCAGCCGGCAACAGCTTGAACAGCCTGCTCCGGACGATCGCGTGAGCCATGGCCCGCCCGTGGCCTATCCCTTTGGATCGGGCGCGCAACTGCTGGAAGTCTGCGCCGCCAGCGGGCTGGACATCGCCTCCGTCATGCTCGCCAACGAAGCCGCGCGGCGGCCTGAGGAAGAGACGCTGGCCGGGCTCGACGCGATCGCGGACGCCATGAACCAGTGCATCGACGCAGGACTGGAACGAGAGGGCCTGCTGCCCGGCGCGCTCAAGGTTCGCCGGCGTGCCCGCGCGATCCACCAGAACCTCATCTCGCGACCGCAGGACAATCAGGCCGAGACGCTGATGGATTGGCTCAATCTGTACGCCATGGCGGTGAATGAGGAGAACGCCAGCGGCGGCAGGGTTGTCACGGCCCCCACCAACGGCGCGGCCGGCATCATTCCCTCCCTGCTGCGGCAATATTGCAGCGAGGGACGCAAGGCAGTGCCCTCCAAGGCGCGGCGCTACCTGCTGACCGCCGCCGGGATCGGCCTGCTGTATAAGCAGAGAGCCTCGATCTCCGGCGCCGAAATGGGCTGCCAGGGCGAAGTGGGCGTCGCCTGCTCCATGGCGGCGGCGGGGCTCGCCGCGGTCTGGGGGGGCACGCCGGAGCAGGTCTGCGCGGCGGCGGAGATCGGCATGGAGCACAACCTGGGCCTTACCTGCGATCCCGTTGGCGGGCTGGTGCAGATCCCCTGCATCGAGCGCAATGCGATCGCCTCGGTGAAGGCCGTCAATGCCGCCAAGCTGGCGCTCCACGCGGGCGAAACGCCGCGGGTCTCGCTCGATCAGGTGATCGAGACCATGCGCCAGACCGGGCTCGATATGTCCAGCAAGTATAAGGAAACCAGCCAGGGCGGCCTCGCCATCAACGTAGTGGCTTGTTGAATATCAGCGCTTCGCTCCATTGCGGATCTTGCCGGAATTTCATTTGTCTCCGGGATGCTTGCCCGCCAAGCGTCTCCGGCCAACGCGGGGGTGCCGGCTGCTGAACACAGGGGGGATACATGAAATCCATAAGTCTGACCGTCATTCTGGCGGCCTTTTCGCTCGCGGGCTGCGCCTCGACGCAAAAAGTGCTGAGCAAGGCACCTACCGAGGTTTTCCATTCCGAAAAAAGCCAGAACGAGGTCGCTTTCTGCCTCGCCAACAAGAACAACACCACGCCCATGGATCGTGACGACGGATCGAAAGTTGTCCTGCTCAAGAATGGCTATGGCGGCGTTTCACTCGCCTTCTCGGTGTTCAAGGAAGCGGATGGCAGCCGGGTCGAGTACCGCAAACAGTTCGGCACGATCGGCGGTATCTGGAAGCAGTGCGTCGGCCTGAAGAGCGAAGCCTGACAAGGCTGTGGCGCGGGAGGCATGCCATCCCGCGCCTTCGAGGTGTCTACCAGCAGGCCCGCCTCAGGCGGTAAGTGCCAGCCGGGCCGCTGCCTCGCGCACGACGCGCGGTTGGTCCGGCCAGATCCCCCGCGTATCGTAGACCAGCTTTTCCGAGCGTTCCGCCAGCGGCACCACCCGGAACACGTCGTGATCGACCAGCACGATCAGGATCTCGCAAGTTTCCAGCGCATCGTCGATGTCGATCTGGACCGCGCCGGTATCGGTGAACTCGATCGGCAGCTGCGCCGCGTAAGGCTCCACGATGTGGATGCGGCTGCCGAACTTGCGCGCGAGGCGGCTGGTGACGAAACGCGCGGGGCTCTCGCGGAAGTCGTCGATATTGGCCTTGAAGGCGAGCCCCAGGCAAGCGACTTTCGCTTCCGGATGGGCTTCCACCAGGGCTTCGGCCTTGGCGATGACATGGCTCATCTTGTGGTCGTTGACGCCGCGTGCGGTGCGGATCAGCGGCGTTTCCTCGGGCGCGCCGTGGACGATGAACCAGGGATCGACGGCGATGCAGTGTCCGCCCACGCCCGGCCCCGGCGTCAGGATGTTGACGCGCGGATGGCGGTTGGCGAGGCGGATCACTTCCCACACGTCCAGCCCCATGCGGTCCGCCACCATGGACAGTTCGTTGGCGAAGGCGATGTTGACGTCGCGATAGGCATTCTCGACCAGCTTGGTCATCTCGGCCGAGCGGGCATCGGTGGTGACGCATTCGCCGCGTACGAAGCGCTTGTAGAAGGCCAGCGCCTTGCGCGCGCAGCGCGGAGTGATGCCGCCGATCGAGCGATCGTTGTTGGTGAGTTCCTCAAGGATGCGGCCCGGCAGCACGCGCTCTGGACAATAGGCGATCGAGACGTCCGGCGTGTCGCGGGTGAGCCCGGGGATCTTCAGGTCCGGGCGCAGTTCGGCAATCAGGTCGCGGAGTTTATCGGTAGTGCCGACCGGCGAGGTCGATTCGAGGATGACAACATCGCCGGCCTTGAGCACGGCGGCCACGGAGCGGCCCGCTGCCAGCACATAGGAGATGTCCGGCGCATGATTCTTGTCGAACGGCGTCGGCACCGCGATCACGAAGACGTCGGCCGGCGCGATCTCGGTCGAGGCAGACAGCAGTCCGCGTGAGACGACGCCCTGTACCAGGCCGTCGAGGTCGACTTCCTCGATATGGATTTCGCCCCGGTTGATGGTGTCGACCACCGTTTGCGAGACATCCAGCCCCAGTACCTGGCAGCCGGCGCGGGCGATCACGGCGGCGGTGGGCAGGCCGATATAGCCCAGCCCTACAACGCAGACGTCAGGCTTGGTGTCGGACTTCATCGGCAAGCAACTCCACGATTCGGCGAGATGTCTGCCCGTCTCCGAACGGATTGTGGGCGCGCGCCATAGCCTCGTAGGCTTCTTTATCGTCCAGCAAAGTTGATATTTCGGAAACGATCGTCTTGGCCGAGGTGCCGACCAGCTTCGCGGTTCCGGCCGCCACGCCCTCGGGGCGCTCCGTCGTCTCGCGCATGACCAGCACCGGCTTGCCGAGCGCGGGCGCCTCTTCCTGCACGCCGCCCGAATCGGTCAGCATGATCTCGGCGATGGCGAGCAGACGCGCGAAATGCGGGTAGTCCAGCGGCTCAATCAACGCGACGTTGTCGAGCCCGGACAGGCGCTCGTTCATCACCTTGCGGACGTTGGGGTTGAGATGAACCGGGAAGATCACCGCCGTATCGCTCCGCTCCGCGATCCTGCGGATGGCCGTGGCGATCTGCTCCATCCCCTCTCCGAAGTTCTCGCGCCGGTGACTGGTAACGCCGATGATCCGCTTGCCCGCGAAACGCGCCTCAAGCTCGGCCAGCCCGGCGGCGAGCGAAGGCTCGTGCCCGATTTCGGCGGTGACCCAGTGCAGCGCATCGATCACGGTGTTGCCGGTGACGTGGACGCGCGCGGGATCGACGTTCTCCTTCACCAGCGCATTGCGCGCGGTTTCGGTCGGCGCGAAGTGCAGGCTGGCCATGCCGCCGATGATCTTGCGATTCACTTCCTCGGGCCATGGGTGATGGATATTGCCGGAACGCAGCCCCGCCTCGACATGATCGACCGGCAGTTTGCGATAATAGGCCGCGAGCGCGCCGGCCATGGCCGTGGCGGTGTCGCCCTGCACGATCACCCGGTCGGGCCTGGCCGTATCCATCACTTTGCCAAGACCCGTGAGCAGATTGGCGGTAAGCGCATCGAGCGTCTGGTCCGGCTGCATCACGTCGAGATCGTGATCGGGCACGATCCCCGCGATCTCCAGCACCTGGTCGAGCATCTGGCGATGCTGCGCGGAAACGCAGACCACGCATTCGAAGCGCGGATCGGCCTTGAGCGCATGGATGACGGGAAAAAGCTTGATCGCCTCGGGGCGCGTGCCGAAGACGACGAGGATACGGGCCGGAAGAGTGCGGGACGGAGCGGTCATGCCGCAGGGCATAGCAGCGAGTTGTTAATGCCCAAATTAAAAGCCGTTATGCAGCCTGGCCTCTCGAACATACTCCGGGCCTGGCTACGCCGCTCGCCAAGCCCGTGATCCATGGTGGACAAAACCGCGCTGCGACCTTGCCCCCGCTTCGTCCATCGGCAATCACCCTCGCCATGTCTATTCTCAGCGACAAATGGATCCGCGAGCAGGCGCTCGAACACGGCATGATCGAGCCTTTCGTCGAGGCGCAGCGCCGCGACGGATGCATCTCCTACGGCCTCTCGTCCTACGGCTACGACGCCCGTGTCGCGCCGGAGTTCAAGATCTTCACCAATGTCGATTCGGCCGTGGTCGATCCCAAGGACTTCGACAGCAACTCCTTCGTGGACCGCGAAACCGAGGTCTGCGTGATCCCGCCCAACTCCTTCGCGCTGGCCCGCACAGTGGAATACTTCCGCGTGCCCCGCGACGTTCTGGTGATCTGCCTGGGCAAGAGCACCTATGCGCGCTGCGGCATCATCGTGAACGTCACGCCGCTAGAGCCTGGCTGGGAAGGCCACGTCACTCTGGAATTCTCCAATACGACGCCGCTGCCCGCCAAGATCTACGCCAACGAAGGCGCCTGCCAGTTCCTGTTCCTCAAAGGCAACGAGCCCTGTGAGACGAGCTATGCCGATCGCGCCGGCAAGTACATGGGCCAGCGCGGGGTGACCCTTCCCCGGCTATAACGAGCCGCCGGGGAACAAACCCCCGCCATGTCCGCTTTTCCCGGCATGATAGCCATGTCGGGAGAGAAGGCATGTCCAAGATCGCAGCCATTGTCGGGCGCTTCCTGATCGCCCTGATCTTCGTGATTTCCGGCGCTTCCAAGCTGATGGACGTCGCCTCCACCGAAACCCTGATCGTTTCCTCCGGCCTGCCCGGCGGGCTGGCGATCCCGGTGGGTCTGTTCGAGCTGATCGCCGGCCTCTGCCTGGCGGCGGGGTTCATGGTGCGGCTGGTTTCCGCGCTGTTGATCCTGTTCGTCGCAGCTACGATCCTGTTCTTCCACAACAAGTTTACCGATCCCGCGCAGCAGATCGCGGCGCTCAAGAACCTGGCGATGATCGGCGGTCTGTGCATGGCCTTCGCGCACAGCCAGATGTGGAGCCACTACTACGCCATCACCCGCGAGCGCCGGGGCGAGCTGGAAGCGCGCAATGCCGATGAACGCATTCGCGACGCCGAACTGCGCGCCGCCCGCGCCGAGGCCCGCGCCGACGCCATCGCCGAGAACCAGACGGCGCCGACTTACGTGGAAACCCGGCCGCGCGCCGTCGTCACCAACTACAACCATGACGGCGTGCCGGACGTCCGCTCCCGTCATCGCCGCTGGTTCGACTGGTAAACGCGCCTGGCTCCGTCCCAGCCGCTCCCATCGATGGCGCGGTCGGGACGGCATGATGCGAATCCGGTAGGTTGCGCCGCGTTTGCCTGAATTGTCGACAAGCCAGCCAAAAACCGCCACCCCCCGGTTGACCCGGGCGCGTTTTGACGTAAAGCGACCTGCATCGAGCCACCCTTCGAAAGTGGCTTCGGGCGGTTAGCTCAGTTGGTAGAGCATCTCGTTTACACCGAGAGGGTCGGGGGTTCGAGCCCCTCACCGCCCACCATTCCCATCACATCCTTTTGCGCAAGCCGGGCTTCGGCGTGGGGGTCTCTCATCTGGCCGATTCGCTTGGGCGATACGGCGCAGGCAGGTTCTGCCTGTGCCTCAATCGCATCTACGGGCTGGAAGATTCGCGCCTGCCGCTGACACCACCCCTCAAAATGCTCTTATCCGCCAATTTACAACATTTTCATCACAATACGATATTTCGTATACTATATTTGACAATGAAGGAAATGTGACGCAAGGTCCGCTCCATTATCAGGGAGTGAAGACCATGAGGGGTCAAAGGAAGAAACTTTATTGCGCAGCCGCCCTTACCGCGATCATCGCGGGAACGGCCCAGGCCCAGGAAGCCGCGCCGGGCGGTGACATCGTCGTTACCGGCACCCGCATCAAACGCCCGGATCTCGAAAGCAACAGCCCGCAGACCGTCGTCGGATCCGACGAATTCCGCTACCAGGGCGCCACCACCGTCGAGCAAGTGCTGAACCGCCTTCCGCAGTTCACCGCCGATGCCAACGAGAACGTCTCGAACGGTTCTGACGGTACGTCCAAGATCAACTTGCGCAACCTCGGCTCCAACCGCGTGCTGACGCTGCTCGACGGCCAGCGCCTGATGCCTTCGCAGGCGATCAACCTCTCCTTCATCCCCAGCGCCCTTGTGGAGCGCGTGGACGTGCTGTCGGGCGGCGCTTCGGCGGTCTACGGCTCGGACGCCCTCTCCGGCGTGGTGAACTTCGTGTTGAAGAAGGACCTCGACGGCGTCCGCATCGATGCGCAGACGGGCTTCAGCCAGCATAACAACAACAATGGCTCGCTGCGCGCGCTGCAGCGCGCTTCCGGCTACGATCCGGCACCGTCCTCGGTGATCGACGGCGGCAAACAGGACGTCACCATCGCGGCGGGCAAGAACTTCGCCGACGGCCGCGGCAACATCACCGTCTACGGCGGCTACCGCAAGTTCAGCCCGGTGCGCCAGTCGAGCCGCGACGTCTCCGCCTGCGCCCTGCAGGACCGCGAATCGGTGGCAGGCTCCGGCAATTTCGACCAGCTGTTCTGCGGCGGTTCGAGCAACACACCGTTCGGCTCGTTCATCCCGCTTTCGGACCTCAGCCCCTTCAAGGGGCAGACGCTGATCAACAATCGTGACGGCAGCGGCACGCTGGTGCCCTACAACCCCTCCTATTCGTACAACACCGCCCCCGACAACTACTTCCAGCGCTCCGACGAGCGCATCACGGCCGGCGGCTTCGCACGATTCGAACTCAGCAAGGCAGCCGAGCTCTACGGCAGCTTCATGTACATGAACGACCAGACGTTCTCGCAGGTCGCGCCGTCGGCGGTCTGGTTCGGGACGGCGTTCCCGGTCTCGTGCAACAATCCCTACGCCAGCGCCGCGCAGCTCAGCGCCATCTGCGGTTCGGCAGCGGGAACAGACACCACGGCGCCCACGAACGTCGGCTACCGCGTGATCGGCGCGCCGCGCCGCGACAACTTGCGCTTCAACGACTATCGCTATTCGGCAGGCGTGCGGGGCGACCTCGGCAGCGGCTTCAGCTACGATGTCAACTACATGTATTCGCTGGTCAAGTTCAAGGAAACCTACCTGAACGACGTGAACCAGGCGAAAGCCGGACGCGCACTCAATGCGGTGAACGTCAATGGCGTGCCGACCTGCCGCTCGGTGATCGACGGCACCGATCCCAGCTGTATCCCGATCAACGTCTTCACGCCCGGCGGCGTGACGGCGGACCAGGCCGCCTACCTGTTCGGCGAAAGCAACACGGCCTCGCGCAACTCGCTGGGCGTGATCTCCGGCTCGCTGAGCGGCGATCTCGGTCAGATGGGCGTGACTCTGCCCTGGGCCGAAAACGGCGTCGGTATCGCGCTCGGCCTCGAACGCCGCCGCGAGACGCTGAACTTCACGGCTGACGAAGTGGCCCAGCAGAACGGCACCCTGCCCTCCGACGGCATCATCGCGGTGACCGAGGCCTTCGGCGAGATCGAGATCCCGCTGATCGAGGACAAGCCGTTCTTCAAGTCGCTGACCATCAACGGCGGCCTGCGCTACTCGTCCTACGACAACAAGCAGAACTCCAGCGGCATCAAGTCCGGCTACAACGTCTGGACCTACAAGGGCGAACTGTCGTGGGCCCCGGTCGACGACCTGCGCGTCCGCGCCAGCTACAACCGCGCCATTCGCGCACCCAACGTGCAGGAACTCTTCGCCTCGCAGTCGGTGGGCAACGTCAACGGCACCGATCCCTGCGCCGGCGCCAATCCCAGCGCTCCGTTCGAGATCTGCCAGCTTACCGGCGTGACCCAGGCGATGTACGGCAGCATCCCCGGATGCCCGTCCGACCAGTGCTCCGGCCTGGGCGGCGGCAATGTCGCGCTGAAGCCCGAAACGGCCGATACCTACACGCTTGGTGTGGTGATCACGCCGAAGGCGCTGCGTCGCTTCTCGCTTTCGGTGGATTACTACAACATCAAGGTGAAGGACTACATCGGCTCGATCGCACCGTCGCTGATCATGGGCCAGTGTGCCGAGACGGGTGATCCCTACTTCTGCAACCTGTTCGTCCGCGATCCGCGTTCCGGTCAGGTCTTCGGCCAGAACTCGGGCTACATCATCTCGACGACGATGAACACCGGCTACCTCAAGACCTCGGGCCTCGACGTCAATGCCGACTACACCTTCGACATCGGCAACCTCGGCAGCATCAACCTGGGCGTCGTCGGAACCTACCTGATCGAGCAGGTCTCGCAGCCGGTTCCGGGCGGCGGCTCCTACGACTGCAAGGGCCTGTTCGGCTACACCTGCGGCCAGCCGACCCCCGAATGGCGCCATGTCGCACGTCTTTCGTGGATGACCCCGACCGACACCACCGTCTCGCTTTCCTGGCGCCACCTCGGCGGCACCACCCTGTCGAGCCTGACCGACAATCCGCTGCTCTCGGCGGACCAGACCACCGTCAATCGGAAGATCGGCGCCTACAACTACTTCGATCTGTCGCTGACCCAGGCGATCGACAAGCGCTTCACCCTGCGCGCCGGCGTGAACAACATGTTCGACAAGGATCCGCCGATCCTCGATTCGGGCCTGCTCCAGTCGTTCGGCAACGGCAACACGTATCCCGGCGTCTACGACGCGCTGGGCCGCACGATCTTCGTCGGCTTCACCGCCAACTTCTGATCAGGAGCGTCTTCGCATCGGGCGAAGACGCTCGTTTCCTTCCTACCGCCTTTTCCGGCGGCTCCTTCCACCCTCCCAGGAGTCGTCAGCCAGGAAAGCCCGTCCGGTCGCAGACCGGGCGGGCTTTTCTACGGGGCGCGATCAGCCTGCCCAAACTGCCGCCGCACGATGTCCAGAAAGGCGCTGCCCGGCGCGCGCCCGCTCTGCAACAGGCCGATTTCCCGCACCAGTTCGAAGTCCCGAACGGGAACGAAGCGTACCGAGCCGTCCGCGAAGCCTTCCGGCATCATGCCGATCCCTGCGCCGCTGCGGACCACCGAAAGCACGCGCTCGTCGCTGGTGGTCTTGAGCACGAAGCGGGGGCGCACGCCGCGCTGGGTGAAGAAGCGGTTGATCTCGGGCAGCGCCTCGCAGTGGCGACGCAGCGCCATGCGGTCCTGCGCAAGCTGTTCGGCCAGAACCTCGCGCTCCGCCGCCAGAGGGTGGTCCGGCGGCAGGACCATCATGTAGCGTTCGCGCGCGAGTACTTCAGGCCGATAGCGGGCATGATGCGGCCGAACGACCGTTAGCGCCACGTCGATCCGTCCGCGTTCGAGACGCTCCACCAGATCCCGCTCGCTGCCGTCGAGCAGTTCGACCGCTTCCTCCGAGCTTTGCGCGCGATGCTCGGCCAGGACGCGGCCGATCGTGCCCGTGGGGATCGTGTTGAGCACGCCCACGCGCAGCAGGCTCGGCTCGGCCGGCGCGGCCAGTTCGACGAGCGCATGTTCGTACTCGGCGGCGATGCGGCGGGCGCGGACGAGGAAGCGGCTCCCCGCCGGCGTCAGCGCAACGCGTTGGCGATTCCTGTCGAATAGCCGCGCACCGAGTTCGCGTTCCAGCCTGGCAATCCCCGCCGACAGGGTCGGCTGGGTAACCGCCACGCTGCGCGCCGCACGGCTGAAATTGCCGGTTTCGGCAACCGCGAGGAAGTAGCGCAGCAGATACTGGTCGATCATAGATGCTGTCTATTACGAAGCGCGGAAACTTTCAATTTCCACCACTGTTGCAGCTCATCTAGATATGAACCACAAGCCATTGGACCTTGGGAAGAGGCCGAAGCGGCCGGACCGGAGAAACAAGCATGAGCGCACCGGTGCTCCAGACCAGCCTTAATCTCGACAGCGCCGAGGCGCAGGCGCGCGCGTCCCACAATCGCGCGCTCGTGGCCGAACTCCGCGAAAAAGTCGCGCGGGCCGCCCTCGGCGGAAACGAGAAGGCGCGCGAACGCCATGTCGCGCGCGGCAAGCTGCTGCCGCGCGAGCGCGTCGAGCGGCTGCTCGATCCGGGTTCGGCGCTGCTCGAACTGGGACAGCTCGCCGCCGAGGGACTCTACGAGGACGACATTCCCGGCGCGGGGCTGATCACGGCCATCGGCACTGTTTCCGGCCGCCAGTGCATGATCGTCTGCAACGACGCGACCGTGAAAGGCGGCACCTATTACCCGATCACCGTGAAGAAGCACGTCCGCGCCCAGGAGATCGCCCAGGAAAACAACCTGCCGTGCATCTACCTGGTCGACAGCGGCGGCGCCAACCTGCCGCACCAGGCGGAAGTCTTCCCGGACCGTGACCATTTCGGCCGCATCTTCTTCAACCAGGCGCAGATGTCCGCGAAGGGCATTCCGCAAGTCGCCTGCGTGATGGGAAGCTGCACGGCGGGCGGCGCCTATGTTCCGGCGATGAGCGACGAATCGGTGATCGTGAAGGAACAGGGCACGATCTTCCTCGCCGGTCCCCCGCTGGTGCAGGCCGCGACCGGCGAAGTGATCTCGGCCGAAGACCTTGGCGGCGGCGATCTCCACAGCCGCAAGTCCGGCGTCACCGACCATCTCGCCGACAACGACGAGCACGCGCTGACCATCGTGCGCGATATCGTCAGCCATCTCGGCCCGCTGCATCACCACGATCAGCCGCTGCGCGTCCCGCGTCCGCCCAAGTACGATCCCGAAGAACTCTACGCCATCGTGCCGGAGGACGTGCGGGCGCCCTACGATGTGCATGAAGTGATCGCCCGCATCGTCGACGCCAGCGAATTTCACGAGTTCAAGGCGCTCTATGGCAGCACGCTCGTCTGCGGTTTTGCGCATATCCATGGGCAGCCGGTGGCGATCCTCGCCAACAACGGGGTGCTGTTCTCCGAATCCGCGCAAAAAGGCGCGCACTTCATCGAACTTGCCTGCCAGCGCCGTATTCCGCTGCTGTTCCTCCAGAACATCTCGGGCTTCATGGTCGGCGGCAAGTACGAGGCGGAGGGCATCGCCAAGCACGGCGCCAAGCTCGTCACCGCCGTCGCCACCGCCACGGTGCCCAAGATCACCGTGCTGATCGGCGGCTCGTTCGGCGCGGGCAACTACGGCATGTGCGGGCGCGCCTACGACCCGCGCTTCCTGTTCACCTGGCCCAACGCCCGGATTTCGGTGATGGGCGGCGAGCAGGCGGCCTCGGTGCTGGCCACCGTCCACCGCGACGCCGCCACATGGTCGCCCGAGGAAGCCGAGGCCTTCAAGGCGCCGATCCGCCAGAAGTACGAGGACGAAGGCAACCCCTACTACGCCACCGCGCGTCTGTGGGACGACGGCGTGATCGATCCGGCGCAGACGCGTGACGTGCTCGGCCTTGCGCTCGCAGCCTGCCTCGAAGCTCCGATTCCGGAGGCGCCCCGCTTCGGGGTGTTCCGGATGTGACCGGCGGAACGGGAGACAAGACATGATTCGATCGCTGCTCATCGCCAATCGCGGCGAAATCGCCTGCCGGGTCATCCGCACGGCCCGCCGGATGGGCATTCGCACCGTGGCGGTCTATTCCGACGCCGACGCCGATGCTCTGCATGTTCGCGAGGCGGACGAAGCGGTGCACATCGGCCCCTCCCCCGCGCGCGAAAGCTATCTCGTGGGCGAGAAGATCCTTGCCGCCGCCAGGCAGACCGGCGCCGAGGCGATCCATCCCGGCTACGGCTTCCTGTCCGAGAATGCCGAATTCGCGCAGGCCGTGAAGGACGCAGGGCTGGTCTGGGTCGGGCCGAACCCCGCCTCGATCACTGCGATGGGCCTCAAGGACGCGGCGAAGACGCTGATGGCCGAAGCCGGCGTGCCGGTGACGCCCGGATACATGGGCGCCAATCAGGATCCCGCGTTCCTTGCCGATGAGGCCGGGAAGATCGGCTATCCCGTGCTGATCAAGGCCGTCGCCGGCGGCGGCGGCAAGGGTATGCGGCTGGTCGAGGCGCCGGAAGCCTTCGTGGACGCGCTGGCTTCGTGCAAGCGCGAGGCGGCCTCTTCGTTCGGCAACGACCACGTGCTGATCGAGAAATATATCGCCAGCCCCCGCCATATCGAAGTGCAGGTGTTCGGCGACAGCCATGGCAATGTGGTCCACTTGTTCGAGCGCGACTGCTCGCTCCAGCGTCGCCACCAGAAAGTCATCGAGGAAGCGCCGGCACCCGGCATGGACGCGGCCACGCGCGAGGCACTCTGCGGGGCGGCGGTGCGGGCGGCCAAGGCGGTCGACTATGTCGGCGCCGGCACGATCGAGTTCATCGCCGACGGTTCGGGCAAGCTTTCCGCCGATCGCATCTGGTTCATGGAAATGAACACGCGCCTCCAGGTCGAGCACCCGGTTACCGAGGAGATCACCGGCGTCGATCTGGTCGAATGGCAACTGCTAGTGGCGAGCGGGGAGCCTTTGCCGAAGTCGCAGGAAGACCTCACCATAGATGGCTGGGCGATGGAAGCGCGCCTCTATGCCGAGGATCCCGCCAAGGGCTTCCTCCCCAGCATCGGCAAGCTCGAACTGCTCGAATTCGGGGAGGCAGAAGGAGGCCGCATCGACACCGGCGTCTGCCAGGGCGCGGAAGTCTCTCCTTTCTACGATCCGATGATCGCCAAGGTCATCGCCTGGGGCGAAGATCGCGACGAAGCGCGCGAGCGCCTGGGCGAGATGCTGGAGGACAGCGCCGTCTGGCCGGTCCGCACCAATGCCTCGTTCCTCGTCAAGGCGTTGCAGCACCCCGACTTCGCGGCGGGCAAAGTCGACACCGGCCTGATCGGCCGCGACGGCGAGGCCATGGCCGAAGCGCCTGTGCCATCGGACGAGGTGCTGGAGGCCGCCGCCGATTCGCTGGTGGCTGCCCGTGCGCTTCCCGGCTTTCGCCTCAATGCCCCGCCCGCACGATCGGCATGGTTCTCGCTCGATGGCGAGAAAGTCGAGATCGCCTTGACGGGCGAGGGCAGCGAGGAGCCGGACGAGGCCGTGCTCGTCACCGAACAGGGCCAGGCCTGGCTGCTCACCCCCTGGCGCCGCGACGGCGTCCACGGCGGCGCGAGTGCGTCGGGTGCGATCCTCGCGCCGATGCCCGGCAAGGTCATCGCGGTGGAGGTCACCCCGGGCCAATCCGTCACCAAGGGGCAGAAGCTGCTGACACTGGAAGCGATGAAGATGGAGCACACGCTGATCGCACCGTTCGACGGCACCGTGGCCGAACTCAACGCCAGTGCCGGGGCGCAAGTGCAGGTCGAAGCCCTGCTCGCCCGCATAGAGGAGACTGCCTGATGCCCGGCCGCTTTTTCGACGAATGGACCGTGGGCGACCGCATCACCCATCAGCCGAGCCGCACCGTCACCGAGACCGACAACCTGATGTTCTCGGCCATGACGCACAACATGCAGCCACTTCATCTGGATGCCGAATTCGCGAAGAACAGCGAATTCGGGCAGATTCTGGTCAATTCCACCTTCACGTTCAGCCTGGCCATCGGATTGTCGATCGCGGACACCACCGTCGGCACGCTGGTCGCCAATCTCGGCTTCGACAAAGTGGTGACGCCCAAGCCGACCTTCATCGGCGATACGCTGACCTGCACGACCGAAGTGGTCGAAAAGCGCGAGAGCAAATCCCGGCCTTCGCAGGGCATCGTGATGTTCCGCCACGAACTGACCAACCAGCGCGGCGAAGTGGTGCTATCCTGTCTGCGCTCCACATTGCTCAAGAAGAAGGAAGGTTGAGCGAGCCTTTGTAGGAGGCGGCCGGGCAGCGGCAGCGCTTGTCATAGTTGCCTGGCACGGGTGCGATACCTAACTCCCCTATCTCCCATGCAAGGCGGTGCGCCCGGCATCGCCCAACCAGCGAGGATCAGCACGCAATGGCCTTCACCGATTTCCTCCGTCAGCAATGCTACATCGACGGCCAGTGGTGCGATGCCGATTCCGGCGCGACTCTGGACGTCATCGATCCCGGCACCGGCAAGACGCTCGGCACCGTGCCGAAGATGGGCGCCGACGAGACCGCCCGCGCCATCGATGCCGCCGAGAAGGCCCTGCCCGCCTGGCGCGCCAAGACCGCGGGCGAGCGCGCGAAGCTGATGCGCAAGCTGTTCGAACTGATGCTCCAGCATCAGGACGACCTGGGCGAGTTGCTCACCCGCGAGCAGGGCAAGCCGCTGGCCGAAGGGCGCGGCGAGATCGCCTATGGCGCCAGCTTCATCGAGTGGTTCGCCGAAGAGGGCAAGCGCGCCTATGGCGACGTGATCCCCGGCCATGCGCCGGATCGCCGCATCGTCTGCATCAAGCAGGGCGTCGGCGTGGTGGCCGCGATCACCCCCTGGAACTTCCCCAATGCGATGATCACCCGCAAGCTCGGCCCGGCGCTGGCGGCGGGCTGCACCATCGTCATCAAGCCTGCCTCGGCCACGCCCTATTCGGCGCTGGCAATCGCCCGGCTGTGCGAGATGGCGGGCATTCCGGCGGGCGTCGTCAATGTCGTCACCGGCAGCGCCGGACAGATCGGCGGCACGCTCACCGCCAGCCCCAAGGTTGCCAAGCTGACCTTCACCGGCTCCACCGAGATCGGCCGCGACCTGCTGCGCGAATGCGCGGAAACGATCAAGAAGACCTCGATGGAACTGGGCGGCAATGCGCCGTTCCTGGTGTTCGACGATGCCGACGTGGATGCCGCCATCGACGGCGCGATGATCTCCAAGTTCCGCAATGGCGGCCAGACCTGCGTCTGCACCAATCGCTTCTACGTGCAGGACGGCGTCTACGACGAGTTCGTCGAGAAGCTGGCGAAGCGCGTCTCTGGCATGAAGGTGGGTTACGGGCTGGACGATGGCACCGAAGTCGGCCCGCTGATCGACGAGAAGGCGGTCGAGAAGGTGGAGGAGCACCTCAAGGACGCCGTCGACGGCGGCGCCAAAGTCCTTGCAGGCGGCCAGCGCAACGAACGCGGCGGTTCGTTCTTCAACCCCACCGTGGTCGCGGGCGTGAAGCCCGACATGAAGCTCGCGCGCGAGGAGACGTTCGGCCCGCTGGCAGGCGTGATCCGCTTCACCGACGAGGCCGAGGCCATCCGCATGGCCAACGACACCGAATTCGGCCTCGCCAGCTACTTCTATGCATCGGACATCAGCCGCGTCTGGCGCGTGGCCGAGGCGCTGGAAGCAGGCATGGTCGGCATCAACACCGGGCTGATCTCCACCGAAGTGGCTCCCTTCGGCGGGGTCAAGCAGTCGGGCCTCGGCCGCGAGGGATCGCACTACGGGCTCGATGACTACATGGAGGTCAAGTACCTCTGCATGGGAATCAAGCCGGCCTGACACCGGCGCGAGAACGAAAAAAGGGCAGGAGGCCGTCGGCCCCCTGCCCTTTTTCATGCGCCGACTGTCAGATCAGTCGAGCACGGTATGCTCATCCGCCGGGTCGGTGTGAAACTCGTGCCACACGCCGTTGATGATGCCGAAGCCGACGGCAAGGCTGACGCCCAGGATCCAGGTGAAGTACCACATCGTCGTTTCCTCAGTAGAAATCGGGGTTGAGGTTTACGTCCCGCGTCGTCACGCGGCCGAACATGATCTTGTAGGCCCAGGCCGTGTAGGCCAGCACGATCGGCAGCAGCACCACGGTCACCAGCAGCATGATGAACAGCGTCGTGTGGCTGGACGAGGCATTCCACACCAGCAGGCTCGAACGCGGATCGATCGAACTGGGCAGGATGAAGGGGAACATCGACAGGCCCACCGAGGCGATGATGCCCAGGTTCGCCATCGATGATCCGGCGAAGACCAGCGTGTCCTTGCGCCCGCGGATGCCCATAAGAGCCACCAGCGGTCCGGCGAGGCCGAGCAGCGGCGCCAGGATCATCCAGGGATGCGCACCGTAGTTGGCGAGCCAGGCTCCGGCAGCATGGACCGTTTCGGTCATGCGCGGATTGGACGGTCCTGCTGCCTCGGCAACTCCGGCAATCCTGTAACCGATGTCGCCCGTCGCCAGCCAGACGCCGCCCAGGGCGTAGAGCACGAAGGCTGCCAGCGCCGCGATCTGGCCGAAGCGCTGCGCACGATCGCGCACCGGGCCGTCTTCCAGCTTCAGCGTCAGCCAGCCCGCGCCGTGCAGCACCAGCATCGCCACGGAGACAAGACCGGCGAGCAGAGCGAAGGGGCTGAACAGTCCCAGCAGCGATCCTTCGTAGAAGCTGCGCAGATCGCTATCGAGCCGGAAGGGGACGCCCTGGAGGACGTTGCCCACCGCCACGCCGAAGACCAGCGCCGGCACGAAGCCGCCGACGAACAGCGCCCAGTCCCAGCGTTCGCGCCACGCGGCATCCGGCCTCTTCGAACGGTACTTGAAGCCCACCGGGCGCAGGATGAAGGCGGCGAGCACCAGGAACATCGCCAGATAGAAGCCCGAGAAGCTCACCGCATAGACGAAGGGCCAGGCCGCGAAGATCGCGCCTCCGCCGAGGATGAACCACACCTGGTTGCCTTCCCAGGTGGGCCCGATGGCGTTGATCACCATGCGGCGCTCGGCGTCGGTGCGGCCCACGAAGGGCAGGAGCGATGCCGAGCCGAGGTCGAAGCCGTCGGTCAGGGCGAAGCCGATGAGCAGGATGCCCATCAGCGCCCACCAGATCAGCCGCATCGTTTCGTAGTCGAAGGGTATGGACATTAT
Source organism: Novosphingobium lindaniclasticum LE124 (assembly GCF_000445125.1). GTDB lineage: Bacteria > Pseudomonadota > Alphaproteobacteria > Sphingomonadales > Sphingomonadaceae > Novosphingobium > Novosphingobium lindaniclasticum. Next base: position 123,625 of record NZ_ATHL01000075.1, read on the forward strand.
GGCCTCCGTCTCATTCGGCCGGGATGGCGGTGAACGTGTTGGCGGGCGCCCGCTTGGGTGCAGGCTCGCCGTCATAGCTCTCGTAGATTTCGGGTCCCTTCCGGATCGTCGCCAGCATGAGCTTGACCTCGATCACCGCCAGTACGCTGTAGAGCGCCGTGAAGCCGAAGATCGTGGCCCAGATCTGGGTCGTCGTCAGGCTCGATGCGCCGAGGAAGGTCGGCAGCACCCCGTCCACCGCCCAGGGCTGGCGGCCGAATTCGGCGACAGCCCAGCCCACCTCGATCGCGATCCACGGCGCGGGCATGGCGATCACCGCCAGCCGCAGGAACCACTTGCGATCGAACCGGCGACGGACCGAGAAGGCGAAGGCGGTCGCAAAGAACACGATGAAGAAGAAGCCCAGCCCCGCCATGACGCGGAACATGAAGAACAGCGCCGGTACGTTGGGTACGGTGCTCCAGGCTGCCCTGGCGATCGTCGCGTCGTCCGCCTGGCGGGGGTCGGCCACGAAGCGCTTGAGCAGGAGGGCATAGCCGAGGTCGTTCTTGTGACGCTCCCAGGCTTCGCGCGCGGTCAGGTCGCCCCGGTTGACCTTGAGCTTCTCCACCGCGTCATAGGCGATCACGCCCTGACGAATGCGATAGTCTGCCCGCTCCACCAGCGGCACGATACCGGCCACCTCGCCCGAGAGGCTGCGCGTGGCGATCAGGCCAAGCACATAGGGCACCTTGATCTCGTAAGCCGTCTCATGCGCGGTGTTCGAAGGGATGCCGAAGAGCGTCAGGCCTGCCGGCGCCTTCTCGGTTTCCCACATGCCTTCCATCGCCGCCAGCTTCATCTGCTGGTTGTCGGTAAGCGCGTAACCGCTCTCGTCACCCAGCACGACGACCGAGAGCGAAGAGGCAAGGCCGAACGCCGCCGCCACGGTGAAGCTGCGCTTGGCCATTTCGATATGGCGCCCGCGCAGGAGGTAGTAGCAGGAAACGCCCAGCACGAAGACGGCGGCGCAGACATAGCCCGCGCTGACGGTGTGGACGAACTTGGCTTGGGCCACCGGATTGAAGAGGACGTCCTTGAAGTTGGACACCTCCATGCGCATCGTTTCGGGATTGAAGACGGCCCCTACGGGGTGCTGCATCCAGCCGTTGGCGATGAGGATCCATAATGCCGAGAGGTTCGAGCCGACCGCGACCATGATCGTCGTCAGCAGGTGGCCGCGCTTGGACAGGCGGTCCCAGCCGAAGAACATCAGACCCACGAACGTGGCTTCGAGGAAGAAGGCCATGAGCCCCTCGATCGCCAGCGGAGCCCCGAAGATGTCCCCGACATAGTGCGAGTAATAGGCCCAGTTGGTCCCGAACTCGAACTCCATGGTGAGGCCGGTGGCCACGCCGAGCACGAAGTTGATGCCGAAGAGCTTGCCCCAGAACCGGGTGACGTCTCTCCAGATAGGACGGTCGGTTATGACATAGACACTCTCGGTAATGACGAGAATGAATGAAAGTCCAAGAGTCAAAGGTACGAAAAGAAAATGATACAGTGCCGTTAAGGCAAACTGCAGGCGCGATAGTTCAACCACTGCCATGTCGATCATGTCGAATCCCGCTGATTTTAGCAGCCTGAGGTATAGAGAAAGCAATTGCCTCAAGCGGGTTGGTTTCGTAGGGGCGCGTTAGGCTTGCTTCCGAAAGCTGTCAAACTTTACTTACGTGGTTACTTATTTTGATCTATGTCAAAATTGCCCGGTTCTTGATACCAAGCGCCTGGATCTTCGATATTGCCGGCGCGGCGCTCTTTGCATGGGGCGTGGCGAGCGGCGTGGATGCCGTTGAGCGAGGCGGGACTCTGTTGCCGTCGGCCGCATCGATAGTCGGAGGCGTGCTGCTGCGCGCGGCGGCGACTTGCGCGGTGAACCACATCGCGGTTTCGGCGGCGCGATCGGCAATCCATGGCCGGCGTGCCGCACTCTGGCGTCAATTGCTGGGCGGCAGACTTCCACGACCGGTTTCCAGCGGCGAGAGCGCCAGCCTGGCGCTGGATCACACCATGGCGATCGAGAACCGCGACGTGCGGTTCGCCCCCGTCAAGACGAGCGCGGTGATCGGCCCGCTCGTCGTGGCGCTGATCGTCGCTCCGGCAAGCTGGGTCGCATCCGCCATCATGCTGGGAACGCTGCTGCCCTTCACCCTGGGGATGATCCTGGCCGGCACCGCCTCCCGGCGGGCGGCCGAGCGCCAACTCGCTGCCCTCGCCGCCTTGTCCGGGCTGTTCGTGGACCGTGTGACGCATCTGCCGCTGATCCGCCACTTCGGCGCGGAAGCACGAATCGGCCGACAGGTCCGCACCGCGACGGGCGAAGTGGCGCGCCGGACGATATCGGTCCTGCGCACGGCCTTCCTGTCGAATGCGGTGCTGGAATTCTTCTCCGCCCTCTCGATCGCGCTGGTCGCCGTCTACTGCGGCTTTTCGCTTCTGGGCCTGCTGCCATTTCCCGCGCCGGAGAAGCTCACCCTGGTTCCGGCCTTCTTCGTGCTCGCCATGGCCCCGGAATTCTACCTGCCGATGCGCCGCCTCGCAGCGGCCTATCACGAGAAGCAGCTTGGCGAAGCCGCCGAACAGGCTCTCGCGCCTTTCGCGAGCACGCCCGCCCCTGATCCCCAAGCGGCGGCGGCCTTCGACGGCCTGCGCGTACAGCACCTGGTGCTGTCCTTCCCCGGCCTCTCTGTCGGCCCGCTCGACTTCGCGCTCGAGCGATGCGACCTGGCCGCCCTGTCCGGCGCGACCGGCAGCGGCAAGACCAGCACGCTTGCCGCCATCGCCGGACAGCTCGTGCCTGCATCGGGCTGCATCGGTTCGCTTTCAGGCGAAGCGCTGCCGCATGGCGGCGTCGCCTGGGCCGCCCAGCGCCCCCTCCTGATCGCAGGGACGCTGGCCCGCAATCTCGCCCTGGCCGCGCCTTGCGCAAGCGAAGCGGATATCCTTGCCGTCGCCCGGCGAGTCGGACTGGGCGATGTCCTGGCTCGGCGCGGGGGCCTCGCCATGCCCATCGATCATGCCGGTTCCGGCCTCTCCGGAGGCGAGCGCCGGCGCATCGGCCTGGCCCGCGCCATCCTGTCGGGTCGCCCCCTGATTCTCTGCGACGAACCCACGGCCGATCTCGACGCGGAGTCTGCTGCCGCCGTGATCGCCCTGCTCAAAGAACTGTCGGCCGAGCGCTGCATCTTGGTCGCCACGCACGATCCCGCCCTGATCCGCGCATCCCGTATGGAGATCGCCCTGTGAGTGCTCACCTCCCGACTGGCGCCGAGCCCCTGCCCGATCTGCTGGCCGCGGCCGGTGTCGCCCGCCGCCAGCTGTTCCTGGCGAGCCTCTGCAGCAGCTTCGCCGCGATCGCCGCCATCGGCCTGCTGGCGGTCTCGGGCTGGTTCCTGACTTCGGCCGCGCTCGCTGGCTCGGCCGGCCTCGCTGCTGCTGCGGCCTTCAACTACCTCGTCCCGAGCGCCGCCATCCGCCTCTTGGCGATCGTCCGCACCCTGTCCCGCTATGGCGAGCGCCTGCTTTCCCACAAAGTTGCCCTGGAAGGCATGGCGCAGCTGCGCGGATCGCTGTTCGACAAGCTCGCCGCGCAGGACAGCCGTCACGCGCCCGACACTTCCCCCGGCGAGGCCAGCACCCGGCTGATCGACGATGTCGAGGCACTGGAGGACCTCGTGATCCGCCAGCCCGCCCGCCAGGCCGCGATCGTATCGGCCCTGGTCAGTCTGGCGCTCGTCGCCTTCGGGGGCGGGCGAGCACTGGTTTTCCTCTCGGTCGTGATGGCCGCCCTCCCTGTCCTGTTTCGCCGCATATCCGAGCGCCTCACGCGCGGCCCTGCGGAAGAGGCCGCCGCCGCGCTGGGACACTTGCGCATCCGCTACGTCGAACTGGCGGGCTGCCGCGCCGAGATCGCGGCCTATGGCCTGGCCGACGAGGCCCTTGTCGAACTCGAACCCATTGCTCTGCGCCTCGACAAGGCACGCGCGGACCTGTTCCGGGCCGAAGCGCTGCAAGGTGCGCTGCTCTCCATCTATGGCGGCGCCGCCGTGGCCGGAATTCTGCTGCTGGCCCGCGAATCGGCGCCGATGGTAGCCCTGGCCATGCTGGCGACGGTCTCTGCCGTCGAAGCCATGGGCGGTCTCTCGCGCAGCCTCCTGCGCCGCGCGTCGCTGGATGCCGGGCTGCGACGGATCGCTGCGCTCAATGCGCTCGATGGCTGCCTTCACGAGCCCGTGATAGCCGCGCCCTCGCCCCTGACGCTCGGCACCCGCAGGTTTTCCGCCGGCGCGCGGGTCGCCCTCACCGGCCCATCCGGCTCGGGCAAGACGCGCATCCTGCTCTCGCTCGCGGGGATGCAGCCATCCTCCGCGCCATTGCGTATCGGCGAGGCGCCGCTCGAGGGGTTGTCCCCCGAGCATCTGAAGAGTCGCTTCGCACTCTCTCCCCAGGACGCTCCGATGCTGATCGGCACCGTGGCCGACAACTTGCGTCTCGCCCGCCCCGGCGTGACCGAATCGGACATGTGGGCAGCCCTGAAGGTCGCGCAGCTCGACCGGCGGATCGCCCGCAGCGAGGCCGGTCTCGATACGCCTGTCGACGAGGGCGGCGGCCTTCTTTCCGGCGGCGAGCGCAAGCGACTGTCCATCGCCCGCGCCCTCCTGGCCGGCCGCCCCTGGCTGATGCTGGATGAGCCGAGCGAGGGGCTCGATGCCGCAACGGAAGCCGCACTGGTGGAGAGCTTGCGGGGCTGGCTCGATCGCACCGGCAACGGCCTGATCCTCGTGTCCCACCGCAAGGTGCCTCTGGCCTTGTGCGAGGAGGAAGTGGAAGTAGCGGGGTTGAGCCAGGCATCCTCTCACGTGGCTAACGCTGGCACCCGAAAGGACTCTGGCGCCCGGAAGGACGCAGACACCGGATGACAGCCTTGATCGTGCCCGCTATCAGGCCGTCCCGCCCCGCTGAAGATGCTGGAACGGGGCTGGGCTCCAACAGGGCTGGGCATGAATCTGAGTTGCGCGGCAGGACAGTGACGATCAACGGACTTACACTCGCGGCGCTGCCGGTCGGCGCCATCCTGCTCGATGGGCTGGTCCGCCCGCGAGGCGGCAGATACCCGGTTTCCGTGGGTCGCAGCCTTGCCGGCACATGGTTGCTGGCCTGGATGATGGCAAGCCTGACGGGCCTCTTCCTCTTCGCCTGCGGCAATCTTCCCGTGGCGGTCAGCCTCGCGCTCGGCCTGCTCGCTCTGCTGACGGTGGCCTCTAACGCCAAGCATGCGATGCTGGGCGAGCCCCTGCTGTTTTCCGACCTTGCGCTTATCGGGGCGATATTCCGTCATCCGCAGTTCTACCTGTCGGCAGTCGCCATCTGGCAGCGCATCGTCGCCGGCCTCATCGCGCTCGTGCTTTTCGCGCTGCTCGCTTGGCTCTTCGTCCCTGACGTGCAGCCGCACCTGATCGGAGCCGCGACGCTCGCCGTGAGCCTGGCGGTGCTTTGGCTTTCTCTACAATCGCCGCCCATGCGTGCCCTGGCGAAAGTTCCGGCCGCCCACGCCGACGTGCTTCGTCATGGGCTGATGGCGACCCTGCTGCTCTACTGGCTTCGTTGGCGGGACAGCCGCGATCCGGAGACTTGCGCCGAGGCGCCCCGCGCCCCCGCCCTTCAATCGCCGGAACTCGTGGTCGTCATCCAGTGCGAGAGTTTCGCGGACCCGGCCGAACTTTTCTCGAACCCGAATCTGGCGCTGCCCGGCCTGGCCGCCGCGCACGAAGGCGCGTGGCGATCGGGCAGGCTCGAGGTCAGCGGCTTCGGCGCCTATACCATGCGCACCGAATACGGAGTCCTGTTCGGCCTTGAAGAAGAGGACCTGGGATTCCGGCGCTACGATCCGTTCCTGACGGCGCTGGGCGATTCCTCCTATGCCCTTCCCGCTCGCCTGAAAGCCTCGGGCTGGCGTAGCGTCTTCGCGCACCCTCACGACATGCGCTTCTACGGCCGCGACAGGATCATGCCGGCCGCTGGTTTCGCCGAACTGGTGGGCGAAGATCGCTTCGCCGCGCCTGCGCCCGGCGAAGGCCGCTATGTCACCGATGCCGCGATGGCCGACGAGATCGTCGCGATCGCCGCCGCTGCCACCGCGCCGACCATGATCTATGCGGTCACCATCGAGAATCACGGTCCCTGGGCGCCCGACGGCCACCCCAGCGGCGATCTCAAGCAAAGCTACCTCCGGCTCGTGCGAAGAAGCGATGCGATGCTTTCGGACCTGATCGAACGACTCGGCGCTCTGCGGCGCCCGGCGCTCCTGGTCTTCTTCGGCGATCATCGCCCCAGCATTCCCGGTGCGACGGCGCCGGGCGGGGACCGGCACACGCCTTACGTCATGGTTCGTCTGGACGACGCGGGCAAGCTCGCACCCGGCGGGTATTGCCGGCAGGACCTTACCCCGGCCGGATTGCACCATGCGATCCTCGGCGCCGTGCTGGGCGATGCCCTGCCCCAGGGAGATGCCGCCGCGCGGCCTACCCCGGCGGCGCCAGCGACAGAAGCAGCCGGTCACGCATAGGGCGCGGCAGGAGCCGGTCGAACAGCCGCAGGACCGCGAACGGCCAGGGCATGACGGCATGGGCCTTGCCGCGCTCCACGGCCTGGGCAATGCGCGCGGCAACCTCCTCCGGCTGCAGCATGAGCGGCTTGGGTCCGGGAACCTGTCGTCCTGCGGCAGTATCTATGAAACCGGGGGAAACCAGCGTCACGCCGACACCATGCTCCCGCACTCCGAGACGCAGAGCCTCGGAAAACCGCGTTAGCCCTGCTTTCGAACCGGAATAGGCCGCAGCGAAGGGTAACGCGTGGAACGCCGCCGCCGAACCGATCAGCACGATCCGGCCTGATTTCCGGTCCACCATGCGTGCGGCCATCGCCGCGGCCATGGCCGCCGGCGCGGCGAAGTTGATCACGCTCAATCGGGCCACGAGCCCTGGATCCTCCACTTTGTCCGTCGCGGCCCGGATATCCCCCAGGCCGGAGGCGAAAAGGGCCAGATCCACCGATCGGGCTTCGTCCTCCTCGATCAGGGCAGCGACCGCCGCCGGGATGTCGGCGATGTCCAATGACCGCAAGGTTACGGTCGCCCCCCGGGTTCGACAGGTCTCCGCCAACTCCGTAAGACGCCGCAGATTACGGCCCCAGAGAGCGAGATGGACGCCGGAAGCGGCATAGTGGCGCGCCAGCGCGCCGCCCAGTCCTCCCGAGGCGCCGGTCACAAGAATTTTTAGCTGTGGGGAACCCGAGTTCATGGTGCTGCTTCCATGAAACTGACCGGTATTGTCAACATCTCAGCCGTTTGAGGTACTATTGCCTTGACACTCAACCACGCCTGTTGTTCGAGATCGACGCAATGCCTTCGCTGAATCCTAGTCCGCAACGTATTCGATTGTTCAAGAGCGAAAGGCTCGAGCGGTTCACGTTGATCTCGCCGCGCACTTTCGCGGCGGCCTGGGCCGTGCTGCTTCCGGCGATCGCCTGGGCGGGCTGGGGCGCGGTGGATCCGGCCGGTGGACTGGGCCTGGTGCTGGCGGGCCTGGGCGTATGGACGCTCTTCGAATATGTCATGCACCGCTACATGTTCCATCTGGATACGGACGTGCCGGTGCTGAAATGGTTCGTGTTCCTGATGCACGGAAATCACCATGACGCGCCGAACGATCCCCTGCGCAGCCTCATGCCGCTGTCGGCCAGCGTGCCGATCGCGGCGGTGATCTGGGGCGTCTTCGCACTGCTGCTCGGGACGCCGGGAACCTGGCTGTTCCTGGGCTTCATGATCGGATACGTCATCTACGACGTGGTCCATTACGCCTGCCATCACTGGTCGATGAAGGGGAAGCTGGGTTCGGTGCTGAAGCGCCATCACATGCGCCATCACTACGTCGATGAGGATGGCAACTACTCGATCTCCGCGATTTTCTGGGATCGGGTGTTCGGCAGCAAGATCCGCTCGCTCAAGCGGTAATGATCGAAATGACGGGAAAGCCTCACCGGAAGCGATAATGCGCGCTTCGGGAACGGCGGTCCTGTCGTTGAAGGAATGGAAGGAGCAGTTCTTGAATTGGCAGCAGACCCTCAACTCGCGCGGGTGGAAGGTTCCCTTCGTCAACAAGTCGCTCTTCCAGATCGGCAAGGAACTGCGGCCGAAGATCGACGCCATCATCATGCGCAATTCGCGCATTCCCGATGCCGCCGTCCAGGACAAGTGCTTCTTTCCCTGGATCGCCGAGCTTGAACGGCAATGGGAAACCATTCGCGACGAAGCCGTGCGGATCCGGGCCGAGGACATCCCCTCGCTGGGCGACCTTTCGTTCGACCACGGCCGAATCGCCGCCGACCGCCGCTGGCGCGCCTTCTTTCTCAAAGGCTACGGCTACCGCCTGAAGAAGAACGCTGCCCGCGCGCCGGTGACCGCCGCAGCTATCGAAAAGATCCCCGGACTGGTGACCGCCAATTTTTCCGTGCTGGAAGCCGGCGGCCACATTCCCCGGCACTGGGGCATGACCAAGGGCATGCTGACCTATCACCTCGCCCTCAAGGCACCCGCCGATCGCGACAAGTGCCGCATGCACGTCGAAGGTGATGACAAACTCCACATCCTGACCTGGGAGCCGGGCCAGTCCTTCCTGTTCGACGATATGTTCAACCATGAAGTCTGGAACGAAACGGAAGAAGACCGCTACATCCTGCTCATCCAGATCAAGCGTCCGTGCCGCTGGCTGGGCAGCATGATCCAAAACACTTTCCTGTTCGGCGTGCGCCACTCGCGATTCGTGAAGGACATCACCAAAGCGATCGAAGCCGCGGGGAACAATCCGGCGCCGCGCACCGGAGCGGCCTGAAGCCGCCTGACTCTGCCGCTTTCGGGAAGGTTCCAACCCGGCGGCGACGCGCTGCCGGGTGGATGCGGTCAGCGCCAGAAGCAAGGCTCCTGTCCCCGCGAATCGCTGGGGGCCCCTACGGTCCGCCGGGACACCGGCACGGTAGAGGCCCCCCGCCATCAGCGGCAGACCCGGACGCGGTGGTGGTGACGCCATTCCGTCCAGCATCGCGGTGCATGACGGGCCCGATAATGGCGGCGCTTTTCATAACGATGCCGGGGGACGTACCGGCGATCGTGCCGACTATAGTAATGTCGACGGCGGACGTCGTGATGACGTTCCGATCGTTCGGCGCGGTGATGCCTGCCATCGCGCCACTGCGCACTGGCAGGCGCCGTGATCCCGATGCTGCCTGCCATCATGGCGACGGCGACGGCGATTTTCAGCAGTTTCATTTCTGTCTCCTGTGAGAATACGAGCTCCGACCTGTGCGTTTCGCTCCGCCGGTCGGCATTTCGTTTATGCGCGAGGCTACCAAGGCCTTGCCGCGTCGTGTTTTTCTAAGAGTGTCGTGCCTCTGTATCGCAGATGTACGATCACTGGTGAGCAGGTGCGCCGTGCCGGGGGCGCGACAGGCTGAGGCGGCATCATCGGTTTGCGGACCGCTCGAGATCGTGGATCGTCCGGCTGCAAGACCCGGCGAAATCCTTAAACCCAGTTGCTGGACACCGGGCGTCGCGCGAGGGAACGCCGAGAAGATCAAACGCCTCTCTCACGACGCGGAACAGGCTGTTCCTCGGTTCAGCCAAGGGCGGGTGGACAGGGCTCGGGAAGCTCTGCAATAGGGCCGGGTTCCGAAAACTCTCCCCCTGCCCATAGAGAGTCCAGTCACCGTGATGATCCCGAACCGTCTGTTGCCACGACGCGTCCGCGTGGCGCTGCGCCGTCATGGTCCCGAAGCACTGGTCTGGCGACGGCGGGTTGCGATCGTGGGCGGGGCCGTCCTGGTCGGCCTCGTGGCCCTGGTGTTCGCCGAGCTGGCGGACCGGGCGAATGCCGTGTTCCACGTTTTGGCGGGGCGCTTGTGGTGGGCGCCGCTGATCGCCACGCCGCTTGGCTTTGCCGCCATCGCCTGGCTTACCTTGCGCTTTGCGCCTCTCGCGAAGGGCTCCGGCATTCCCCAGGTGATGGCCGCGACCAAGAATCCGGAAGGCTCGCTGTCGACTCTGGTATCCGTCCGCGCGGCGGTCGCGAAGTTCGTCCTGACGATCGGCGGCCTGCTCGTCGGCGGGTCGGTCGGACGCGAGGGGCCGACGGTCCAGATCGCCGCCGCCATCATGGGCCGCATGCACCGCGTGCTGCGCGTCCGCCTGCGGTCCTCGGTCTACATCGCGGGCGGTGCGGCCGGCGTCGCCGCCGCCTTCAACACGCCGCTGGCCGGGGTCGCCTTCGCCATCGAGGAACTGGCGGCCGCCTATGAACAGCGCATGACGCTGCTCGTCATGGCCGCCGTGCTGATAGCCGGCATGGTCAGCCTGGGGATTGCCGGCGACTACATCTACTTCGGCGCCATGCGCCAGACCCTGGGAATCCAGCAGGCCCTGATCGCCGCGCCGGTCGCCGGAATTCTCGGCGGCATTGCCGGCGGAGCGTTCTCGCGCCTCATGCTGGCGGCCGGCACCGCGCCGACCCGGCCGATGGCCTGGCTTCGCGCCCATCCGGTGCTGTTCGCCATGCTCTGCGGCGCGATCGTCGCCGTGCTCGGGGTCTCGACCGGCCTGACCTGGGGGACCGGATACGACACCGCCCATGGCATCATCGCTGGCAAGGAGGCGCCGATCTGGTTCGGCGCGGCCAAGTTCGTGACGACCCTGGCGACGGCGGTTTCCGGCATCCCCGGCGGCATCTTCGCCCCGTCGCTCTCGATCGGCGCCGGGATCGGCGATCTTCTGCGCGGGATATTTCCCGGCTATCCTTCCGGAGCCATCGTGCTCCTGGGCATGGTCGCCTATTTCACCGGCGTCGTGCGCGCGCCTTTGACGGCAGTCATCATCATTTCGGAGACGACCGCGAGCCGAGGCCTGATGATGCCCCTTCTCGCCTCCGCGCTGATCGGCGATTTCGCCGCCCAGTTCGTGTGCAAGGAAAAGCTCTACCACGGCCTGTCGCAGCGCTTCCTGACGAAAGCGGGATAGTCGCGGGAGCGGCACCGATCAGGCGCCGTTCATCAGGACCTGTCAATGTGGTTGCGTTTCGGCGAAGGACCCTCCCATGCTGATCGTCAACGCGCCTGACCTCCGCGACCGCGATGTCACGGATCACGGCCTCTATCTGAAACGCCGGCAGTTCATGGCCGGAGTCGCCGGGCTGGGTCTTGCCGCATGCAGCGGCAGCAGCCCCGCCTCGGCCACCGCGCTCAGGTTCCGCCCAAACCGGATGCCCATCGATGAAGCCCGGACGCCCCTGGACGACGTGACCGGCTACAACAACTTCTACGAGTTCGGCACCGGGAAGGAAGATCCCGCTAAATACGCGGGCATGATGCGCACCCGGCCCTGGACGATCGTCGTCGACGGACTGTGCGACCGGCCGGGCCGCTATGCGATCGACGATCTCATCAAGCGCTTTCCCCTGGAAGAACGGATCTATCGCATGCGCTGCGTGGAGGCATGGTCGATGGTGATCCCATGGGTGGGCTTTCCGCTCGCCAGCCTGATCAAGGCGGTCGGCCCCCGGAGCGGGGCGAAGTTCGTCGCCTTCGAAACTCTGCGCGATCCCCGGCAGATGCCGGGCCAGCGAAGCTCCGTGATCCAGTGGCCCTACCGCGAAGGCCTGCGACTGGACGAAGCGCTCCATCCGCTTACGCTGCTGGCGGTAGGGCTTTATGGGCAGACGCTGCCCAACCAGAACGGCGCGCCGATCCGCCTGGTGGTCCCCTGGAAGTACGGGTTCAAGGGGATCAAGTCGATCGTGCGCATCCGCTTCACCGACCGGCGTCCGCAGACCAGCTGGCAGATGCTGGCTCCTCGCGAATACGGGTTCTACGGCAATGTGAACCCGGCCGTGGACCACCCGCGCTGGTCGCAGGCCAAGGAGCGACGCATCGGCGAGTTCTTCCGCCGCAAGACGCTGCCGTTCAACGGTTACGGCGAGCAGGTGGCGGGGCTCTATCGCGGGCTCGATCCGCGCCAGCTCTACTGATGGCGGCGGTGAAGCGGCCGGTCCGGCCGGCGCTGGAATCCGCGCTCGTCTGGCTCCTGTGCGCAGCGCCGCTGCTGCTGATCCTGTGGTGGGGCTTCACGGGCGGTCTCACTGCCAATCCGGTCGAGTTCGTCTTGCGGGAACTGGGGCTTTGGGGCCTGCGCTTCCTGTGCCTGACCTTGGCCGTCACTCTGCTGGCCAGATATTCCGGGATGCCCCGCCTGATGCGGTTTCGGCGGCGCATCGGGCTATGGGCCTTCGCCTATGTGACCCTTCATCTGCTGACCTACCTCGGGGTCGCCCATGAGTTCGACTGGGCGGAAATCGCCACCGACATCGCCAAGCGCCCCTACATCACCATCGGCATGGGCGCTTTCGCCCTGCTGGTGCCCCTGGCTGTAACCTCCGCAGATGCGGTGCGGCGAAAGCTGAAGCCGCGATCATGGCGGCGACTGCACCGCCTGGTCTATTTGATCGCCGCCCTGGGCGTGGTGCATTACTTCCTGCTGGTGAAGGCGGATACCCGCAGTCCGCTGCTCTACGGCGCGATCGTGACCGCCCTGCTGGCGGCGCGGATACCGTCATGGACGGGTGCGCGAGCACGGCCTGCGCGCTGAGCGCGCGTTTCAAAGCGCCGTTCCCGGTAGAAACTGCCGCAGCAGGCCCGCGCTGGCCACGCCGATCAGCACGGTGGGCAACAAGGGGAGGCGCGAGGCGGCCAGGAGGGTCAATGCCAGGGCGGCGAGATCGGCGCGCCTGTCGGAGACGAAGTGGGGCGCGATGACCGAGATGAGGACGCATCCCGGCGCGGCGTCCATCACGGTCAGGAAGCGCGGCGACAGCTCCCGGTCACCGAGCAGCAGGTAGCCGCCGATCCGGGTGGCGTAAGTGGTGACGGCCATGAGGACGATGGCCAGGACGGTCGTGAGGTCGATCATCGCCGGGCGCCGATCCAGGCGGCTGCGATACCCGCAAGGGCGCCGGCCGGAACGTACCACGCGCCCGGCAGGCACAGATAGGCCGCGGCGGCCGCTGCCAGACTGATCGCCCATGGGAGCGCCTCGCGCGCCGTCTTCCACATGCCGCGGAGAAGCACGAGGAACACGGCCGGAAAGGCCATGTCGAACCCCCAACGCGACACGTCGCCCAGGACCGGGCCAAGCCAGGCACCGAGCGCGGTGAAGACGACCCAGGTTCCATAAAGTCCGGCGGACAGTCCGAGGAAATAGCGCAAGCTGAAGGCGGCCTCGTGGCCTTCCGCGCCGCCGCCCTCCGCTGCCCGGCGCTTGGCGTCGGCAAGCGCCATCGCCCAACTTTCATCGCACATGAAGAACAGGCTCGGCAGCGCCTTGCGCGGCGGCAGGTGGCGCAGCCAGGGCGCCAAAGCCGCCCCCATGAGGAGATGGCGGCTGTTCACGAGCAGGGTGATGCCGACGATAAGCAGAATGTTGGGAGGCGAAGTCCACAGCCCCACGGCCGCGAATTCGGAGCCGCCGCCGAAATTGAGGCCCGTCAGCAACGGAACCTCGACCTTGCCGAACCCCTTGCCGCTCGCCTGCGCACCCAGCACGAGCGCGAAAGGCACGAAGCCGATCATCACCGGCAGCGAAGCGCGCAAACCTCTGCCGAATTCCCGCTGGGGCACTGTTGCGAGTGCGGTCTGCTGCATGTCCATCATGTCTCACCTTCCTGGGGGTGATCTAGCCGATTTGGGGCATCATGTGGTTGCGATTACACCAGAGAATGGCTGAATTTCTGAAACGAATTTGCCTCTTCTGGCAATTTCGTGGCATGCCGTGCCCATGCAACCGGACCCGATCGATCGCCGTATCCTGGCCGCCCTGCAGGCGGAGGGCCGCCTCAGCAATATCGACCTCGCGCGGAAGGTCGGCTTATCACCCTCTCCGTGCCTGCGGCGCGTCAAGCTGCTCGAAGAGGCCGGCTTGATCGACGGCTATGTCGCCCTTCTCAACCCGGAAAAGCTTGGTTTCGGAATGAGCGTATTCGTCCGCGTGTGGCTGGACCGGCAGGACCAGGATACGGTCCAGCGGTTCATCGACAGCGTCCGCCCTCTCGATCATGTCGTCGAATGCCACCTCATGGCAGGGGACTGCGACTTCCTGCTGCGCGTCGTCGCTCCCGATCTGGAAGCCTATCGCCGGTTCCAAGCCGAGCATCTGGCGCGCATCGAGGGCGTGCGCAGCTTGAAGACAGATATTCCGATGCAGTCGGTGAAAATGAAGACCGCCCTGCCTCTTTGAATTCTCCCTGACGGATGTGAGATCACCGGTGCTCCGCCGAGGCCCACGAGACCATCACATCATCGGGCGGTTAGCCGCTGCTCGGCGGGTGGACTGGCGCGATCTGCTTGATCAGCCGCACGACTTCGCTCTGCCGCCGGCAACCCAGCTTTTCCAGCACCCGCTTGGCCTGCAACCTTACGGTATGGATGCTGGTCCCGCGCAGATCCGCCAGTTCGCGGATGGTGGATCCTTCCGCCAGACCCGCCGCGATCGCAGCTTCGGCTCCTGAAAGGCCATAGAGCTTACGCAGTCTCGGCTCGATGCTCCGATCGCCTGACTCCGCGATCGGTATGATGATCATCACATGTCTGGAAAACGGGCCATTCTGCACCGGAACCAGCGTCGCCTGGATGGCTTTGCCACCGCGCAACGGGAGCAGAATGCTCTCGGCCGGAAAACCGCGGGCAACGCTGACGCGGGCCACGGCCTCGATCAGCGGGCGCTCGGCCTCTGAAGCCATGGCGAGCAGTTTCCCTTGCGATGGGCGGACGGCCACACCCGCAGCCAGCATATGTTCTGCCACAGCATTGCCGTGCAGGATCTTGCAATCGCCCCTCACGAGGAGGACCGCCTGACCCAATCTGTCGAACATTTCCTTGTACGTCGCATTCGCGCCGTCCGCCGCTGCCAATCTGGCACGGGCGGCCAACAGGCAGCCGAGGTGGCCGGCATGAAAATCGAGGCGCTTGACTATATCGGCATCAAAACCCTTACTGGACTTGCCGCGATGGAAACCGATATTGCCTTTGCCCCAGCGCGCCTGCGAAGGCAGCGCCAGCGTTCGGTACGTATCGTCGCCGATCACCCGAAAGAACTCGTTGTGAAGGTAGCTCATCTCGAACTCCCGATCGGAAACCAGATCGGATAGATCGAGCGCCCTGCCCGGCCTCCAGGTCCTGAGAATCGCGTTGCTCCATACGTCCGCGGCGGCGAAGCGAGTTTCGTATTCCGCGATATTTTCCGCGGTCCATTGCATGCTGAAGGCATCGACCCGGGTCATTCCATAGCTTGCCCAGCCTGCGATGTAGCTTCGCGCGCCTGTCTGGTGCGCAAGCGTCTTGAGAACGTCGGAAAAGGCTTCGTCATCCAGAACCGCGTCGGCAATAGCTTCTGGATGGATTAGGGCAGGTCGAGCCGAGCGCGCCATCATGACTGCATGAGGGCGGACCGGAATATTCTACGACCTCGACAGCCGGGGGCCGTTGCCGATGAGCGGGAGTGCGACAGCGGCCAGGATGACGCTGCCGATGAAGGTCGCGAGGATCGAGAACCCGTCGAGCAGCAGCCCGCCGAAGACACCGCGCATGAGGATCGACAGCTGAATCGCGGCCACCATCAAACTGCCGGCAGCC
This sequence comes from Novosphingobium lindaniclasticum LE124, assembly GCF_000445125.1. Classification (GTDB taxonomy): domain Bacteria; phylum Pseudomonadota; class Alphaproteobacteria; order Sphingomonadales; family Sphingomonadaceae; genus Novosphingobium; species Novosphingobium lindaniclasticum. The sequence goes on from NZ_ATHL01000075.1 coordinate 139,387, forward strand.
TCCGGAGCATCGTCTACATTCCGCGACATCCATGTCATCCAGATCACGGACATGGCGGTGTTCATCACGCCCCAGAGCGCCATGAACAGCGCCGCCGCAGCGCCGGACCTGCAGAAGAAGACCTGGCCCAGCGTGCAACCTCCCATCACCGGAAAGCATCGTGGAACGGCACCTCGCATCAGGCCTGCTGGTGCAGGCCCTCGATGACTGGTCCCCACTGTTCCACGGCCATTTCCTCTACTATCCGAATCGCCGCCCGAACTTGCCTGCCTTCAAGATCACGGTCGATGCACTGCGGCATCGGGATCGATATCGTTCGGACGGAGTGCTTTGCGAATCCGTGTCCCTCGGGTGAGCAGCGCCCGGAGTCTCGACCGCCGAGACTGCACCAGAAAGCAGGAGGCTTCCTCCCCTCGACCCAGAGATGGGCACGATCTGCCTGTCAGTGCGGCGCCTAGCCAGCGCGCTGAGACAAATCGGAGTCGCCGCAGTTCAATCGGTTATGTCTCAGGTTAAGTTGCAACAAGAACATCGCGGCTCTGAGCGTGCCGCATGGCTGAACATACAACCTGTTTCATGTCCTCGAAAAGCGACGAAGTTTGCTTTGAACTGGACATTACCGCGGCTATCCGCAGCACGCCGCAGCCGATTACTACCGGAACCATATGTATGTCCCCGCTTTGTCTCGTCACAATTGCGGAGAGGTCGAACCATGCATAATCCGGACAACGAAGGCGGCGGCTTGCGAAACGAACTGCGCGGCGACGCGGGCCGAGTGGCTGGTGCCGCGGCAGAACGTCTGCAGTCGGAAGCCAATGATCGTAAAGGCCAGGTCGCCGAACAGGCTCATGCCGTATCGTCCGCCCTCGGCAGCGCGGCCGACGGACTTGGAAGCGACACTCCGAGCTGGGTCAAATCGGCTCTTGAACAAGGGGCCAAGTCGATTGAACAGCTTGCGCAGGCTATCGAGGGGAAGGATTCCCGGCAGCTCGTAGGCGATGTTCAGCAGTTCGCGCGCCAGCGTCCGGGAAGTTTCCTGACCGGTTGTGCGTTGCTCGGGTTTGCGGCCTCGCGCGTCTTCAAAGCGGGCGGTTCGCAGACCAGCCAGGCGCCATCGACGCCAGCCACGCCGGTATCCCGCGAATCCCAACCCTATCCCAGCCATGCATCCGAAGGCTCCGCCACGGCAACACCGATGATGAGCTTCACCGACGGCGGCGGAGCTGCAAGCCCGGTTCTTCCACAAAACGTGGGGACCTCGCTATGAACGATGAGACCACGCCGTTCCCTGGCAGCGCATCCCGGCCAGGATCCGGCCAAGGGCAGGACAACATAGTCGATTTGGTTCGCCAGCTCACCAGCCAGGGATCTCACCTCGCTGAGCAGCAGCTTCAGTTGATCCTGGCCGAAGTTCGCGAGGCCACCGACGACTTGAAGGCCGCCGTCGCCGGTATGCTCGGAGCCGCCGTGGTGGGAATCGCCGGCCTCGGCGTGGTGCTGATGGGCATCGCCTACCTGCTCGGCGACGCCATCGAGAACCTCGGGCTGGCCACGCTGATTGTTGGTGTGGTGACACTTGTCGTCGCGGCGATCCTCTACGCGAGCGCACGCAAGAAAATGAGCGCTACCCATCTCTCGCCGGAGCGAAGCCGCAGAACACTTGAGCGTACGCCTGGCGCCGTTCGCGGCGATCTCACTCCCGGAGCATAGACCATGACCGATCAGACCCACCAGGATCCTGCAGAGATCGAACGCGACATCCGGCGGACACAGGAACAGATGAGCCGTACCGTGGATGCCATCGGCGACCAGCTCACACCTCGCAACTTGCTCAATGCCTTGCTGGACAAGGCGGAAAGCAACAATGTCGATGCGCGCATGCTGCTCGACGGGGCCCGTCGCAATCCTCTTGCAATAGCGATGATAGCGGGCGGCGCGATTTGGCTTGTCAGCGAGAACGACGCCAAGTTGCCTAAAATCGAGAGACACAAGCACGAGCCGTCGTCCGGCCCGGGCGTCGATCCTCATCACCGCGACTACATCTCGCATATGGAACGAGTGGAAGCGCGCGATGGGGAGGACGCCGCCAGCTACCAGCGCCGCCGCGATGCCGCGCGCGCGAACTACTTCATGGTAGAGCGGTCGCACGACGATGATGATCACAGCTTTCGCGACAAGCTCGACAAGGCTGCCGAGGCGTTCCGCAACCGCCGCCATGCATGGTCGGACAGTGCCGCCCAGGCTGGCAAGGCCGTTGCCGGCGGCAGCCGCACGGCCGTGGAAGCGGCGGCCGCGAAGGGCCAGCAACTATACAGCAGCAACCCGCTGATCGGTGGCCTTGTGGCCGCGGCGGCAGGTGCGTTTCTTGGCAGCCTCCTGCCGGAGAGCGAAGCGGAGCAGCAAGCCTTGGGCAGCATAGGCGAAAGGGCACGCGGCATAGCATCCGAGCAGACCAATCAATTGATGAGCACCGCGCGAGAGAAGAAGGACGACCTCGTCGCCGCCGCACAAGAAAGTGTCGCTTCTTCAGAGTCCAACGAACGGCAGGGCGCCGAGACGAGGCCGCAGCCAACACTGCCGATCTAAGCAGGAAGGCCTGCGATGTTTGCCGCCGCCTGAGGTCACTCAGGCGGCGGCTTGTCACGTCGAAGTCCGTGGGCAGCGAACGGGTTTTACGCGAACGTGGCGGTCATCACCAATCATCCCGGACAGCCTGGAGCGCGGTTCTGGCACCCAGTTTGAACCGTCGTGTGTTCCGGGCAGCTTGCAACCATCATCGAACAAAACCTTCGAGTTCCCGCGCGAACTGCTGGACTGCCTGTGAGAGCGAGGGCATGAGCGCGCCCTTTTCGCTCGCCAGAGGACTTGCTCGAGGTCTGGACGCTTTCCAACCGAGATCGCCGCTGCAGACGAAGTCGATCAGGCTCTCGTCCAGACCGCAAGCGCGGGAGATCCGCACTGCGAATTGTGCCCAGCTTACCGCCTCTTCGTTGCTGAGGTGCCAGAGGCCGGCGGCCTCGTCGATCAACAAGTCCAGAGTAGCCTCGCACAAGTGGGGGACGTAGGTTGGAGAAACGAAGCTATCCTTCGCTGCAGCGAAGCGTTCTTTGCGGCGCAAGCGATCTACCACCGCAACCGCGAAGTTGTAGCGATCCCATGGCGAGAAGAATGCCGCCGTGCGTACGATCAGGTGCTGTCCAGACAGATTGGCGACAGCCTGCTCCATGCGCCATTTGCTTTTGCCGTAGACGTTCAGTGGAGCCGGTACATCGCTCTCGCGGTAGACCGAGAGGCCGGCGTCGCCGAATACCAGGTCGGTCGAGAAATTGACGGTTGGGATGGCACGGGTGGTACAGGCATGAGCCACCGCTAGGGCACCGCCCGCATTGATGCGCATGCACGCGGTGTCGTTGTCCTCGGCCTCGTCAACGCGTACCCATCCGGCAGCGTTCATAACGGCCCAGGGTCGATGCCGGTCGAGTGTTGCCGCGATGCTCGCTGGATCGAGCAGATCGAGTTCTGCGCGGCCGCTGAGATGATAGGCCAGACCGCGCCGTGCGCATGCGCGGGCGAGTGCCTGCCCGAGCGTCCCGGTTGCTCCTAGGATCAGGACGAGCCGGGCTCCGGGCCTGGCGGGAGGAGAATGGGCACTCATCGGCGCCGGCCGGTTGACGACGGGGTGGTGCAGCCGAGAAGGCCTGTGCCACCAGCCAAGCCCTTCGGCCGCCGGAGGCAGAGCGCTGTTCGTGGTGAGTGCCCGCATCAGCTGCGCCATGGCGGTGGGGCGAGGCGCACCGCTGCGCACGTCGTATGCACCGGATTCGTAGAGGCCGGGCGCCGTCAGCAGTGTGTTCCAGCCGCTGCTGCCGTACAAGGCCCAGGCCGTGACCGCGCGCACGTCGGTTCCCTGGCTGCGCAGCTCGTCCGCCGTAGACCACGCTTCGGTAAACCAGCGCAGTTGTTCTTCGCGTGAGCAGCCGTTGTGGACTTCGGTAACGGCCAGAGGCAGGCCGTAGCGATGCCATGCTTCCTGAAGGGCACCGCGCAGGCCTGCCGCGGGTGGGTCCAGCACTCGCACCGCTTCCACGTCGGCAAAAGCGCGCGTTGCATTGCTGCCGTGAGTCCGTGGAGGATAGCGCTGTAGCCGGTGGTCCAGGAAGCGGTCACTGGTGAGATAGTGGTTGATCCCCAGCATGTCCGGTACACACGGCTGGTCTGCTAGCGATCGCAGGCGTGCCTCAAGGCCATGGTCGCACAGCCGTTTCCACAGATCGTGCCCGGGATCGACTCGGCCACACAGCAAGTCCCATCCCATCCAGCGGCGCGCATTGTCGAAGCCCGCCTGATCGGCAAGTGCCGAAGTCGCATAAGTACGACCCAGGTCATCGGTCTGGATGAGCCGGGCGGATGGATTTACGCTGCGGATTGCTTCCATCGCGGCGCGCGTTGCCTCGACTTGCGTGAGTAACGCCGTCCAGAATGCCGCCTCATCGCGCGCATGGGGATACCAGTAACCGTAAAGTGCCGAGAAGCGCGCGGTGGTCAGCGGTTCATTGACAGGTGTCCAGTCCGTCACCCACGGATAGCGCCGCGCCGTGGCAAGCGCGTGGGCCGCAAGGCCATCCACGAAGCTGTCGTCCAGAAGCGAGGTATGCCGCGGCCCGCTGCCGTGATGGACCAATCCGATGATCGGGCGTAGCTGCAAAGCTCTGAGCAGGTTCAGGCCGCGATCGCTCCAGTCCCAGTCGGGAGCCGAGTGCTGGTCCGGCGAGACCCTTTCCCAGAGCACCGGAAAGCGCAGCGCCTTCACGCCGAGGTCGGGCAGCAGCTCGATGTCGCTCGGACGGCGATCATGCCCCGTCAGGATCAGTTGATCCCGGAACTCGTCCCCGACGCGATTGACCGTGCATTCTGCACCGGCCCAAAGTTCAAGATCAATCATGAGCGAGCTTTCGGAACTGCAATAGTAGCCTGCGAATTTAGGCGTTCTCAGTACAGCGACTGTTGGTCGAGTATATTGCAAATTTACTCAGGGAACGATGTTTAACCTGTAGTGTTCCAGTAAATATCGGCTCAAGCGGAGAATTAACATGGCTTATAATGCTTGCGCCGGATCCGGTAAAATTGCGAGGATGGGTGTCGGCGATTTGCTGATTATCTGCTTCAGCCATTTGCGGTGGGATTTCGTGTTCCAACGACCGCAGCACTTGATGACGCGCTTGGCCGCTTCGTCCCAGGTGGTGTTCTGGGAAGAGCCGATGCAGATCGCCGGACTGGAAAAGCCTCGCCTGTCGCTGCGGCCATGCCCGGCAAGCGGCGTGACGGTCGCCTGCCCGGAGCTGCCCGAAGGTTTGGATCAACAAGGGATGGACGCCGCCCTGCGGGTGCTGCTCGCAGGCGTAGAGGCCAACCGCGAGGGTAAGCTCCTGCTTTGGTATTACACCCCGATGATGCTGTCGTTTTCCCAGCATCTCCAAGCCGATTGCATCGTCTATGACTGCATGGACGAACTTGCCAATTTCAAGTTCGCGCCATCCGATCTTCTCGCGCGCGAAGCTCAGCTGCTGCGAACCGCGGACCTGGTCTTCACCGGGGGCTACTCGCTTTATGAAGCCAAGCGCGACCGGCACCCGAGCGTACATGCCTTTCCCTCCAGCGTCGAGCGTGAGCACTTCGTCGTAGCGCGCGAAACGATGGAGGAACCTCCCGAACAGCGCTCGCTTCAGCGGCCGCGGTTCGGCTTCTATGGCGTGGTCGACGAACGCATGGATCTGGAGCTGTTGGCCCACCTGGCCGATGCGCGGCCGGAATGGTCCATCTTGATCGTCGGCCCGGTCGTGAAGATCGACCCTGCCGACCTGCCGGCGCGCCCCAACCTCCATTACCTGGGCGGAAAGTCGTATGTCGAACTCCCGGCCCATCTGGCGGGCTGGGACGTGGCGCTGATGCCTTTTGCGATCAACGAAGCAACCAGATTCATCAGTCCTACCAAGACGCCGGAGTATCTGTCCGCGGGAAAGCCGGTGGTATCCACGCCGATCGCCGACGTGGTGCGGCACTACGGCGGCCTGCAGGGCGTAAGCATCGCCGAGGGCGCCGATGCCTTCGTGGCGGCCTGCGACGAAGCGCTCGCGCTGGCACGGGGGGACGGCAAATGGCTGGAGGAAGCCGACGCGCTTCTGCTCCAGACCAACTGGGACGATACCGTCACGCGGATGCGTGGGTTGATCGATACGGTGTTGATGGCCGGCCAGGCGCTGCATCCCATCGTCTCACCCACCATCTGGCCTCCTGCCGCGCCCAAATACGACGTCATGGTAGTGGGTGCGGGTTTTGCCGGTTCGGTCATGGCCGAACGGCTCGCCTCCATTGGCAAGACAGTGCTGGTCGTCGATCGCCGTCCACATATCGCGGGCAACGCCTACGACAGGCTCGACGATGCCGGGCTGCTGATCCACCAGTACGGACCACACATCTTCCATACCAACAGCACCGAAATCTTCGAGTACCTGTCGCAGTTCACCGAATGGCGAGCCTATGAACATCGGGTGCTCGCCAAGGTGGACGGCTTGCTGGTGCCGATCCCGATCAATCGGACGACCATCAACATCCTCTATGGCCTCGACCTGAGGAGCGAAGCCGAAGCGGAAGCGTTCCTGGCCTCGCGGGCGGAGCCGGTTCCCCTGATCGAGACGTCGGAAGATGTCGTGATCGCCGCTGTCGGACGCGAGCTTTATGATAAGTTCTTTCGCGATTACACCCGAAAACAATGGGGTCTGGATCCTTCGCAGCTCGACCGAACGGTTACGTCACGCGTGCCCACCCGCACCAACACCGACGACCGCTATTTCAATGATCGGTTCCAGGCGATGCCCGCTGAGGGCTACACGAAAATGTTCGAGCGCATGCTCGACCACCCGAACATAGATCTGCTGCTCGGCACCGACTACGCGCAAGTACGAAGTGCCTACCTGCATACGCAGCTCGTTTTTACCGGGCCGATCGACGAATATTTCGGGTACCGTTTCGGCAAGCTCCCATACCGCTCGCTGCGCTTCGAGCACGAGACGATCGACACCCCGTGGTTCCAGCCGGTCGCCGTGGTCAACTATCCGGATCTCGAGACGCCTTACACGCGGATCACGGAATACAAGCATCTTACAGGTCAGGAAAACGACAGGACCAGCATCACGCGCGAGTATCCGCAGGCAGAGGGAGATGCCTACTATCCCATTCCGCGCGAAGAGAACCAGGCGCTGTTCAAGCGGTACGAAGCGCTGGCAAGGTCAGAGGAGAACGTCACCTTCGTCGGTCGGCTGGCAACGTATCGGTACTACAACATGGACCAGATCGTCGGTCAGGCGCTTGCCAGCTTCCGGCGCACCTTCCTTCACGCGGAAAGGGCACCGGCCGACAGGGCGATAGCCTCCAGCTCGCAGAAAGAGGGCACGACGAGCGGCAACGTCGCTTCTGTCGCTTGAAGCGAAGCCGTACAAGGTGCCGCGAAGATCCGATCTTGAAGGCCGCCTGCAGTTTTCCAAAGACCCTTCTCGCGATCCGCAGTGACTGCAAAGGGCTGAGACGGGTTTACTGCACCTTGGGTCTGGCGGAGTTCGGCGGGGGTTGACAACGCGGGCGGCCGGCTTCGAGCATCTTCGCCAATCGTCGACAGAGGGCTGGTGATCAACCCAGAACCGAACGTAGTCGCTCTTGCGCCAGCTAGGCACGAAAACAGCCCGATGCTTGTAGGCGATCCATGCCCACCGAGAGCGAAGCCCGTCGTCGCGATGTGAGTTAGTGAACGACGGCGGGGACAAGATACGCAAAGTCGCGGATCAATATCTCGCATCGTCCACCTTGATCATGCTTGTATCGGCCCACTCAAGCGTCCGTCCATCGGACGCGCCCAACGTCAAGGGTGCGACAGGAGGCTCCATCGCCGGGCTCGCACCAGCCGCTCACCGCTACAACCGCGACAATCATCGGGCCGCAGCCGGACGGGCCGCCGCCAACGTCTACCGGTGCCGGGCATGGCCAGGCTGAATTGCTAACTGCATTTACGCATCGACTTGGCTGGTGGCTTTTCGAGCGTAGCTTCCAGCCACTCTTCCGCAATTCACTAAAAGGTATTTTCTGCCACTATAGACGCGGTGACCTTGTCCAGCTTAGCCTGATGGACCGGGTCGATGCCCTGCTTGGCAGGCGCCTCGCTTCAAGCAGGCGCTGCCGGGCTTCTGCGAGGATGACTTCGGGATAAAGACCAAAGGAGGCAGTGCGCTGCAGCTGGTGCAATTTGAAATTCATGCGCCAGTAACGAGCGCCGGACGGCTTCACGAGCAGATAGAGCCCATCGCGATCAGACAGCTTGTACGCGTTTTCGCGTGGCCGGGCCCGATCGACCGCCGTTGCGGAGAGACCGGATT